>JANPDG010000150.1:0-5529 GCA_031431335.1 Polaromonas sp. | reverse complement strand
CGCAGCCTGGCTTTACACAGGGCCACCAAAGAACCCGCCAAACAAGCCCCATTCGCCCAGTCCACAAGCATGTCTAAATTCGCTTGCTCCATCGGCTGATTGGCGATACATGAAGAAACCTCGGCCTTGGGCATCTGCGTTCACAGCGACGCCTGCCGCGTAGGCATCGTTTTGCTGCAACAGTATTTCGGTGTATGCGCCTTGGTGGGTGGCCAGCGTATTGAGCCAATCGGCTTGCAGCACCGTGGAATCGATCTGGATCTGCCCTTGGGGGCTGACGGCGTAGGTATAGGTGCTGCCACTGCCTGGCAAGGTACATCCCTCAGGGGTAATGTCCACCGAGCTGACCGTGGCCGTGGGCGTGCCCGCCAAAAAGCTGGCAATGCGCTCTTGGGGCACAAAGTTATTCAAGCTGGCTTTGGTCAGCGGGTTGACCACACTGTCGCAGCGAATAGAGGTATTCACCCCGTCTTGCGAATAAGCAAAAAACACCTCTTGTTGGGTCGCGTCTGGCGAGGCGGAGCCCAGCGAGAAGATGGCACGCTCTAAGTCAAAAGCAGCCAGACTGACCAAGGTGCCGGTGCCGCTGGGCACACTCAGGGCGTAAAACTTTGGTGTGGTGCCGGTGACGCTTGGGTCAAACGATACTTGGGCCAGCGTATCGGAACCCACTACCGCCGAGACAGTCAAGCCACTGAGGCCGCGCGTGAGGGTAAAGGTGACAGTGGACGCGCCCTCCAAAAGCGAATCACCCACCGTGACGGTGCAACCCGTGCCCGTGAGCGAGCGGGTGTCAGCGCCGCTGGCAAACAACGTGCGCCAAGGCTGTTTTTCTGGCGAGCCTGCGTCATACACCGCAGGCGCAGAGCCACCGCCGCCGCCGCAGGCCACAAGCAATACAGCCAAGCAGGCTGCACAGATAAATTGAAACCAGCGACGCGTGCTGAAGAATAAAGAGGGTGTCATGGCAAAAATTACTTGATAGCAATACAAGCTACCGATTGTGTTTTGTGTGACTTATTGCAGCAATAGCACAGATGGGTTAAGAGACACAGCTTAATTGATGCTCTTTAGATAGTCTGAAAGTACGCATACGCTTCATCTTCTGAAGGTGAGTTTTGGAAGAATTTAGAGCATTTTTCCGACGTGGATATTAGATAGTATGCTATTGAATTTATAGTATTGCAAACTAGGGAAGTTGCCCTTTCCTGCCGATACAACCGCCCGGGGTCAATCACACAGGTATCATCACCTCATGCTTTCCTACCGACACGCCTTTCACGCAGGCAACCACGCTGATGTGCTCAAACACATGACGCTTTTGGCCACGCTCAAATACATGACCCTCAAAGACGCGGGCATTACCGTGGTAGACACCCACGCGGGGGCGGGGCTGTACCGGCTGGACGGCGAGTTTGCGCAAAAAAGCGCCGAGGCGGACGAAGGCGTGCACAAGCTGTTTGCCAGCGACTTGGTACGCCAAAAAATGCAACTTTCCGAAGCAGAAAAAGGAAAGTCAGCTCCTGAAAAAATAGCAATTGCGTTGCAAGACTACATCGACTGCATTGCCGCGTTCAACCCCACCCATGCCACCAAGGGCATCAAAATCTACCCTGGCTCGCCGTTTGTCATGCACACCCTGCTGCGCAGCGGCACGGTGGCCTCAACCCGCGACAAGCTCAAGTTGTTTGAGCTGCACGGCGCTGACGCTACAGCGCTGGACGGTAACATCGCCCAGCTAGAAGCCGGCCGCATGGTGAGCGTGGAGCGCTCAGACGGGTTTGAGGCGCTCAAGGCGCTGCTGCCGCCGCCCAACAAGCGCGCGCTGGTGCTGATGGACCCCAGCTATGAAATGAAGAGCGACTACGGCCGCGTGGCTGCGGGCGTGCAAGATGCGATGAAGCGGTTTCCGCTGGGCACGTATGCGGTGTGGTACCCGGTGATTCCGCGTGCCGAGTCGCATGATTTGCCGCGCCGCTTAAAGGTGTTGGCCCAGCAACACAAAAAGTCGTGGCTGCACGCTACGCTGAACATTGGCATGGGCGAAGAAGACAAAACCCAAGCGCCTGAGGTCAACGTCAGCCCCGACGGCAAGCCCCTGCGCGCTAAACGCCCGGGCCTGCGCGAGAGCGGCATGTTTATCATCAACCCGCCCCACACGCTTAAAGCGACGCTCAATGAGGCGCTGCCGCAGGTTCTGGCCCAGCTGGGGCGCGGACGGGGCAAAGGCTTTGTGGTGGACGGCGGCGGCTAGAGGCAGCCTGTAGCTGTTACAAAACAGACTGTTTTTTTACATCTAACTCACCCAAATGGACTATAGGCAAACCGCATATCTTGCCGAATAATTCACGTATTGTTTCAAAATTGGATGCGTGAGATTTGTATGGAGCTTCCTGTACTGCGAATTGGGCTACTCGGCTTTGGCCGCTCTGACGCCAATCTGGCCACGGCGCAGATCTTGTCTGCGGCGGTGGCGCGCTGCCGCTGGGAAGTGGTGGTTTTTGAAGACGCCGATATGTGGCTGATTAACAGCCCCAATGTAACGCTGGGCGAAGGCACTGGCAACGAGCGTGGCCTGCATATTGCCAACCCTGATGCGCCCCACTCGCCGTTGACCATCTACCCGCTGCAAACCACGCGCCCCGTGGCTTTTACAGAGCCGCAGCCCCAAGACATTGACGCGGTACTGAGCATTGAGCTGGGCAACGGCTACCAGTGTGCCAGCCGCCTGACTGACTTTGCCAGCACCCTGCCTCAGCTGTGCACCCACTTTGCCTTGGGTGAGCAAGTGGCCACCCGCCAACATAACCTGCAAAAAGGCACTTACCACCTGCATTTTGAAGGCCGGCTGGTGGCGGTGGTTGACCTGCAAGGCTGGCAGGCTGCCCTGCTGCCCGGTGCCAGCGCGCTGAGCATGGCGCTGGCCTCGTGGCGCCACCGCCCCAACGAGCGGGCGCACATGCCGCCGGGCTTTGAGACGCACAGCCTGGAGCGGCTGATGTGGGTGTATGCCAGCCGCAGCAAATCGCCGCGCCTGCCAGACAGCTACGAGAGCGAAACCATTCACCTGCGCCGCCTGTCGGTGCTGCCGCAAAGCTGGCTGCACCAAGACCATATGGGCATCATTGGCGTGCTGAGCCAACAGCCCCAAGCCATTGGGGCGCTAGCGCTAAGCACGCGGCTGTCTCTAGAGCGCCTAGAGGTGTGCCTAGCGGCGCTGTACTACAGCGGCACCATCACCACCGATGCGCGCCAGGTGCTGCGCGGCGATGGGCGTGTGCCAAGCAATTTTATGGACCTGGAGCTGACTGAGCCTGGCGACGCCGTGCCCAGCGACCTGTCACCCAGCGAGCAGGAGCACAGCGCTGGGCAGTCGGTGTTTGACACCCACAGTTTTGCCCATTCGTCGGCCCACCATTAAGCTAGCACCCATACTCATAAGATGGGCGTCAATTAACCGACCCACCGGTTGGTTAATTGGTATACTCATGGCTTGCCCCGCGATTAGGCCGGGGTGGAGACCTGTGTATGTATACCCAAGCCTTAGATATTCCTGATGCCGCGCCACTGCATGTGGTGCTCTCGCCAGCCAGCCCGGCAACTGGAGCCGAGCTAGAGCGGCAAGCGCGCTTTGACGCGCAGATTGACGCGGACGGCAAAATCGAAGCGCAAGACTGGATGCCCCAGGCCTACCGCAAAACGCTGGTGCGCCAAATCAGCCAGCACGCGCACAGCGAGATCATTGGCATGCAGCCCGAGGGCAACTGGATCAGCCGCGCGCCATCGCTCAAGCGCAAAGCCATTTTGCTGGCCAAAGTGCAAGACGAAGCAGGGCATGGCCTGTATTTGTATTCGTCCGCCGAAACGCTGGGCACCTCGCGCGACCAAATGCTGGACGCTTTGCACACTGGCAAGGCCAAGTACAGCAGCATATTTAACTACCCCACGCTCACCTGGGCCGACACGGGCGTGATTGGCTGGCTGGTGGACGGCGCAGCCATCATGAACCAGGTGCCGCTGTGCCGCTGCACTTACGGGCCGTATGCGCGGGCGATGATTCGGATTTGCAAAGAAGAGTCGTTTCACCAGCGCCAAGGCTATGAAAGCCTGCTGACCATGATGCAAGGCACCCCTGAGCAGCGCGCCATGGTGCAAGACGCAGTTAACCGCTGGTGGTGGCCGGTGCTGGCCATGTTTGGCCCGCCCGATGCCGACAGCCCCAACAGCGGCCAAAGCATGCGCTGGGGCATCAAACGCCTGTCCAACGATGTACTGCGCCAGCGCTTTGTCGACGCCACCGTGCCGCAAGCCGCTATCTTGGGCGTGAGCCTGCCCGATGCTGATTTGAAATGGAACGAAGCGCGCCAAGCGCACGACTATGGCGCCATCGACTGGAACGAATTTTGGGCCACAGTCAACGGCAACGGACCCTGCAACACCGAACGCCTGGCCACCCGCGTCAAAGCGCACGAGGACGGTGCATGGGTGCGTGAGGCGGCACTGGCTTATGCGGCTAAGCAATCTGCGCGTTCGTTGCTGCGGGCGGCTTGAATGGGCTTAGGTTTTTGAATACCGGACTTCCGAACTTCCGGACGCGAAGGGCGCTAAGGTTGCGCGAAGGACGCGAAAGAAGATAAAGAAAAAATACCAAAATTATCTTTAAAACTCATCGAGTTAGTTTTAGTTTTAGTTTTAGTTTTAGTTTTAGTTTTAGTTTTAGTTTTAGTTTTTAGAAAATTTGATTTACACAACAGTTTTTATATTTCTTTTTATTTTTTGTATTCCTTTCGCGTCCTTCTCGCAACCTTAGCGCCCTTCGCGTCCGGTATTAATTTCTTTTAAATCTCAGATACATGACAGAACAAGAACTCCCACTATTTGAAGTTTTCACAAGAAGCAAGCAAGGCCTAGAGCACAAGCATTGCGGTAGCTTGCACGTGGCAGACGCGCAGCAGGCGCTGAACATGGCGCGGGATGTGTATACGCGGCGGATGGAGGGCGTGAGTATTTGGGTGGTGGCGAGCAAGAACATTACAGCAAGCCAGCCCGAAGACAAAGATGAAATGTTTGAACCCGCAAGTGACAAAATTTACCGCCACCCCACGTTCTACAGCATCCCCGATGACGTGGGGCATATGTGATGGCGGCTGATAGCGCGCGCAATGCGCAACATGCGCAGTACATCTTGCACTTGGCCGACAACGCCTTGGTTCATGGCCAGCGCATTGCCCAGTGGTGCAGCCATGGCCCGGTGCTAGAAGAAGACATTGCGATGGCCAACATTGGCTTGGACCATATTGGCCAAGCGCGCATGCTGTACCAACATGCGGCAAACCTGCTTGGCAATACAACTGAGGACCAGCTGGCTTACTTTCGCAACCCCAAGCAGTTTTTAAACCACACGATGCTCGAGCTGCCGCACCGCACCGCGTTTGCGCCCTCAGTGCACACCGAGATGGACTACGCGGTGACGATTGCACGCAATTTTTTAGTGGCATCGCTGATGAACTTGGTGTGGCCGCAGTTGCA
>JANPDG010000149.1:0-15823 GCA_031431335.1 Polaromonas sp. | reverse complement strand
ATGTGGCTGTAGATGCCGTGCGGCACGTCTACGCCCACCATCTCAGGGCGAAACTGGGCGTTGTTCATCACCTGCTCTGCTGGCACGATGCCCGCTTTGATAATGTCTTGGCCGTGGTACACGTCGTGTACAAAACGGTTCAGCGCTGTCACGCGCTGCACCAAGCCGCGCTGCATGCTGTCCCACTCGTGCGCGGGAATGATGCGCGGAATGAGGTCAAACGGAATCAACCGCTCGGTACCTGCGCCGTCTTCGTCCTTCTCGCCATACACCGCAAACGTAATACCCACCCGGCGAAAAATCATCTCCGCCTCGTCCCGCCGCGAGCGCATCACATCGCGCGGCTGGCGGCCAAGCCAAGCATCGTAAGCAGCGTAATGCTGCCGCACGCTGGTAGATGTGGCATGCATTTCATCGTATTTTGCGGTACTTACCATTTTGGTTCTCCTAGTGACAGCATAGCAAGTTTCAGGCCCATAGCAAGGCTGCAAGGCCGCAAGGCATCAAGGTATTTGATGCTGCCAATACCGCCTATTGATCTGCCGCTGGCAAGCCACGCCGTGGGGCTGGTCGCTACGCCACGTAGCTGCGCCGCACTGAGGACTGGTAATCATTTGGATGTTGCGGTCGGTGTAGCGCTGGGCTACCTCGTGGGCGGGGTGGTTGTAGCGGTTACGGTAGCCAGACTGGAAGATGGCCAGCTTGGGTTTGACGGCGTCTAAGAAGGCTTCGGTAGATGAGGTTTTGCTGCCGTGGTGGGGGGCTAGCAAAACGTCGGCTTCTAAGATATTCACCGCTAGGACGGGGCTTGTCGAAGTCGTTGCGGGCATTTGGGCAAGCTCGGTGCGAACAGAATTTGCGTACTGTTCAACTAAGCGCGCCTCTTGCGGCGCTTCTATGTCGGCCACCAGCAGTGCGGTGTGAGCGCCGTTGCTAATGCGCAGCACGCAGCTCAGAGCATTGGGCTTATTGGTTGCGTCGTAATCGGCAGCTTGCGGATGCAGGATGGCAAAGCTTACGCCATCCCACTGCCATTTTTGACCCGCCACACAGCGCTGGTTGGCTTGCTTAGGGTCACGTGCGGCCAGTATTTCGTGGCCGTCTTCTAGGCTACTCAGAAGCGCTGCGTTGGGCTGCATGGCTTGCACGGCCAGTGCCCCGCCTGAGTGGTCGCTGTCGCGGTGGCTCACGATGATGGTGTCTAGCTGCTCGCTCAGTGCACGCAGGAGCGGCACCAGCGTGCGCTGGCCTGCGTCGCTCTCGCGCGAGAAGCGCGGGCCGGTGTCGTATAAAAGACTATGCCGCGCTGTACGAATCAGCACCGCGTTGCCCTGCCCTATGTCAGCCGCCAGCAGCTCAAACTGGCCGTCAGCAGGGCGCGGGGCTTGCCACAGCAGCGCGGGCAGCACGGCGGCCAAGCCCATGGCGCGCAGCGGCCACGGCAGGCGCATGACTAGCACGATGCCGCCCAGCACGGCTACCAGCCCCAATATAAATGGCGGTGCCGCCACCGACAGCACCGCCCACGGAATGAACGCGAACCATTGCAACACCTGCCCCAGCCCATTGACTGCCATGGCCGCCACATTCCACAGAGGTGCCCACAGCACGCCCAGCATGGCCAGCGGCGTGACCACCAAGGTGACCCACGGGATCGCAATCGCATTGGCAATCAAACCCACCAGCGAGACTTGCTGAAACAGCAGCAGCGACAGCGGGGCCAGCGCCAGCGTGATAACCCACTGCTCGCGCGCGGCTGAGAAGATTCTTTGCTGCATGGTGGCTGCGCCCTGCGCTTGCGCACCGCTGGCAAACAGCACCCCCACCGCCACAAAGCTCAGCCAAAACCCCGCCTGCAGCAGCGCCCACGGGTCCACCGCTACCACCACTGCCATGGCCAGCAGCCACACCAACGGCCAAGGCCACTGCTTACCCGATAGACGCAGCAATGCCGCGGTGACCAGCATCCACACCGTGCGCTGCGATGGCAAGCCCCAGCCACTAAACAGCGCGTACAGCGTGGCCAGCAGCACACCGCCGATCAGCGCTGCGTGCTGCGCGGGCAGCCAGTGCATGGCCCTGCCCGAGCGCCGCCACAGCCAGCCCACCAAGAGCACTGCACCCCAAGCAAACATGGTGACATGCAGGCCCGAAATGCTCATTAAATGCGCTACGCCTGTGGCGCGGTACACATCCCAGTCGGCGCGCTCGATGGCGGCTTGGTCGCCTACCACCAGCGCCGCCACCACACCTGCCAAGCGCGGCTCGGCTACGGTGCTAAATATGGCGTCGCGCACGCTTTGGCGCGCGCCCTCGATCGGGTGCAGCCAGGTACTACCGATCATGCGCGGAGCGGTGCCTTGCGCCGCGTTGGCCGGCGTGGCTCGCACATACCCCGTGGCCTGCAGGCCTTGCTCCCACAGCCACAGCTCGTAGTCAAAGCCGTGCGGGTTGGCGTTGCCATGCGGCGCTTTGAGGCGCACGTTCAGCGCCCAGCGCTCGCCAGCTCGCAGCTCACTCGCGCCCTGCTGCAGCTGTGCAAACGCCACACTGGCTGCGTCCTCGCTGCGCTGCAGCTGGCTGTACCAAGCCAGCTGCAGCGAGGGCGGCACAGTCACTGGCTGACCAGCGCTGCTGGCCGACTCTACGCTCAAGCGAAACCGCAGCCCCGCCTCGCTGCGCTGCGGCATAGCGGCCACCACGCCCACTACCTGCACGTCAATACCCTCAAGCGCGGGCTTAAGCGCATCTTGCCCAAAAACCACTGCACGCAGGCCCGTTGCGCTAAAGCCTAACGCTGCGGCTGCTACCCAATAAGCCACTATACGCAAAGCAGCGAAGGCATTAGCGCGGCGCATGGCCTGGGCTATGCGGCTTGCTAGCCCTGTGGGCACGACAGTTAATGGCGAACCATCGCTGGCTACTGCATCTTTTTTAATAGCGAAAAACGTAGCAATTAAAACGCCTGCAAAGCAGCAAAACGCATAACTCCAGCCCGTCCACAGACTACTTTGCTGCAGCTGAGCCGCGCAGCCCAGTACCCAACCCGCCAGCAATGCAAACAATGCGCCCAATGTGAAGCCTATTTTTAGTATGTGATTTTGGTTTGATAATACACAGCAATCTTAGTCTTTCATTCTTTTCTACCGGAGCCCCTCCATGAGCATTTACGCCACCCTTAAATCCCTGAACATCGAGCTGCCTGCCGTGGCCACGCCCGCAGCAGCCTATGTGCCGTTTGTACAAACTGGCAAGCTGGTGTTCATCTCGGGCAACATCGCCCGCAAAGACGGCGGCGCGTGGGTAGGCCAGCTGGGCAAAAACATCACGACAGACGAAGGCAAACTGGCCGCACGCAACTGTGCCATTGGCCTGATGGCTGCACTAGACGCAGCCTGCAAGGCGGCTGGCGGCGACTTAAACAGCGTCAAACGCATCGTCAAAGTCATGAGCCTGGTCAACTCCACCCCCGACTACACTGAGCAACACTTGGTCACCAACGGCTGCTCTGAGCTGCTAGGCCAAGTGTTTGGCCCCGTGGTGGGCGCACATGCGCGCAGCGCTTTTGGCGTGGCACAAATCCCGATGGGAGCCTGCGTGGAGATTGAAATGACGGCTGAACTGGTCTAAATCGAACCCAATCTTGGCTTACATTGCGTTTTTATGCGTAATTTAATGTGTAACTAGTCTATTTGTGCGATGCACAAATAGACACAAAACCTGTATGCTTGTGTGTATGCATAAGTACTATGGCGGTTTCCAGTGACTCAGATCACGCTGCAAGAGCTCAATACAAGGCTAAATGACCTTGTGGCGCGCACCGAGCGGGGCAACGCCGTGGTGCGCCGCAACCCGCGCGAGCTGCCGCGCCGACTGCGCGTGCTGTTGCTGGCCATCGACGGTACACATACTGTTCAGCTCTATGTCCAAACCCTCAAAGGCTTTGGCGACATTGGCGAGCTGCTGGTCGATCTGTCCGCCCTGGGTCTGGTAGAGCTGCAGCCCCCAGAAGTCGCCTTTCGCCAAGGCGCGCGCTCACCGCAGTACTCGGCCTTAAACGATCTGCTAGACGATTCGCGCTTTAGCTCTGAAGCGGCAGACGTGCTCTATGGCACCACCGCCCCAGGCAGCTTTGACGAGATGCTGCGCGTCGCCAAAATCGAGCAGCCCGACTTTCGCCCACCACCCAGGCCCGCGCCCGTGCCGGTTACCCCAGAGATTCAAAAAATCCAAATAGAAAGCCTGTTCGAGCTGCTAGACGCCGTGCGCGGCGAGCGCCGCACCCTGAAAAAGCGGCTCGCCAAAATGGACAAACTGCGCGAGAACGCCAAGAGGCTAGACGCCGAGAATCAACGCCTGTTCGCCTATGTATTCGCTCTGGGCACCGCCTGCGCAGCCCTGCTGGTTGCATTGGTCGTGATGTGGGTGCGGCGCTAGTTTTTACCACTCGACCCTGGAAGTTTTTTAGGCCGTTTTCCGACGCGGGTATTCAATAGTTTGCTACGATTAAAATAGCAAACTCACTTCCCCACCAAGTCCGTCAACTTCTGCGACGCAAACGTGTCCCCACGGGCTGCGTTGTCGGGCACGCAGTCTTTGGCAGCGCTGGGCTGGGCGGATAGCTTTTCGATGGCTTGCCATAGCAGCGCGATCTGCGCTTCTTGGCCGCTGGCATTGTCGATCAGGCCGCGCATGGCTGTGGACAACGGGTCGTCCTCTAACGTGATGCCGTAAGCAGAAAACTTCGGGTCTTGCGTCGTCACATCGGCGCTCTCGCCCGTTTTAGACGGGATGATGCGCGCAGGTATGCCCACCGCTGTGGCGCCTGCTGGCACGGGCTTGATGACCACCGCATTGCTGCCAATCTTGGCCCCATCGCCTACGACAAAGCCGCCCAAAATCTTGGCACCCGCGCTGACCACTACGTTTTTACCCAGTGTTGGGTGGCGCTTAGCGCCTTTGTACAGCGAGGTGCCGCCCAGCGTGACGCCTTGGTAAATGGTGCAGCCGTCGCCAATCTGGGCGGTCTCGCCCACCACCACGCCCATGGCGTGGTCAAAAAACACCCGCTTGCCGATGATGGCACCGGGATGGATCTCAATACCTGTCAAGCCGCGCGCGATGTGGGAGATAAACCGCCCCAGCCACTTGAGGCCATGCATCCAGCACCAGTGCGCCCGCCGGTGCAGCACCAGCGCGTGCAAGCCGGGATAACAGGTGAGCACCTCCCACGTACTGCGGGCAGCAGGATCGCGGTCTAGGATGCATTGGATATCGGAGCGAAGGCGAGAAAACATGCCATTAGTGTACTGTTTTAGTCAGAATTGGACTGCGCTCAAAGCAAAAAAGCCCAAGCTCCGAGGAGCTTGGGCTTTGAGGCTTTCACAGGGCCAGCGCTTTAAGAATGACTGGCCCGTGTCAGCGCACTGAACCATTGAGTGCGCCGAGAAGCTTAAAGGCAGCAGGGCATGAAGCCGCCGATGCAGCACACAGCCCCAGCTGCACAGCAAGCGCCTGCAGCCCAAGCGCCCATGCTCGAGCCAGTCAGGGCGATGCCAAGAGCGAGTTTGGTGTAAATTGATTTCATGATAAATCCTTCAAAATTAAATTAAAAATAAAAACCGATGAACCGTAGCTCGCCTTGGGCGGTCGCCAAATATCAGCGCTATAAAAAGTGATAGTCCCCACAGAATAAGGGCTGTTAGCGAGCGCGGGATGCACAAACTCAGGTGCTTTGGGCGCGACGGATGCGGCGCTTAAGGGCGGCACGCAAGTGGTGCAACCAGAGCCTGAACTGGCCGAGGGTCCCATGCTGCAGCAGGCTTGCGGTTGGTCGCAGCAGCCCATCACCGCAGCGGCCACGGCCACACTAGAGCTCCACAACACAGCACCCAGCAGCCAAGCCACCACGGCACGCTGCAACAAGCGCTGGAAACTCACATGCTTAAGGACTGTCAACATGGTCTTTAGTCTATTGGAGACTGCACCTTCTTACAAGGGGGCGTGGCCTGCAGCATGGCCTTGGCGATACCGCGCAAAATATGGATTTCCTCTTGGCGCAGTGCAGCGCGGTTAAGCAGCGCATTCAAGCGGGGCATGAGCTTTTTGGGGGCTGCAGGGTCAAGGTAATCCAAATGCACTAGCGCCTGTTCAAAATGCGTCAAAAGACCGCTCACAGCTTGGGCGTCAGCCGTCTCGGTCGGCTTGAGCGCTTCGGTGACCGCGTAGCCGCCCAAGGCCAGTCGCCATTCGTAGGCTAATAGTTGGACGGCGCTGGCCAGGTTGAGCGAGCCGAACTGTGGGTTGGTGGGGATGCTTAAAGCGGCGTGGCAGCGGTACACGTCTTCGTTTTTCATGCCAAAGCGCTCAGAGCCGAAGAGAAAAGCCATGTGGGGGGCAGCGTTTTTGGAAGAAAATTCGGCAGTTTTCCGACGTGGATATTCAATAGTTTGCTCTTTATTTGATAGTAAAGAGGGCGAACTGTTAAGCAAGCCATTGGACAGCAAATCAAAATATTCACGCACCGCGTAGGTAGGCGGGCCGAAGTCACGTGGGGTCATGGCGGTGGCGCACAGATGGTCTACGCCGTCCAGCGCCTCGTCCAGCGTGTCCACAATGCGGGTGTTGGCCAGCACGTCGTTGGCACCGCTGGCGCGCTGGATGGTTTCTTCGCGGCGCAGCACATTGGCCCAGCGCGGCGCGACCAGCACCATGTCGTCAAAGCCCATCACCTTGAGCGCCCGCGCAGCCGCGCCTACGTTGCCTGCATGAGAAGTGTTGATCAGGATAAAGCGGGCCACGGCAACCGAATTGTGAGGGCGATTAGTAAGATCAGGAGGCTAAGCACGCCCGGCCAAGCGCTTAACGCCCAGCCACTGCTGGCTCCAAAAGCCGCGCCCGTAGTCGCGCCCCTGCTCTACTTGGTCACGCACGCCGGTATCGTCAAAGCGTTTTTCATAGTTGGCGGTTTTAAACAGGGTGTCCCACCAAGGCAATAAAACGCCAAAATTGTGCCCCCCTAAAACGCGGCTGGGCGACTCATGCCCAATACCAACCGCGTGGTGCAGACGGTGAAAGCGCGGGCTAACCAGCAATCGCTCGCCCATAGAGCCAAACCAGATTCGCAGATTGCCATGCTGAAAGCTCTCTGAGAGCTGCGTGAGCGCCGTAAACGCCATGAACTGGCCGGGTGCAACCCCAATGAGCTGCGCGGCCAGCACCATCAGGCTGTCGACCAGCAGGTCGTCTAGCAGGTGGTTGCGGTTGTCGCTCCACACGGTCATTTGCTGCTGGGCGTGGTGCAGGCTGTGCAGCTTCCACCACCAATTAAACTGGTGCTGACCCCGGTGAATCCAGTAGCCAATCAAGTCCAGCGCCACCAGATACACCGCAAAGCTCAGCAGCGCGTTGCCCGTAATATTGAGCAACTCGTCCAAATGAAAGCCACTGATACCCTGCTGGCGCAGCGCGCCAAACGCCGCGTCAAACAGCGGGTCAACCAGCAAAAACAGCCCTACTCTGAACAGCCCCAAACGGTGGATCGCGGTGTAGAGCATGTCAGTGCGGATGGTGGCGCGGTTGGTCACGGCTTGCACTGGCAGCGCGCGCTGCAGCGGTACAAACACGCAGATGATGACCGCCATCTGCAACAGGCCCACCAGCAGCCAGCCCGCCCCTTCAAAGCCCTGCTCCAGCACACCGCTGAGCCCAGCCATCAGCATGAGCGGCTGCACCAGATGCTCAAACAGCCACAGCTGGCTGAGTGCAAACGTGTCAACCATCCAATCACTCATCGCGAACCTACGCAGTTAGTGTGCGGCATACCACGCCTTGTAATCAGGGTGGTGGCGCAGGGTGGTAAAGCAAAAGCCTTTTTCTTTCAGGCCAACGATCAGGGGCTCGAGCACAGCGGGCGCCCAAGGGTCTTTGCGGCTCCAAATGCCTAAGTGGGCCATCAAAATATCGCCGCCTTTGATGTCGCGCAGGGCCTTTTTGAGCAGTGCATCATTGCTGGTGCTGTCTGGCAGCTCGTCGCCCAAAAAGCCTGCGGGTGCCCAGCCTACATGTTTGTAGCCACAGGCCTCGGCCATTTCAATCACTTTTTTAGAGGTTTTGCCGCCAGGGGCGCGCCAAATAGGCAGGGCTTTTTTGCCTGTGAAGTCTTCAATCCGCTCGCGCGCTTGGGTGATCTGCTCGCAGTATTTTTTGGACTCCCACGTAAAGCTGCGCCCGGCCAACGCGCCTGCGCTGGGCTGCACCACAAACGCGGGCGTAACGCCTTTGACATCGCCCTTCCAGTACACATGGTCCCAGGTGTGGGAGGCAAAGTCGTGCCCCTCTTGGCCGCGCTGGGCCCAAAACTTTTGGCCCCACTCAAAGCTCATCGAGCCTTTGTCGTCTTTGGTTTTCTCGTTGGCCACAAAAAACGTGGCCTTGACTTGGTGCTTGTTGAGCACATCGGCCATCATCTGGGCCACATCCATGTGGCCGGTGTCTAGCGTGAGGTACAGCGGCTTATCGCAGGTGGGCGCGGCGGCAATGGGCGGCGCTGGGGGCGCAGCGGGAGCGGGCTTTTTGCCAAACAATTGGCCGTATGCCGACGTGTGGATTGAGCAAATTGCTATTAATACCGTAGCAACTGGCAGTGCCCAAGCGCTGCGTAGTTCTGGCGGTGTTTGCGTTGCAAGCACGCTAGCTGCCTGTTTACTGCCGCGCTGCGTGGTCCAGAGTCCAAACGCCATGGGGTGACCTTCCTACGTTGATATTGCGTACTATTTTGCCTGTGGTCAAGTCGACTATGGTGAGCTTTTTGGCCCAGCGCGCCGTCACAAACAACCATTTCCCGTCTTTAGACACATCCATGCAATCGGGCCCGCCGGGCAAGGCAAAGCTGCTGACCACCTCTAAGGTTTGCATGTCGAGCTTGCTGATCGTGTTGGCCACGCGGTTGCTGACAAACACATGGCGTTTGTCGCCTGCCGCACGAAAAGCGTGGGCACCGGCTCCGGTCTTGATGGTTTTGGCCAGCCTGGGCTCTTTGCCGGTCACGTCAAACACCTGCACCGCGTCGCCGCCGGTGAGGCCCACCAGCACATAGCGGTCATCAGCCGACATGATCACGTCGGCGGGCACGGGGCCTGTGGCGGTGCGCCAGCGCACGGTTTGGGTGGCCAGGTCCACTGCAATCAGCTCGTCGCTGTCTTGCATGCTGACAAAGGCGGTGGTGGACTTGCTGTCGATCCACATATGGCTGGGCGTTTTGGCCGTGGGTATGCGCTTGGCCAGAGTCATGTTGCTACCGTCCCAGCGGTACACGTCCACATGGTTGAGCCGGTTGGCAGCAGTGACAAACCATTTCATGTCGGGCGAGAAGCGCAGATGGTAAGGGTCAATGATGCCCTTGATCACGCGCTGAACTTGGGCTGTTTTAGGGTCAAAAAATGTCAGCGAATCGGCCCCTGCGTTGGCCACAATGATCGATTTTTCATCGGGCGTCATGTACAGGTGATGCGGCTCTTTGCCTGTAGCGATGCGCTGCTTCTCGGTCCAGGTGATGGGGTCAATCACGCTGACGCTGGCGTCGAGCGAGTTGAGCACAAAAATAGGGTGTGTTGCAGCGGCCTGCGGCGCTGCGGTTTGGGCATAAGCCGTGCAGGTGAGCAAGGCGGCGGCGAGACTGCAAAAAATACGGAGAATGAACATTAAATCCCAACTGAACGTGCTCCGCGTGGTCGCAAAAAGCTACTGTATACAACAACCCTCTAGTGTACCCGGTGGTCTCTGATTTACAGCTGTGGGGAGGGGTTAAATGTAAATAGCTGAGAACTTGAAAATCTTGCGCCTGGGTTATGCAGCATCGGGCGAGATGGCGCATGCACATCACCCTCACACTGGAGTACCAGAGATCGGTCAATTTGCATGCGCCATCTCACTTGCGACCACCTGAGCGCGCTACCCGTAGCTTCGTCAAAGTTGTCCTGTTCCATCCAGGTCGCAAATTACCGCAAAAACACCTTTAAAGCCGCTTGCAAGCGCTTGGCAGTGCCCGCGTCGTAGGTACTGGACAAAATAGCTGTGGTGTCTAGGGCCCAGGTGTCGACGGGCGCGGGGTCGTTGCGCTTGGTGAGCAGTTGCAGTTGCAGCATGCGCCGTGCGCTGATGTGCTCGGCGGGGGTGGGCACTTCAGCGGCCATTTCGATACGCAATAGCGCTGTGGCTGCGTCTGCTTTGGCACTCGCAGGGCCAGACACTGCTTGCGACCAAGCGGCGCGGGCGGCAGTGCTCACAGATTTACCGAGGTCTTTGGGGATGGCGTCAGCACTGCGCTGCTCCCAAGCGGACAAGAGGCCGGTGAGCGACTCGCCGTGGGCTTGAACAGCTAGGTTTTTGAGAGCGGCTTGCGCGCGGTCGAGTGCGTCGCGCTGGGCGTAGAACGCGGTGTTAGACAGGCGCGGGCCACGGTCTTCTTGGCTGCGGTCGGCAAATCGGTCACCACCACGGTCACCCATGCGGCCACCTGCTGGGGCACTGCGGCTGTCGCCGCGTGCGCCATCACGGCCTGCGCCGGGGCCTGAGCGGTCACCGGTGCGGGCGCCTTTTTTGTCGCCGAAACGGTCTTGCGTGGCGGGCTCGGCCTTTTTGCTGCCAGGGCGGTCGTCGCCACCGCGCATGGCGATGACGGGCCTGGCTACTTTGACTGGGGCAGCAGGAGCCGCTGGCGCTTCGGGCGCTGCTGCTTGGGGCGATGCTTCGGCGGCAGGCTCTGCGGTGGCAGGCTCGCTGGTGTTTGAACCACTTGCAGCGTCTGCAACTGCTTCGCTAGGTTGCGCTGCAGGCAACTCATTTACTACTGATTCGATAGCAGACTTATCAATATCCACGTCGGAAATCTTCGGTTTTTCTTCACTAACTGCATTATTAGAAGATACTGCAGGCCCAGAGGCAGCAGCGTCTTGCGCGCTGGCCGCGGCAGTCGCTTGGCCACGCGCGGCGGCCTCTAACGCGGCAATGGCGCTGCGGATTTTGCCTGCGTCGCCGCTGGCGTTGGCTGCGTCTAGGGCTTTAACGGCTTCTAGCACGGCTTTGTCGTGCACGCTGGTGGCGGCAGCGGCCTGCTCGCGCTCAGCGCCTTTGCGGTTAAATGCCTCGTCAATTGGGCTGCGAAAAGCGTCCCAGAGCTTTTGCTCTTGTTTGCGGTCAATAGGCACGGCTTGCGCCTCGTGCTGCCAGCGCTGCTGCAGGCTTTTGACGGCGTCGATGCGCATCATGGGCGCAGCGCCGAGCACTTTGGCCTCTTCGATCATGGCGTGGCGCAAGGTCAGGCTGGCAGCCTGCGCGGCTTCGAGAGGGGCGTGGGCGGCCTTGATGGCGGCTTTGTACAGGGGTTGCAGCTCGGCAAATGTTTTCTCGCCTACATGGCCGCCGTTGCGCCAATGGTCGCTGATGTTAAACAGCTCGCGGTTGACTTCTTTCCAGTCGGTGCGTGCGCTGTTGGCCAGCGTCCAAGCGTTGATTTGTTCGATCAGTGCCAAGCGCTGGGCTTTGTTGGCGCCCTCCTCAGCTTTGACTTTTTCGAGCCACGCTTCCACCAGCTTGTAGGCTTCGTTACAGGCATCGTCAAATCGCTTCCACATGCCGTGGTTGGGCACGCCGCCTTGGTCGGTTTGCTTCCAGGCGTCGCGCAGGTTGCGCACGGCTTCTTGCTGTTTGCGCCCGCCCAGCGGCTTGGCCACCAGCGCCTGGGCATGTGCGGTGAGTTCTTCGCGGATTTGGTTGGCGCGCCAGCGCTGCCAGCCTTCTAGCTCGCCGGCTGCACCCAGCGCGTGCTGGGCTGCGGCGTCCAGGCGATCGCCAATGTTGCCGCCATGCTCTTTGAGCGCAGCGCGCACGGCGTTGGCAGCACCCACGCTGGCTTTTCCGTGGCCTTCGGCCAGCTCGTGCTCTAGCTTGGCCAGCAGCTCGCGCACAACGGCGGTAGACGCAGAGCGCACTTCGGGGTCGATCTTCGGGCGCGATGCTTTCTCAGTGCGCTCAGGCTTGGGGCTAGCCTCTCCACGCGCCACGCGAATCTGCTCGGCCCACACGGGCACGGCGGGCAGCGGCGCGGCTGTATCTTGGCTGGCGGCTACGGCCTGGGCCAAAGCAGCTTGAAAGGCGTCCCACAGGGTGAGCAGCTGCGACTTGGCGCTGTCCAGCTGGGGCGCAAACTTAGCGTCCACACTGGGCCAGTGTGCATCCGTCGTCATAGCGTCTGCCTGCGTTTGCCACAGCGTGACATCCGCGCGCAACACCTCCCACACCCCTTGGGCATCCGTCCACGGCTTGGTCGACAGCACTTCAATGCGCTGGGCCATGAGCAGTGCGGCTTCGCGCTGCACTTGGGCGCGGTGCTGCAGGTCTTCAATGAGTTTCACGCGCTCGGCCAGCTGCGTTTTCACGCTGGCCAGCGGCTCTTTGGACAATGGCGCACCGGCTTTGGCGGCGTCACGCTGCCAGCCCAGAGCGTCGGCAATATTGAGCTTGCTGCCAGCGAGCAGCGCGTGGGCTTTGTCCGCCCATTCGGCGGCAATGTGCTCAGACGCATTGGCGCGCTTGAGCTCGTCGAGCTTTTCGCGCAGCGGCTTGGCAGCGCCTTTGTCTTTGGTGCTGAGCTCTTTGAAGACCTCTTGCATCTGCTCGGCGCTCGGGTTGGTAGCTAACCACTCGCGCACTTTGGCAGCGCGGTCGCCCGAGGTAGGCGCGCTGAAAGCGCCGCCGGTGACAGCGTCAAGTGGATGGGCGGCCTTGGCCTCGGTTTTAGGGGTGGTGGTTTCAGACACGGCGGGCTCAGGGGTTTTTTTAAGGAAGCTCAGCATATACAAATAGTTCAAGATCAATCAGGTGTGGCTTGCATTGCGCAGCACTGTGCTGGCAAGGCTTTAGCACACGCCACTGCGCCAAATTGGCTATTTTCGCTGGTTTTGGGGCCATCGGGCCGGATGGCGGCGCAACAAACTGCGGCAAATGCTGCTAAATGGCGCGGCGCGTGGGGTTTTGCCTACGCTGGTCTGCGTGCAGACTGGTATGCCTATGTGCATATTAGACAATGGGTTTTAGGTCATTTTTTTGGCAGTTTTCCGACGTGGATATTAGATAGTTTGCTATTATTTTAGGACTAATTTTACCCATCATTGCGCACTGTGCGCTATCCAATCACCACTGGCAACGACCGGTTTGCCCTGCACACTGTTTGGGCTAATTTCATACACACTGCAGGGCAGGCTCTGGCCATCGACCTGCACGGTGATGTCGCGCTTAACGTAGACATCGCCAGATACGGGGTACTCGGCTTCGATGGCGTCTAGCTTGGCCTCGAGCACGGCGCTGACCGCATACACCTCGCCCACCACACGGCCCTGGCCGCTGAGCGTGACGCCGGGGTAGCCGCCTAAATCGGCCATCGTGCCACTGATGTGGCTGCGGCCGATGAAATGCGGGGCGGGCTGCAAGCGGGTGATGTCGTTGGCACCCGACTGGCGCAGTGTGCCGTAGACAAAAAACAAACTATGGCCCTGGGGCACCGCCTTATTTGGATGGCCTACTGCATGATTTAGATTGTGGGGCACATGGTGCGCGCCAAGTGCAGTTTGCGGGGTAGTTGGCTCTGGCATGATAGCTGTTTGGTGTGTTATCTCTTGCTGTATTGTGAGCTATCTGTGAACCGATTTGTTGCTTTTGCCTGCCTTGCGCTGTCCATGACGCTGGTGGGCAGCTATGTGGGCATGTCTAAAAGCCTGGTGGTGGTGTTTCCGGTGTTTTTGCTGGCCTGGCTGCGCTTTGGCATTGGCGGCTTGGCCATGCTGCACTGGCTGCGCAAGCCTGCGGGCGAACCGCCCATGACGCCGCAGGTGCGAAAACTGCTGTTTTTAGAGTCGTTTTTAGGTAACTTTTTATTTTCTATTTGCATGCTGTACGGCATGGGCATGACCAGTGCGGTAGCTGCGGGCGTGATCATGGCCAGCATACCGGCCTGCGTGGCGGTAATGAGCTGGCTGTTTTTGCGCGAACGTGTAGCGCCCCGCGTGTGGGTTGCCGTGGTGTGTGCGGTGCTGGGCATTGCTTTGGTGTCGTTGGTCAAAGACACTGCTGCGCCTTCAGGATTGCCTTCGCCCTCGCCTGCTGACCTGGGCGCGGCTTGGCTGGGCAATCTGCTGGTGCTGGGCGCGGTGCTCTGCGAGTCAGCCTACGCGGTGATTGGTAAAAAGCTCACCGGCGCGCTGGGCCCTCGGCGTATTACGTCGCTGATCAATCTGTGGGGTTTTGCACTGGTGACGCCGCTGGGCGTTTGGCAGGCACTGCAGTTTGACTTTGGTGCGGTGGCGCCCGGCACCTGGATATTGTTGGTTTTTTATGCTTTAGCGGCCAGCGTGTGGACGGTGTGGCTGTGGATGACGGGGCTCAAAGCCGTACCCGCCGCGCAGGCAGGGGTGTTTACCGTGATGCTACCGATCAGCGCAGCGGCTGTGGGCGTACTGGTGCTGGGCGAGCGCATGAGCAGTATGCAGCTGCTGGCGTTTGCCGTTGCGCTGGTGGGTGTGGTGCTGGCGACTGCGCCTGAGCGCAAGTCAGTGGCTTAACGCGACTGTGGCAATGCGGACAACAGCGCATCAGCGCGCTGGGCCACTTCAGTGTCGCCTTGGGCCGCTAGCTCTGCATATATGAGCGCAGCTTCTTGCAGCTGACCCATGCTGGAAAATTCTTTTGCCTGGTCAAATTGCGTTTGCCAGTGCGCGTCTAAGGCAGCTGGCTGCTGGTCGTAGGAGCTGAGGTCTAAATCAAAATCAATTTCCACGTCATCCACCACCGCTGTGGTCTCTGGCGCAATGTAGGTGGCTTCACTAGCGGGCAGATAGCCTGAGGCAGGAAAATTCTCTTGGGCAGCACTGCGGCGTTCCATACGAAAGTCTGTTTTTTGATTGTCTGCTGCTGTCTGGCCGGTGCTAGCAGACTCGCCATGCAGAGAAAACTGTACAAACATCTCCTCTTGCTTTGCGCGTTCAATGGCGCTTTGCTTGCGCAGCCTTTGCAGCTTAGGGCGCACCACTTTGGCTACCACCACAGCGGTGATAGCGGCGCACATGAGCAAGGCCAATCCGATGGCTGCGAAACTGCCCCACTGCGGGCTGGGCAACGTGATCGCCGCACCAAGGTAGCCTGACTCCTGCTCTGTGCGTGCGGCTTTTAGAGCTTGGCCCAGTTGCGCTTGCGCCAGGCGCTGCTGCGCCAGCAGAGCTTCTACTTGGTCAAGCGGTGTCGGCATTGTTTGCTCCACAATCTTAAGTCCCTGATGGTCTATTCCATAGTCTGTTGAGTTACTTGCATTTACTTCGCAGCATTCGGAAAAAACAGCTGCTCTGCGCCAATTTTATAGCTCGCAATCGCGCTTTGTCCGGCGCCAGAGAGTATCCAGTCGACAAACTTTTGCGCCTGCACTGCTTTAACATGCGGGTGCTTGGCAGGGCTCACAGCAATTACACCATATTGGTTAAATAGCTTGCTATCGCCTTGCACAAGAATAGCCAGCTCTGCGCGGTTTTTAAAATTAAGCCAGGTACCGCGGTCGGCCAGCACGTAGGCGTTGGTGGACGCCGCAATATTAAGCGCAGGGCCCATGCCGCAGCCACACTCTTTGTACGCATTGCCTTTTTTGTCTACGGCAGCAGCCATACCCCAGTAGCGCAGCTCAGCTGCGTGGGTGCCAGACTTATCGCCGCGCGACACGAACGCCGCATTCGCTGCGCCCAGCTTTTGCAAGGCGCTCACAATGTCTTTGCCGCGCACGCCC
>JANPDG010000148.1:0-4401 GCA_031431335.1 Polaromonas sp. | reverse complement strand
CACGAAAGCTGTTGAGGACTGCACCGTAAGCGAAACTGACAAACCATGCGTAGGTCGAGTAACGCACATGTGGTGTGGATGACCAGAGTTTTTCAGGGGCTTTGGGGAAAGCCACAGGGTCTAATACTGGACGATCGTATTTGCGGTTTGCGATGTAGCACAACTCGTTCAAGCTGGGCACCCGCCAGGACAAACCGCTCGCAGTCTGCGCGCTCGCGCGAGCAAGCGCTGCGTCAAACGTGAACTCGATGGCCGTGCCGGAGCAGCCGCTCTTGCTGGCTGTCATGCCCTCTGCGCAGCGCCGCCAGATGAGCCCGGTTCGGGTGTCGATCACTTCTTGGCCATCGGTGGACACCGTAAATGGCGCATCGGCTGCAGCCCCAGTACACACCGCGCTCAACAGCAGCGCTACGGCAGATTTGATCAGCATCGCCAAACTAGGTGTGTTTACGCGGCGGCAGGCCAGTGTGTTGCGTGAGGATGCGGCCGGGTTTGACGGCGACCCGCACGGGGGCAGCAGTGGTGGTAGACCCGCCGGTGCGGCCTTTGACTTTGCTGCCCACGACGTTGGAGTTCTTGCGCCGTGCGCTGGTATAGCCGCCGTCGGTCATGGGCTGAAATGTGGGGATTAAGTGGTGTTTGCCGTTGCCGATTAAATCGGCGCGGCCCATCGACTTGAGCGCTTCACGCAGCAGCGGCCAGTGGTTGGCGTCGTGGTAGCGCAAAAAGGCTTTGTGCAGGCGGCGGCGTTTGTCGCCGCGCACGATGTCGACCGTCTCGCTGTCGCGGGTGACCTTGCGCAGCGGGTTGCGGTTGGTGTGGTACATGGCCGTGGCCGTGGCCATGGGGCTGGGGTAGAAGGTTTGCACCTGGTCGGCTCTGAAGCCGTTTTTCTTGAGCCAAATGGCCAAGTTCATCATGTCTTCATCACTGGTGCCGGGGTGGGCGGCGATAAAGTAGGGGATGAGGTACTGCTTTTTGCCTGCTTCAAGCGAGTACTTTTCAAACATCTGCTTGAACTTGTCATAGCTGCCGATGCCAGGTTTCATCATCTTGGACAGCGGCCCGTCCTCAGTGTGTTCGGGCGCTATTTTGAGGTAGCCACCTACGTGGTGGGTGACCAGCTCTTTCACATACTCAGGGCTTTGCACAGCCAAGTCGTAGCGCAGGCCAGAGCTGACCAAAATCTTCTTCACGCCCTTCAATTCCCGTGCGCGGCGGTACATTTTGATCAGCGCGCTGTGGTCGGTGTTCAGGTTGGGGCAAATGCCGGGGTACACACAGCTGGGTTTGCGGCAGGCCGATTCAATCTCAGGCGATTTGCAGCCGATGCGGTACATATTAGCCGTGGGGCCGCCCAGGTCGGATATGACGCCGGTGAAGCCTTTCACGCTGTCTCTTATCGCCTCAACTTCACGAATGACCGAGTCTTCAGAGCGGCTTTGGATGATGCGGCCTTCGTGCTCGGTGATGGAGCAAAAGGTGCAGCCACCAAAACAGCCGCGCATGATGTTGACGGAGAAACGAATCATTTCCCAAGCTGGAATTTTGGTCTCGCCATCGTGGCCGCCTTGTGCATCGGCATACGACGGATGCGGGCTACGTGCATACGGCAAGTCAAACACCAAGTCCATCTCGGCAGTGGTGAGCGGGATGGGCGGCGGGGTAATCCATACGTCGCGCGCGGTGGTGCCTTCGCCGTGCTTTTGCACCAGGGCGCGGGCATTGCCGGGGTTGGTCTCGAGGTGCAGCACGCGGTTGGCGTGAGCATAGAGCGTGGGGTCGCTTTTAACCTGCTCGTAGCTGGGCAGGCGAATGACAGATTTATCGCGTGGCGGCGTTTTGAGCTTGTTTTTGCTCAGTGCAGGATTGGGCACAAAGGTCAAAGGCTTGATGCTGAACCCTTCGACAAGCTCAGGGCGAACAGGGGCGGTGTGAGCGTCCATCTGGCCGCGCATCGTAGGCGCACCAGCTGCCGCTGCTGGCAAACCCGACTGCACCGACACCACCGCGTCTTCTTTAGCACACGACCCGCCCTGCTCGCGTGCCAAGTCGGCGCTCATCATGTAGGGGTTGACGTGCTGCTCAGTACGGCCGGGCGTGTCGATGTCGGTCGAGTCAATTTCAAACCAACCCTCGGCATTTTGGCGCTGCACAAACGCGGTACCGCGAATGTCGGTCAAGTTTTCAATCGGCTCTTTGGCACCTAAGCGGTGGGCAATCTCTACAATTGCGCGCTCGGCGTTGCCATACAGCAGCAGGTCACATTTAGCGTCCACCACAATGCTTCGGCGCACTTTGTCTTGCCAGTAGTCATAGTGCGCTATGCGGCGCAGCGAGCCCTCGATGCCGCCCAAAATAATCGGTACATCGCTATACGCCTCTTTGCAGCGCTGGCTGTAGACCAAAGCGGCGCGGTCGGGGCGGCTGCCGCCCTGCCCGCCTGCGGTGTAGGCATCGTCGGTGCGAATTTTGCGGTCCGCCGTGTAGCGGTTGATCATGCTGTCCATATTGCCTGCGGACACGCCGTAGAACAAATTGGGCTTGCCCAGTGCCTTAAACGGCTCGGCGCTTTGCCAGTCAGGCTGGGCAATAATGCCGACACGGAAGCCTTGGTTTTCCAGCATGCGGCCAATCACCGCCATGCCAAAGCTAGGGTGGTCTACATACGCATCGCCCACCACAATCACCACGTCGCAGCTGTCCCAGCCCAACGCAGTCATCTCGTCCCGCGTGGTGGGCAAAAACTTGGCCACACCAAAACGCGCCGCCCAGTACTTGCGGTAGCTAGGCAGAGGCTTGGCGTCGCGTGGAAACAGCGACACGTCGTTAAAAATAGCGGGGCGTGCGGTCATACAAAAGGTGTGGGCGAAAGATTGATTTTAAGGGTTTACCCAAGTTGCACCTAATCTAAGGGCGCTTATCTGCGTTCTAAATGCACTGTCATGTCGTTTTCATGCGTTTTCATGCGCCGTGTGCTGCGTGACGCCCTGATGGCACGGGGCGTGCACATGCGTAACAAGCTGATTAAAATCTCGTTATTTGTGCAAAATTTGCTGTTTAATGACAATTTTGTGCAGCCTATTTGACTATGTGACCTGCTTTTAGCCACCGAATTTGACCTTTTATGTCGTCTGAGTTTGACCAATCCACATTTGCTGCCACCACCATGGACACCCAGTCGGGTGAAGACGACGTTGCCAGCTACGGCTATCTAGGCCGTTACCGGCTCGACCGGATGATCGGCCACGGCGCGATGGGCGCTGTGTTTGAGGCGTTTGATGCCACTCTAGGCCGCACCATCGCTATTAAAACGCTCTACACCCAGACCGATGCGTCTCAGGGCGGCTTTGACAGCGCCATGGTCGACGCGGCGATATTGCAAGAGGCCCGCGCCGCCGCTACGCTTAACCACCCGCATATCGTGACCGTATACGACGCGGGCCGTGCGCCCAGCAGCATGCTCGGGCGCGAGCTGCCCTATGTCGCCATGGAGCTGCTGCACGGCAGCGACCTGCGCCAGCGCATGACTGCCGGGCCGCCCATGGCCCAGCGCGAGGCCGTGGCGCTGGTAGGCAAGCTGGCCTTGGCGCTAGACCATGCCCACAAGGCTGGTGTGCTGCACCGCGACATCAAGCCGGCCAATGTGTTCATGTCCAAGACCAATGGCCCGAAGATTTTGGATTTTGGCTTGGCCAAATTCACCGCCCGCGCCACTCTGGCCGCCCAGCTGGGCAACACCGCCAGCAGCTCTGTGGTGGCAGGCTCGCCGCAATATATGTCGCCTGAAATGGTGCTCAGCGTGAACGACCCCAGCGTGGTGGTAGACCAGCGCAGCGATGTGTTTTCGCTAGGGGTGGTGCTGTATGAGCTGCTGTGCGGCAAGCAGCCCTTTACCGCGCCCACCCTTGAGCTGCTGCAGCAGCGCATTGTCAAGTCACCGCCTGACGCACCGCACGTAGTTAACCCAGCCATCCCGCGCGAGCTATCTGACATAGTGCTCAACGCCTTAGACAAAAAGCCCGAAGACCGCTACCGCAGCGCCGCCCAGCTGGCCCGCGAGCTGCGCCGCTGGGGCGCAAGCCCCGCCGCAGGCGTTGATGCCAAAAGCGCAACAGACACCGAGGCCGATCTGCAACACAGCAGACCCATGCTGGACGCTGCAGCATCGCCCGCCAAAACCAGCCTTAAAACCGCCAGCCTTGACGACCACAGCGCACTGAACCGCGACTCTCATGCCCTACAGGCGGCTCTGGTTGCTAAGTCTGCTGCGGCCAGCCACAGCGCTTCACGCGCACCACTGATGTGGGCAGGCTTGGCTGGCATAGTGGCCGTCACCAGCGCACTGTTTATCTGGCAAGCCACATCAAAGCCCACCCTGCCAACACGGGCCGCCACAGC
>JANPDG010000147.1:0-8860 GCA_031431335.1 Polaromonas sp. | reverse complement strand
CGTGGGGTGCGGGTGAATGGTTTTACCGATGTCCACTGCGTCTGCGCCCATCTCGATGGCCAGCGCGATTTCGCCGATCATGTCGCCTGCGTGGGTGCCTACCATGCCGCCGCCGAGAATTTTGCCGTGGCCGTGGGCTTCGGGGCTGTCGTCGAACAGCAGTTTGGTCACGCCTTCGTCGCGGCCATTGGCGATTGCGCGGCCACTCGCTGTCCAGGGGAACAGGCCTTTCTTCACTTTAATGCCTTGCGCCTTGGCTTGGTCTTCGGTTAGTCCTACCCAAGCTACTTCGGGGTCAGTGTAGGCGACGCTGGGAATGACGCGGGCGTTGAAGGCGGCGGCGGCAAGCTCTTTATTGCCTTGCTGCTCGCCCGCTATTACTTCGGCGGCTACATGCGCTTCGTGCACGGCTTTGTGGGCCAGCATGGGCTGGCCGATGATGTCGCCGATGGCGAAGATGTGGGGCACGTTGGTGCGCATTTGGATGTCGACGTTGATGAAGCCACGGTCTGCGCCGTCGCGCATGAGGCCGAAGAATGAATGCAATCTAAGGCGACTACTGATAAACCTCTTTGCGGTTACCAATTTCAATCACCAAAACACATAGCTCCCCATCCTGGATATCGCAAATCAAGCGATAGTCTCCCACGCGGTAGCGCCAGTACGAGCCAAAGATGGCGCCCGTTAAGGCTTTGCCTGTGCTGCGCGGGTCGTCCAGCACGGCGATGCGCTCGCGCAAAAACTGGGTAAGCCGCTTTGCAACTTGCTTGTCCAGCTTGACTAAACTTTTGCGTGCCGACTCCGACAGCTTAATTTGCCAAACCAAGCTTCGCCTCAACTTCGTCTAGCGTGTAGATTTTTTCTTCGCCTTTGCGCACACGCTCCATCACCACGGCCGCGCGGTAATAGTCCTCTAGGTCATCCATGCCATTAGTAATGAGCTCGCGCAGGTAGTACGCCTTACTACGGCCTGTTGCCTGCGCTAAAGTATCGAGCCGATTTTCAATGGCAGGGTCGAGTCGAATGGAAGTGGTCATGCAGCGCTCCGTTTGAATACGTGCATTCATTGTATCACAAAGTGTTCGACACGATCAGTGACAACGCAGCCAATGCGGGCATCGTGATCGGTGATGTGACGACTGATGCGCGCTACAGAGTCGATCCGCACACAACCGATCTACCGTGGGTCGGCGCGATTTGTCGGTACAACGGCGTGGTAGAAGAAACGGGCCTGGCCGCCGGCGTGCAAGGGCATCCGGCGATTGGAGTGGCGTGGCTAGCGAACAAGCTTGCGCCTTAGGGCGAGCATTTAGCCGCAGGCGAGATCGTGCTCGCAGGATCGTTCACCAAACCTGTGGCAGCGAAGACGGGTGATTTGTTTGATGTGGATTACGGTGCACGTGGCTGCTTGAGCTTCAAGTTTATATAAAAAGTGGTTTGCACCAGATATAAAAATTGATTAGTTTGCTATGAAATTTATAGTGATTACAAAATGACAGCATCACCATCAAATGCATGCTGTAGCATCTTGCTGTCCCAGTGTTTTAGCCATGTCAACACGTACTCAGCGAAACCTTCTGCCGCAGGGGAGAGAGTGCGCTCTACGGAGCGATAGATGCATACCTTGCGGATCGTCTCTGGATCAACAATGCGGCGCATCACGAGCCCAAAAGTTTTTGCCAGCGGCGCAACATAAGCTGGCGCAAGCGTCACCACCCGCCCTTGCGCCGCAAGGCCGAACGCCGTGGTCACGTTATCAACCACATCGACGGGCGTAATGCGAGCATCCTGCGGAAGATCAACAAACATTTGCATCACGCCCCACTCATGATCATGCCCGGTGGCCACGATGGGCGCAGTGCGAAGCAGCCGCCAATTGACTCGCGCTCGCTTTGCAAGCGGATGAGACGGAGCACACCACATGACCCATGCGCTTGAGAACGCCGTATCGCTGCGCACCTTATGGCCCGTTGGCCGATCTGGGCCTATCGCGATATCTACATCACCGTTTTCAACGCGATCGACCAAGCGCTCGTTGGGCGTATCGCAAATGCGAACCACAACTTTGGGTTTGCCAAGCGCATACTCTGCGATCGCTGCTGGCAGCGCTGTGCTTGCCAAGGCTAGCGGTGCACCCACGCGGACGATGCCAGCGGCTCTGTTGCGGATGTCGTCCATCGATTGCTCTGCTGCACGTACATGCCGCAACACCGATTCCGCAGAAGACAAAAAATCTTCGCCTGCAGCAGAGAGATTCACGCTGCGCGTCGTGCGGTCAAACAGGCGGAAGCCCAATTCCACTTCGAGCTGCGTCAGCAGCTGGCTGACAGCCGAAGAAGTTAGCCCCAGCCGCTGCGCAGCGGCAGCAATGCTGCGCATATCCGCAATTGCAAGAAATGCCTCAAATTGGCGCAGGGTGATACGTGTCAAAGCCATGCGACTACTATAAAGAAATACTTAACAATACGCAATAATTTATCAGTATTAAAGAGTAAAAAAGTACATAAACTTGCGACAGGTGCGATGCGATAAAAACTGATCGCCAAATCAAAGATTTACTGAAAGAACTGGCATGTTTAAAAATATCCCCGCCTATCCAGGCGATCCCATTCTGAGTCTGAACGAAGATTTTCAGCGCGATACTCGGCCGAACAAAGTCAATCTGAGCATCGGCATCTATTTTGATGATGCAGGCAAATTGCCCATGATGAGCGCCGTCAGCCAGAGCGAGGCTGATCTGCACAACACGACCGCACCGCGTCCTTATTTGTCTATGGCTGGGCACGCGCAGTATCGCGAGATGGCGCAAGAGCTGATCTTTGGTGAAAACTGCCCAGCGCGTGCGGGCAAGAGAATTGCGACCTTGCAAACCATTGGTGGGTCGGGCGCACTTAAAGTTGGCGCTGATTTTTTAAAGCGCTATTTTCCTGCTTCACAAGTCTGGCTCAGTGATCCGAGCTGGGAAAATCATCGCGTGGTGTTTGAAGGCGCAGGCTTCCAAGTCAACACCTATCCCTACTACGATCCACAAACTGGCGGATTACGATTTCAAGAGATGCTCCAAGTCATAAGCGGCCTGCCTGCGCAAAGCATTGTGTTGCTCCACGCATGCTGCCACAACCCAACAGGCGTTGATCTGAATGCTGAGCAATGGCGCATGCTTGTGCCCGTGCTGAAAAAACGCAATCTAATCGCATTTGTTGATATGGCCTACCAAGGCTTTGGCGCTGGCCTTGATGAAGATTCGCAAAGCATACGGATGCTGGTCTCAGCAGATGTTCCATGCATCGTCGCAAGCTCATACTCAAAAAATTTCTCGCTCTATGGCGAGCGCTGTGGCTCATTGAGCGTCGTCTGTGAAAGTGCGCCGGAGGCTGAGCGTGTGCTCGGGCAGTTGATGTCGGCCATTCGCGCAAACTACAGCAATCCGCCGACACATGGTGCAAAGCTCATTGCTGGCGTGCTCTCATCGCCGCCGTTGCGCCAGTCATGGAACAGCGAGCTAAATGTGATGCGGCAGAGAATCCAAGCGATGCGCGTAGCAATTCATGATCAACTCGCCGGGCAGATCAACGAGAAAATGTGCGCTCGCTACATCGCTCAGCGCGGAATGTTCACCTACACAGGCCTGAATGCATCACAAGTCGCGCGGCTGCGCGAAGAGCATGCCGTGTATGTGCTGAGCTCTGGGCGCATGTGTGTTGCGGGCTTGAATTCGAAAAATGTCGTTTATGTGGCCAGCGCAATATCCGCAGTACTTGCGGAATAAATCATAAAAAAGTATGTTCAAGGCCGTAGTATTCATTACGCTAAATGCTGTTAAATAGAGAGTAATAGACATGAAGAATATCTCGGGTTCGCCGAAACCCACCGTCGTTATCGCAGGCGGTGGACCCATAGGCCTAACGATGGCCGCTCTGCTGGCCGCGCAAGGTATAGCGAGCACGGTAGTCGAAGCTGATGAAAGTTTTTGCACCGGCAGTCGCGCGATTTGCCTGTCTCGCCGATCTCTAGAAATTTTGCACTGGTGCGGGGCTGCGCAAGCAGTGGTGAATAAAGGCTTGGCGTGGACTAGTGGGCGTAGTTATTTTCGCGGAGATGAAGTGCTGAAATTTGACATGCCGCATGACGCATCGCAGCGCTTTGCGCCGATGACGAATATTCAGCAGTTTTATGTGGAAGAGTATGCGCTGCGAAACGCTAAAGCCTTGTTCCCCGGCAAGATCACCATGCGTTGGAACACGCGCATCGCGCAAGTTAAGAACCATACTGATCACGCCATGCTCACATTAGAGGACGGTGAGCAGCTTCGCGCTGATTGGCTGATTGCCGCTGACGGCGGGCGCAGCACGGTGCGCGAGCAACTGGGTTTGCAGCTGAAAGGTGTGCAATACGAAGGCCGCTACGTGATTGTGGATGTGGTGCAAAAATCTACGCGATTGCAAACCCAACCCGTCGAGCGCTTGGCATGGTTTGACCCGCCCACCAACCCCGGCTCCACAATTTTGATGCACCGCCAGCCCGATGATGTGTGGCGCATTGATTACCAAGTGCGTGATGATGAAGACCCGATTGAAGCGGTCAAACCCGAGAATGTGCTGCCGCGCGTGAAAGCGCATTTGGAGTGGATGGGCGAGACCGAGCCTTGGCAGCCGCAGTGGATTTCAATTTACAACGCTAAATGCCTCACGCTTGATGAATACCGCCATGGCCGCATCTTTTTTGCAGGCGATGCTGCGCATATGGTGCCGATTTTTGGTGTGCGTGGTTTGAACTCTGGCTTGGATGATGCGGGCAATTTGGCTTGGAAGCTGGCCTGCGTGATCAAGGGCAAGACAAGCGAGGCATTGCTTGATACCTACAGCACCGAGCGCCGCGCTGCTGCGTTGATCAACATTGATTTTGGCAGCAAGCACCGAATTCATGAGTCCGCCGCATCACGGATTTGACCTGCTGCGCCAAGCCGCGCTGCGCTTGGCAGGCAGCACGCCGCAGGTGCGCTCGCTGATGAATCCGCGCCAGTCTGCGCCCGTGCGTTATCCAAATGAAAGCACCGACACGCGAGCCGCTTCGCCAGGTTTCGTTGCGCCCGAAGCGCGCGTGTTGGTTGGCAGCGTGATGCAGCACCTTACACAAAGCTTTGGTGCGGGCTATTGCCTACTGTGCTTCGGTGAGTTGATGCAAATTGAGGGTGTGCGCAGCATCGCACTGAATGCGCAGAGCGATCTGCACCAAGAAGCGCGCACACGCTATGAAGCTGGTGCGCATACCACCGTGCTCGTGCAGCCCGATGGCTATATTGCTGCACGTTGGGATGCGCCCGCATCACCTGCCGATGTGCAGCAAGCCCTATTCCGCAGCCTGCAACCGGAGAAGCCCCATGCAAGCGCATGAACTCGATGCCACCTATTCAACGCTGGCGCAGGCCATACATGCAGCGGGTGAGCGCAGCGAGTTGCTCTTGGCCATGCTCAGCTTAAAGCTGATCAGCCAGGCCGATGATGCTGCCCTGATGCAGCAAAGTATCCAATCCGTGCTGCAAGACTTGCAAATGCACGAGAAAGCCAAATCATGAAGCAAGAAGATTTCCACCCCGACGAATGGCAAGCCCGCGTGGAGCTGGCCGCTTACTACCGAATTTTTGACATGCTCGGCTGGGCCGAGATGATCTACAACCACATCACGGTGCGGCTGCCTGAGAGCGTGAGTGCTCAAGAGAAGCATTTCCTCATCAATCCCTTCGGCCTGCACTACAGCGAAGTCACTGCCAGCAACTTGGTGAAGATTGATGTGCAAGGCAACAAGCTCGAAGCGAGCAACCTGTATCCGGTCAACCCTGCTGGCTTCACGGTACACAGCGCAATTCATCAGCACACACCTGATGCGCATTGCATCATGCACACCCACACCACCACGGGCATGGCGGTCGCGTGCACACAAGGCGGCCTCGCGCAAAACAATTTTTATTCAGCCCAGTTGCACGATCTGGTGGCCTATCACGACTTTGAAGGCATCAGCGTGCATGCTGAGGAAGCGCCGCGCTTGCTGGCCAATATGGCGCAAAAGCCCATCTTGATTTTGCGCAACCACGGCCTGCTCACTTGGGGGCCAACCCTGCCGCTGGCCTTGGTGCGGCTGTGGACTTTGCAACGCGCTTGCGATATTCAATGCATGCAAGCCAGCCTCGGCGCTGCGATCAACGTGCCAGAAAAAGTCACCGCCAAAACCACGCACGACAGTTTTCAGTTTGATGCGCAATTTGGCGCGGGGCAAGATGTGTTTGATGCTTTAAGAAGGCGTGTAGACAAATTGAATCCCGGCTATGCACAGTAAAGTGTTGCTATATATTCAATAGCAAATTATCTATAGGATATGCCGGATAACTACTGAAAATGCTTAAAAAATGAAAATTCAACGGATTGCGATTGTCGGCGCTGGCAGTATTGGCGGCTGGTTAGGCGCGCGGCTGTCGCGCTGCGCGGGTGTGCAGCTCGGCGTGTTCGCACGCGGCGCAACGCTGGCGGCTTTGCAGGCCGAGGGACTGCAACTGCACACGAAAGATGCCGTCATTCAAGCGTCCATCAAGGCATCGCACGATGCGGCTGAGTTGGGTGTGCAAGACCTCGTGATCCTCGCCGTTAAAGCGCCTGCGGTGCGTGATGTGGCTGCACAGATCAAACCTTTGCTGGGCGCACACACGATGCTGCTCTCAGCCATGAACGGCGTGCCCTGGTGGTTCTTCAACAGCTTTGGTGGCTCGCTGGCTGGCAGTCAGTTGGAAAGCGTCGATGCGGGTGGAGAAATCGCCAAGCATCTGAAGCCGCAGCACATCATTGGCTCAGTCGTGCATGCCAGTTGCTCCACACGCGGCCCAGCAGTTGTGCAGCATCACTTTGGCAATGGCCTCATCATCGGCGAGCCATCAGGCGAGCAAACGCCGCGCGTGCAAGCCTTGCTGGCTTTGCTGCAAGAAGCCGGCTTTGATGCCACACTCTCTGAGCAAATCCAGAAAGACATTTGGTTCAAGCTGTGGGGCAACATGACCATGAACCCAATTAGCGCGATCACGGGTGCAACCACAGACAAAGTGCTGGCCGACGATTTGCTGCTGGGTTTTATTCGCTCAGTGATGTTGGAGGCCAAAGCGATTGGCGAGAAACTCGGTATTCCGATTGATCAGCAGCCCGAAGACCGCCACCAAGTCACGCGCAAGCTCGGTAGCTTCAAAACCTCGATGCTGCAAGATGCAGAAAATGGCCGCGTCATTGAGCTGGATGCGCTGGTGTGCGCGGTGCGCGAGATCGGCATGCTGGTGCAGCTGCCCACACCTTACACAGATGCACTTGTGGGCATCACACGCGTCTTTGCCCAGCAGCGGGGTTTGTATCCCCCATAAAAAATGCCGCTTGAGTCAAGCGGCATTTTTGGCTGAGCGGTGCTTGCTTTAAGCAGCAGCCAACCAGTATCCCGCATTGAACGGGCTGCTCATGCGCAGCGCCAGTGGCGACACGTCGACCAGCTTGTCGGTGGGCATTTTTTCTGCTTCAGCATCGTCTTCGCTCGGAGCCGCAACCTTGCCAGAATTGGCGCGGGCGACGGCAAAGCTATAAAAGCAGCGGAACGGCACTTTGCGATCATTCCAATAATCAGCAATATCGCGGAAGATGTCCAGCAACTGCTCGCGGGCTTCTTTGTCGAATTTTGGATTGGTGGGAATGTGCTCCAACACCACGATAAAGCCAGGCTGGCTGCCCGATTTGTGGATCGGGTCGGTCAACACGTCGTAGAGTGCATCGTAGTTTTTGCCAAAGTGCGCAGGCAACTTGAGCTGAATGGCCAGCAAGTCGAGCACATCCTGCTTGGATTGTGCTTCGCCGATGCTGGCATACAGGAAGTGCTGACCCATCTCGGTGGCCGCATCTTGCAGGTCGGCAACGCGGTGCGCGCGGATGGATTGAACAATGTTTGTTTTGGTGTGACGAAGGGGCATGGTGCTTCTCCGCAAAAATGTCAAGAAAATAAACCACGGATAGGAAATTCAATCCCATGAGATTATGGATGGCACGGATTTGGGGCACTCAAAAGCCACTGATCTCTGCCGTTTGAGCCGTCGCAGCCAACACAATGAAAAATGATGAAGCTGCGGCTCGCCAATTGATGTTGAGCCTGCAATGCACCCAAGCTTACCCCGCAGCGTATCTGAAACGCTGTTTGAATCGCTGTTTGGATAGTTCACCAGTTGACTTGTCTGTCGACCTCATAGTCGGGGGCCGGTTGCCCCACCTGATCCCAGTCTGGTTCGCCTTGGCTACCCTCGCCCGCCTGCGCATCACAATCCTCCCACAACGGCGGCCCGCGTGCTGGTGCGATTTTGGGCGGCTCAGATTCCGCCCCAATGTGATCGAGTATTTGCCGGATATCGGCACTGCGCGTGATGAACGCAATGATGCGCATTTGGCCACCGCACTGTGGGCACAGCAGCGGGAACACCTCGTAGATTCTGGCGATCAACACGGCCCACAGGTAGTGCGCCTGTGAGCGCTTTGGCGGCGCAGGTTTGGGCGTGGTGGACGGTGCTTTGCCCACCGGTGCTGCCCCAAGTGCGTCCACGCCCGTGATGACTGGCTCGGCTTGATCGGTGGTCGGTTGCGCCAGTGCCGTAACCGCCGCCCTGAGCGGCGAGTTCGGTGCCAGCGCGCCGTAATAGCGATGGCGGTGCGTGCGCGGCGGTGGCACCAGCGCGGCGATGCGCCCTATCAGCTCCAGTGGTGTGAGGGTGAGCTCGTCTGCCTTGGAGCCACGTTGATCAGCGCGCTTGTCGCCGCCCGGCTCGCTGTGCTGTTTGACGCAGCGGTACACC
>JANPDG010000146.1:0-6476 GCA_031431335.1 Polaromonas sp. | reverse complement strand
GCTGCACTTGGCCTGCGTCTTCGTAGGCAATGATCATTTGCAGTGGCGTGGCGCATTGGGTGCAAAATTGAGGTGAATTCATGGGTTAAAAGCCGATTATTGCTATTAAATTTATAGCTAACTATCTAATATCCACGTCGGGAAAGTGCCAAAAAACCACCTAAACCTATCTGAACAAGATGGCCTGGCTGTTCAAGCTGGAAATATGCCCGTAGACAGGTAGCGGTCACCCCTGTCGCAGACGATAAACACGATCACCGCGTTTTTCTCGCGCGCCGCAATTTGCTGCGCCACCCAGCAAGCACCCGCAGCCGATGGGCCTGCAAAAATACCCTCCTGGCTGGCCATTTCGCGGCACATGTCCTCGGCGTCTTGCTGGCTCACATAGATCAGCTCGTCTACGTTTTTAGGGTCATAAATCTTGGGTAAATATTCGGTGGGCCATTTGCGAATGCCCGGAATGCGCGAGCCTTCAGACGGCTGGGCGCCAATGATCTGGATAGCAGGGTTCTTTTCTTTGAGGTATTTAGACACACCCGTGATCGTGCCTGTCGTGCCCATTGCGCTCACAAAATGCGTTACCCGCCCGCCGGTTTGCTCCCAAATCTCAGGCCCCGTGGTGTCATAGTGCGCCCTCGGGTTGTCCTGGTTGGCAAACTGGTCTAACACCCGACCTTTACCCTCTGATTGCATTTTGTCCGCCAAGTCGCGGGCATATTCCATACCGCCGCTCTTGGGAGTGAGTATCAACTCTGCGCCAAAGGCCCTCATGGTTTGCACCCGCTCAATACTCAAGTCCTCAGGCATGATCAGCACCATGCGGTAGCCCTTGATAGCCGCAGCCATCGCCAGCGCTATGCCCGTGTTGCCCGAAGTAGCCTCAATCAGCGTGTCGCCCGGCTTGATATCGCCGCGCTCTTGCGCCCGCGCAATCATGGACAAGGCCGGCCGGTCTTTCACGCTGCCAGCCGGGTTGTTGCCCTCTAATTTGCCTAAAACCACGTTGCCGCGCTCAGTGCACACTAGCGCGCCAATGCGCTGCAAGCGGGCGATTGGCGTTTTGCCAATCGCGTCTTCGATGGTGGGATACGTAAAAGCAGAGGCAGTTTTAGAATTCATAGCCCGTAATATGCCATAATTGAGGGCTTAGCACATCGCGTCAATGTCGCAAACTCACATCAGCCGGAGTGGCGAAATTGGTAGACGCAGCAGACTCAAAATCTGCCGATTGAGAGATCGTGCCGGTTCGATTCCGGCCTCCGGCACCACGAACAAGCCCCGTTCAATTTAACGATTGAACGGGGCTTTTTTATGTGTTGATGATCAATTTATTGCGCACATGCCGAGTGCCGCGCCACACGGCCCATAGCACCAAGGGGATAAGCGCGCCAATCGCTATTTCGGGGTTGATCGGCAGTCCTGCGGCCTTGAGTGCTTTGCCTGCATAGAGCAACAGGCTCACTACATAGTATGAGATGGCGGCAATCGACAGGCCCTCGACGGTGGATTGCAAGCGAAGCTGCAGTTCTTGGCCGCGCGTGAGCTTCTCTAGTAGTTGCTGGTTTTGCCCTTCGGTGGCGATGTCAACCCGTGTGCGCAGCAACGCGCTGGCCCGGGAGATGCGCTCAGACAATGCGTAGAGCCGCTGCTCGGTGGCGGCTACCGTGGCAACAGCAGGGGAGAATCGGTGCTGCAAATAATTGCCAATGGGCTGCTTACCAGAGATAGGTTTTTCGCGTAGCTCAGCAATGCGTTGCGCTACCAATGTGGCGTAGGCGCGGGTAGCAGAAAAGCGGTAGCCATGCGTGGCAGTAGCGCGCTCTACCGTGGCTGCAAGCGATATGAGTTTGTCTAACAAGTCTTGGTCTGTGGCGGTTTTGTTGTCTAGCAGCACGGTGATGTTGGCCAGTACGCTCTCGCACTCGCTGAGCATGGGCCCCAGCTCTTTGGCCACTGGCAGGCCGCGCAGCGCCATCAGGCGGTAGGTCTCCATCTCAAGCAGGCGGTGAGAGCTGCGCCCAGAGCGCTCCTCGCTGGTGCCCTGGGGTGCAATGACCAGCATGCGCTCGAAGCCATCCTTGCCAACACGCAACTCACTGACCGCCCACGAGTGGCCTTGGCCGATTTGAGACGCGAGCACACTGCGCCCGTCAAACCAATCTTGCGCCTGCACAATCAACTGCTCCGCGTTCGATAGATCGCCCTCCACCATCGCCATTTGGATAGCTGCCACAGTGTGGCCCGGCAAACTGCTGAGCCAGTCTGAGCTAACTACCAAATCGCAAGCAAACTGGGGTTCGATGCCCGGTTGCTGCATGCCAAGGAGGGCATGCAGCGGCAGCGGCTGCACTATGGAGTAGCGGGTAAATTCAGTGTGGCGCTCCCATTTGACGGTATAGCCCTCGAATTGCAATCGCAAAAAATTGTTAGCCAAGCTGTCCAGCGCTAGGTCTTGCTGGCCGGGCAGGTGGCGCAAATGGGTGCATTCTTGTTCGCGCGTGATGCCCGCGTTGAGCACAGCTACGTACACCACCAGCGCCGGCAGGTGGATGCGCGCTGCAGGCCGCGCATGGATCTCGTTGTGCAATGCAGCGCGCCAGGGGGCGTCGGGCGGTAGCAGGGCTTTGGCGGTTGTGGTGGTCACGGTCATATTGCTACTTTAACTGCCTTGTGCCAACCCGCACTGCCGCCAGGCTTCATACACCGTCACCGCCACCGAGTTGGACAGGTTCAAGCTGCGCTGGCCTTCGATCATGGGTAGCCGCAGGCGCTGCGTAGTGGCAAACATATCGCGCACAGCCGCTGGCAGGCCCGCTGTCTCAGACCCAAACACCAGCCAGTCGCCCGCTGCAAAAGTCTGGGCAAATACGCTGTGGCTGCCCTTGGTGGTCATGGCAAACATGCGGTCATTGGCGGGAGATTCGGTGTCTAAAAACGCTTGCCATGAGGCGTGGCGTTTCACATCCGCATACTCGTGGTAGTCCAGCCCAGCGCGGCGCATGTAGCGGTCTTCCATACTAAAGCCTAGAGGCTCGATCAGGTGCAATGTGCAGCCGGTGTTGGCACACAGGCGAATGACGTTGCCGGTGTTGGGCGGGATTTCGGGGTGAACGAGGACAACATGGAACATGGCTATATTGTCTCAGCATGGCGGGTGGCCTAAGCCCGGTACACTTGGGGTTGCATTTTTGAGCCTAATTTATTTGCCTCCATGAGCCTGATCAAGTCTGCTTCTATCGTTTCGTTGTTCACTCTGGCCTCGCGCTTGACGGGGCTGGTACGTGAGCTGTTGATGGCGGCAATGTTTGGCGCCAGTGCCATGACGGATGCGTTCAATGTCGCGTTTCGCATTCCTAACTTGCTACGTCGCCTGTTTGCCGAGGGCGCTTTTGCCCAAGCTTTTGTACCGGTGCTGGCCGCTAGCAAAGAGCGCGATGGCCCAGCTGCTACCAAGCTACTGGTGGATAAGGTGGCCACGGTGCTGGCGTGGGCGCTGCTTTTGGTCAGCATCATCGGTGTTGTGGTAGCACCCGTTTTGGTTTATGCGATGGCCAGCGGTTTGCAGCAAAACCCGCAGGCCTTTGAAGCGGCCAGTTTTATGACACGGCTCATGTTCCCGTACATTGCCTGCATGTCGCTGGTGGCGCTGTCAGCCGGTGTGCTGAACACTTGGAGGAAGTTTGCCGTGCCTGCTGCCACGCCGGTGTTGCTTAACCTGTGCATGATTGGTGCGGCTTGGCTGCTGGCTCCGTGGTTTAAAGCGCGGGGTGTAGAGCCGATTTACGCGATGGCTGTGGGCGTGATGGCGGGCGGTGTGCTGCAACTGCTCGTGCAATTGCCTGCGCTGCGCGCTATGGGCTTGCTGCCGCGTATCGCGTTCAATGGGACGGATGTCAAAGCCGCTTGGCGCAACGACGGTACGCAAAATATCATGCGCTTAATGCTGCCTGCGCTGCTGGGTGTGAGCGTGGCGCAAGTTTCCCTCTTGATCAACACTCAAATCGCCTCACACCTGGTCACAGGCTCGGTCAGCTGGCTCACCTACGCCGACAGGCTGATGGAGTTTCCTACTGCCATGCTGGGCGTGGCGCTGGGCGTGGTGCTGATGCCCCAACTGGCGGCTGCCAAAGCGGCGGGCGAGAGCCAAAAATACTCCGACATGATTGACTGGGGTCTGCGTTTGGTGCTGCTGCTGGCGCTGCCCAGCGCGGTGGCGCTGCTAACGTTTGCGCAGCCGCTGGTGGCGGTGCTGTACCACTACGGCGCTTTTAAAGACGCAGATGTGCCCCAGGTAGCGCGCGCGCTGATGGGCTACGGTTTTGGTTTGATAGGTTTAGTGGCCATTAAAGTGCTGGCACCTGCCTACTACGCCAAGCAAGACATCAAGACGCCTGTCCAAATCGCCATTGGCGTGTTGATCTTCACACAAATTTTGAACTATCTGCTGGTGCCGTATTTGCAACATGCCGCGCTGGCGCTGTCCATTGGCTTGGGCGCGCTGGTTAACGCGCTGTGTTTGCTCTGGGGGCTGCTGCGTAACAAAACCTTTGTGCCCCGCCCCGGCTGGGGGCGGTTTGCGCTGCAGGTGCTGGCGGCCAGTGCGCTGTTGGCGGTGTTTTTGATGTGGGCTAGCAGCAGCGCGCAGTTACCTTGGTTGGCGCTACAGAGCACCGTTTTGAAGCGAATAGGACTTATGGCTGCTGTGATAATGGTCGGCGCAGCTATTTATTTTGTAGCATGTTGGGCCGCTGGGCTCAAGCTTCGGGCGCTGCTACGCCGTTAGTTTGTTTCTGGCTGCAGCGCGCAAAAGCCCCGCCGCTTGAAACTGGTTAATTTTTATGCCACAGTACAGCTGTGCAGCTCCCTTATGACACCCCCACGCCGCTCGAATATTTTGCTACTTTGGTGGCCAGCGATGACCAGTTTCCACTTTTAGAAGCCGCAGCTTCGTTAGCCCAAGACGAGTATCCCGGTTTGGATGTGCAGCAAGTCTTGGGTGATGTAGACCAGTTGGTCGCGCGTCTCAAGCGCCGCATTCCGCCAGACGCACCCGCTATTCAGCGTCTGCGAGCCATCAATCAGTTTTTTTATCGCGACCTGAACTTTGCAGGTAATGTGAATAACTACTACGACCCCGACAATAGCTACTTGAGCGCCGTGCTGCGCACCCGCAAGGGCATTCCCATCAGCATGGCGGTGCTGTGGGTGGAGGTGGCGCAGGCCATTGGTCTGAACGCGCGCGGTGTGGCGTTTCCGGGGCATTTTTTGATCAAAATCAACCTGCCCAAAGGCCAGGTGGTGATTGACCCGCTCAACGGCCAGTCTTTGAGCCGCGAAGACCTGAGCGAGCGGCTAGAGCCCTACAAACGGCGCAGTGGCCTGGTAGACGACTTTGACGTGCCAATGGGGCTGTATCTTCAGCCCGCGCAGCCGCGCGACATCATCGCCCGCATGCTGCGCAACCTCAAAGAAATTCACAAAACCCAAGAAGACTGGCCACGCCTGATCTGCGTGCTAGACCGCGTGATTGTGCTGCTTCCCGATGCTTGGAGCGACTACCGCGACCGCGGTTTGGCGCAAGCTGAGCTGGGCAACCACGCCGCAGCCGTGCCCGATTTAGAAACCTATTTGTCCAAAGCCGAAGACGCATTCGACCTTGACGCCATCGCCGAGCGCGTGGCCGAGCTGCGCAGCATGCCGGGGTAGGCTGCGCATCTCTAATACGGCAGTTTTGGAATAAAAAATAGCAATTTTCCGACGTGGATATTCAATAGTATGCTATTAATTTAATAGTATATTCACTATTTTAAGCAGTGTTTTAACTCGCTGACTGCATCGTTCAAGCGCGTTCACACCCTCGATGGCGTACCCGTTTTGCCTGCTGCGTGCCATGCGCGGCGCAGCTGGGTGTCGCTGCTAAAGCCAGCCGCCTCGGCTGCCAGTCCCACTGACTGGCCCGCTGCCAAAGCCTGCTGCGCCAGCGCCAGCCGAATGCTGCGCACATACGCCAGCGGGGCTGTGCCTACGTGGTCATCGAACAGGCGGGCCAGGTGCCGTGCAGAACTGCAGGCTACGGCCGCCATGCGCGTGACCGTCCAATCCGCAGTCGGCTGCGCCTGTACTGCGTCTTGCACGCGGTGCACGCTGGGGTGCATGTGCGCGCGGCCTTGTAAAAACGGCGACAGCTCGGGGTCACCCGGCCCACGGCGCAGCGGCAGCACCATCACCTGCGCCACACGGGCGGCAATGGCCTCGCCGCAGGTTTGCGCTATCAAATACACTGCTAAGTCAATGCCGGTGGTGATGCCCGCGCTGCTGTACACACCGCGCCTCTCGTCCATCACAAACACGCGGTTGGCCTGCACTTCGCACAGCGGCTCGATGCGCTTTAGCTCGTCCAGCTCCAAGTGGTGGGTGGCCACGCGCGCATGCGCCAGCAGCCCCGCCTGCCCAGCCAGCAGCGCGCCCGCGCAGAC
>JANPDG010000145.1:0-2387 GCA_031431335.1 Polaromonas sp. | reverse complement strand
AAGGAGTGAAAAGATTTTCAACCATCGCGCAGCGGGTTATTTGCTGGTCGGCATGGCAAATTCAGCACCCTTGCCAATACTCTCGGGCCAACGCTGCATGATAGATTTTTGCTTGGTATAAAAACGCACACCTTCTTCGCCATAGGCGTGCATGTCGCCAAAGAGCGACTTCTTCCAGCCACCAAAACCATGCCAGGCCATAGGCACAGGGATGGGCACGTTAATACCCACCATGCCGACTTGAATGCGGCGGCTGAACTCGCGGGCTACGTTGCCATCGCGCGTAAAGCAGGCCACGCCGTTGCCAAACTCGTGGGCGTTGATCAGCTCAATGGCTGCAGCCAGGTCTTTCACCCGCACACACACCAGCACGGGGCCAAAAATTTCTTCTTTGTAGATGCGCATGTCGGGCGTGACATTGTCAAACAACGTGCCGCCCAGCCAGTAGCCCGCTTCGCAACCGGCTTCTTTCTGTACAAAGCGGCGGCCATCTACCAACATGTCAGCGCCTTGCGATTCGCCCACGCCAATGTAGCCAGTAATGCGGTCAAACGCTGCTTGGGTCACTATGGGGCCCATTTCTGCGTCTAGGTGGGTGCCATCCTTCACCTTCAGTGCCTTGGTGCGCTCGATCAACTTCGGCATGATTTTGTCAGCCGTATCGCCCACCAGCACTGCCACGCTAATGGCCATGCAGCGCTCGCCTGCCGAGCCGTAGGCTGCGCCAATCAGCGCATCAACGGACTGGTCCAGGTCGGCATCGGGCATCACTACCATGTGGTTTTTAGCGCCGCCCAACGCCTGCACGCGCTTGCCGTGGTGTGCGCCTGTCTCGTAAATGTAGTTGGCAATCGGCGTGGAGCCGACAAAGCTGATGGCTTTGACATCGGGGTGCACCAGCAGTGCGTCGACCGCTTCTTTGTCGCCCTGGATTACGTTAAACACGCCGTCAGGCAAGCCCGCTTTTCTCAAAAGCTCGGCCATGAACAGCGCGGGGCTTGGGTCGATTGGGCTGGGCTTCAAAATAAACGTGTTGCCCGCAGCGATGGCCACCGGAAACATCCACATCGGCACCATCACCGGAAAGTTAAACGGCGTGATGCCTACCACTACGCCCAGCGGCTGGCGCAGCGTCCAGTTATCAATGCCCGTGCTTACCTGCTCGGTGTAGTCGCCTTTGAGCAACTGCGGTATGCCGGTGGCAAACTCCACAATATCAATACCGCGCGTGACCTCGCCCTGCGCGTCGGTAAACACCTTGCCGTGCTCCGCGGTAATCATGCGTGCCAGGTCGTCTTTGTGCAAATTAAGCAATTCGAGAAACTTGAACATCACCCGCGCGCGCTTGAGCGGGGGTGCGTCAGCCCAGGCTGGGAAGGCGGCTTGCGCGGCGGCCACAGCGCGGTCAACGTCGGTAACCGAGCCCAAAGCCACATGGCCAGTGACGGCGCCGGTGGCAGGGTTGGTCACGTCTTGGCTGCGTCCAGCGGTGCCAGCGGCGTTGGCACTGATGTGGCCAGCGATGTAATGGTCGATATTTGTAATACTCATAGCTTTACTCTTTTTGATACTTTGATTTTGCTATCACTCGATATGAAAAGCTAATGATATTGGCAAAATAGCACTATTTTGAACACCGAGCTGCGCCAAGCCATCAGCGGCGAAGAGATTAACCAGTTGCAACTGGGCAGCTTGGATGTGGGCTTTTATCTGGCCACGTCTGCTGAGCCACAGGCATATGGTGCGCAGAAGTTTAGGAAGGAAAACGAGCAGTTTTCCGACGTGGATATTAGTAAGTTAGCTATTAAATTAATAGTAAGATCACTCACCTAATTCACCTACCGCGTGCTCGCGCCCGCAGGCTGGGGGCCGCAGGTGACGGGCCGCGACTGGCGGGCGCTGGCTGCGCTGCCGTGGATCACCACGCCGTCCGCATCCGCCCACCACCGCCTGCTGGCCCAGGCGTTTGAGCCGCTGCACCTTAAGGTTAAAAGCGCAGCGCTGGTTGACCAAGAGGCCTCCATGCTCGACCTGGTGCGCCCCGGCGTCGGCCTGAGCCTGGTGCGCGACTCGATAGCGATGCACGAGTCCCAGTCGCGCGGGCTGGTGATCGCCGATAAAGTGTCGCTTAACTGCACCCTGTGCTTTGTCTACGCCAGCTCTAGATCGCATGAACTGGTGATAGGCGCAGCACACAAGGCGCTGGATAAAGTGTGGGTTAGTGTTTGCTTTGACGGGTGATGGTCTGCAATCATCTTGTGCAGAGTGCTCTTGGAAGAAAAACGAGCACTTTTCTGACGTGGATATTCAATAGTTTGCTATTATTTTTGCAGTAATTTAAATCGCTCTTAAATACGGCAGTTCTAAGGCTTCGTCTCCAAATACTC
>JANPDG010000144.1:0-1741 GCA_031431335.1 Polaromonas sp. | reverse complement strand
AATGCGCGCTGCGCGCACCGCTTTTTGCCCCGCAGGCTGAACTAACAGCCTTGCTGCAAGTCATTCAATCTTTATAAAAATCTATTCCATGCAGACGTCAGAGCAACCCGTTTTAAGAGATATTGTGTTAGTCGGCGGTGGTCACAGCCATGTAGGCGTGCTCAAGAGCTTTGGCATGAATCCCATTCCCGGTGTGCGCATCACCCTTATTTGTACCGACATGCACACGCCTTACTCGGGCATGCTGCCGGGCTATGTAGCGGGGCACTATGACTATGACGAAGTGCATATTGACCTGTCCCGCTTGTGTGTGTTTGCAGGGGCGCGGCTGTTCAAAGCCGAAGTCGTTGGCATTGACCGGGTCAATAAAAAAGTGCTCTGCCAAGGCCGCCCGCCCGTGCCATATGACCAGCTGTCGATCAACATTGGCTCGACCCCGCAGCTGGGCGGCGTGCCTGGTGCCAGCGACCATGCTGTGGCGGTCAAACCAATTCAGCGCTTTAACGACCGCTGGGTGGCGCTGATTGATCGGGTGAAAAATCATGCTGGCAAAACCACTATTGCGGTGGTGGGCGCTGGCGCAGGCGGTGTGGAACTGACGCTGGCGATGCAGTTTAGGCTGCGCAACGAGCTTAAAAACCTGGGCCGCAACCCGGACGAGCTGGCTTTTCATTTATTCACCAACACCGCCACCATTTTGCCCACCCACAACGCGGGCGTGCGCAAGCGGTTTGAAGCTGTGCTGAGCGAGCGGGGCGTGGTGGTGCATCTGAATGCCGCTGTCAACCAAGTGCGCGCTGGTAGCCTACAAACCGCCAGCGGCCAAACGCTGGATGCGGATGAGATCATTTGGGTGACCCGCGCAGGCGGCGCGGCGTGGCTACAGCAGACGGGCTTAGCGCTGGACGACGAAGGCTTTATTAAGGTGCAAGACACGCTGCAAACCGTGACCGACCCTGACATTTACGCGGCTGGCGACATTGCCAGCATGGTCAACTACAAACTAGAAAAAGCCGGCGTGTTTGCCGTGCGCCAAGGCAAACCACTGACGGCCAACCTGCGCCGCGCCGTTGAAGGCGCCCCCCTGCAAGCCTACAGGCCGCAAACCACGTGGTTGGCGCTGATTAGCACGGGCGACCAATACGCTGTGGCCTCGCGCGGCGCGCTAGGTTTTGCAGGCGAATGGGTATGGCAATGGAAAGATTGGATTGACCGCCGGTTTATGGCCAAGTTTCAGGACTTTCCCAAGATGGACGCGCATGCGCCTGCCCCGGCTGTGAAGGGCGGTCAAAGCGTCAAACTCACCAACGAAGAATCCTTGCAAGCCATCAGCGCCATTGCCATGCGCTGCGGCGGGTGTGGCGCCAAGGTAGGTTCTAGCGTGCTCAGCCGCGCGCTTAGCAACCTGCACCCCGTAGACCGCGACGACGTAGTCATTGGCCTGAAAGACCCCGACGACGCCGCCGTGGTGCGCGTGCCGCCAGGCAAAGCCATGGTGCATTCGGTAGACTTTTTTCGTGCGTTCATTGACGACCCCTATATTTTTGGCAAAGTCGCGGCCAACCACGCGCTGGGCGATATTTGGGCCATGGGCGCGCAGGCCCAGTCGGCCACGGCTGTGTGCACCGTGCCGCCAGGCCTGGAAGCCAAAGTAGAAGACGTGCTGACGCAGATGATGACCGGCGCGCTAGAGATACTCAACGATGCCAACTGCGCACTCGTAGGCGGCCACACGGGCGAA
>JANPDG010000143.1:0-64878 GCA_031431335.1 Polaromonas sp. | reverse complement strand
CACCGCTGTGGTCTCTGGCGCAAGGTAGGTGGCTTTACTAGCGGCTGGGTAACCTGAGGCAGAAAAACGCGCTGGTGCCGCGCTACGGCGTTGCATACGAAAGTCTGTTTTTTGACGGCCTGCTGCTGTCTGGCCGGTGTTAGCAGACTCGCCATGCAGAGAAAAATGCACGAACATCTCCTCTTGCTTTGCGCGCTCAACAGCGCTTTGCTCGCGCAGCCTTTGCAGCTTAGGGCGCACCACTTTGACTACCACCACAGCGGTGATAGCAGCGCACATGAGCAAGGCCAATCCGATGGCCGCGAAACTGCCCCAATGCGGGCTAGGCAACGTGATCGCCGCACCAAGGTAGCCTGACTCCTGCTCTGTGCGGGCGGCTTTTAGAGCTTGGCCCAGTTGCGCTTGCGCCAGGCGCTGCTGCGCTAGCAGAGCTTCTACTTGGTCAAGCGGTGTCGGCATTGTTTGCTCCACAATCTTAAGTCCCTGATGGTCTATTCCATAGTCTGCTGAGTTACTTGTATTTACTTCGCAGCATTCGGAAAAAACAGCTGCTCTGCGCCAATTTTATAGCTGGCAATCGCGGTTTGTCCGGCGCCAGAGAGTATCCAGTCGACAAACTTTTGCGCCTGCACTGCTTTAACATGCGGGTGCTTGGCAGGGCTCACAGCAATTACACCTTATTGGTTGAATAGCTTGCTATCGCCTTGTACAAGAATAGCCAACTCTGCGCGGTTTTTAAAATTAAGCCAAGTACCGCGGTCGGCCAGCACGTAGGCGTTGGTGGACGCCGCAATATTAAGCGCAGGGCCCATGCCGCAGCCACACTCTTTGTACGCATTGCCTTTTTTGTCTACGCCAGCAGCCATACCCCAGTAGCGCAGCTCAGCTGCGTGGGTACCAGACTTATCGCCGCGCGACACGAACGCCGCATTCGCTGCGCCCAGCTTTTGCAAGGCGCTCACAATGTCTTTGCCGCGCACGCCCACCGGATCACTGGCAGGGCCAATCAGAACGAAATCGTTGTACATCACTGGGTAGCGTTTAATGCCAAAGCCATCGGCAACAAACTTATCCTCTGCCACTTGGTCGTGAACAAACAAAACATCTGCATCGCCTCTGCGGCCCATGTCAATCGCTTGGCCCGTACCCAAAGCCACCACTTTGATGTCTATGCCTGAGTCACGCTTGAACTCAGGAAGCAAAAATGTAAACAAGCCCGATTGCTCTGTCGAAGTGGTGGATGCCACGACGATTTGGGCATTGGCTGTCATGGGCAAGCCCAGTAGGCACAGCCCTAATGCCGCGATAGCGCGCTGCAAAAATTGCATCCATGCAGGTGTCGTATTCATAAAATCTCACTTTCTGCTAGCTGGGCTGCTAGCTGCGGCAGACTGTGACTGAAGAATTCTGCGGTGGGTTTGTCAGCTACCAAACGGCCTGCATCTAAACAAACCACGCGCGTAGCCAAGCGTTTGACCTGCCCAAGGTTATGGCTGGCAAAAATTAGGGTCATGCCGCGCGCTGTGCACTGCGCCATCAGCGCCTCTACATCGCGCTTGGCTTGTGGCGCAAGGCTGGCGGTGGGTTCGTCCAGCAGCAGCAGCTCGGGCTGCACAGCCAGCGCGCGTGCAAACGCCAAGCGCTGCAGTTGCCCGCCCGACAAAGTGCGGGCTTGGCGCGTGGCCAGTGCCTGCATGTCCACCTCATTGAGCGCCTGCAACGCACGCGCCTTGGCCTGCGCCCAAGGCATGCCGCCCAGCCAAACGGCCAGCGCCACATTGGCCAGCACCGTGCTGCGCAGCACAAACGGGCGCTGGAATACAAAGGCTTGCCGTAGATCAGTGCCCTGTTTCACTGCGCCGCTGGTGGGCTTGACCAGGCCATGCGCTAAGCGCAGCAGCGTACTCTTACCACTGCCGTTCGCGCCCACCAAGGCAAGCGATTCGCCGCGCTCAATGTGCAGCGACACGCTGTGCAAAGCCTGCACGCGGCCAAAACGCACACTTGCGCCGTCTAGCTCAACCACCACACCGGCTCGCAACGTTGTCATAGAGCAGCCTCTTCTACGCGCTCGCGCCAGTGCTTGACTAAGGCCACGGCCACATTGAGCAGCAGCACAATCAGCAGCAACACCATGCCTAGCCCGAGCGCCAAAGGCAAATCGCCCTTGCTGGTCTCAAGCGCTATGGCCGTGGTCATCACGCGGGTAAAACCGTCGATGTTACCGCCCACAATCATCACTGCGCCCACCTCTGAGATGGCGCGACCAAAGGCTGTGAGCAGCACCATCAGCAAGGCGTAGCGCTCGTCCCAGCCCAGCAGCAGCGCGCGCAGCGCCGTGCCAGCGCCCATCGACTGCAGCTGCTCGCCATGCTGGGCCTGCGCGTCATGCACCACTTGCTGAGACAGCGCAACAGCCACCGGCAACACCAACACTGCTTGGGCCAGTACCATGGCCTTGAAAGAAAAAAGCCAACCTAAAAAGCCCAGCGGCCCGCTGCGCGAGAGCAGTATGTAGACCAGCAACCCCACCACCACTGCAGGTAACGCCAGCAGGGTGTTGACCAAGGCCAGCACCGCGCCCCGCCCTGCAAACCGGGCCACGCCCAGCCATGCGCCCAGCAGCAACCCCACGCTGCACGCCAGCGCGCAGGCCAGCGCGCTCACCGCAAGCGAGCGCAGCACAATCGCCACCAGCGCGGGATCAGCCGATGTCATCAGATGTAGCGCAGACAGCGCGCTTTCAAACAAGGTGTTCAATGTGCTGATGTTACCTGCGTAAAGCGCAGGGCCTTATCAGGAGAAACCTCTGGGCGGTGTTTACGGCCCTGTTAACTCTTAGGAGTTACTATTATTTTAATAGCTAACTATTTAATATCCACGTCGGAAAAATGCCAAAATAATCAACCAAACAAGTCAACTTAACGTACTTTACGAAACGCGCTCAACTCATCACGCAAGCGCTCAAATTCCCCAATCATGTGTGCGTCAGCCGTATAAAAAACTGCAAATTTACCTAACAAAGTACGGCAGTACAAGCGCGGCGCAATCAACCAGTCCAGCCCAGGCACGCGGATCAGCTTGACGTAGGCCAGTTCGCGCAGCTCGAGCTTTTTGTTCCAGACAAAAGTCTGCTCTATGGTGGAGTGGGTCAAGGTGGTCACGCTGGTCAAAATGCACCACAGCGTGTAGAGCAGCAGCGCGAGCGCAGACAGCGCCCAGATCAGGCCAGAGCCATACATGCTGTTGGCAGACGCAGCACCTGTAGCCGCAGCGGGTGCCGAGGCTGCAACGGGCGATGTCAAATGCCCACCAAACCACAGTGACCACACGCCATAGGTGCAGCCCAACACAATCACCAAAGCCAGTGCACGGAACACGATGGAAAAAGCTGGGCTGACCAAAGGGTCGGACGACGGACGAAACGGGAATGGAGGAGGACCCAGATGGTCCATCGGTCGAATCTCTAACATAGCGCACACCCCATACAACAGGTCAACTCAAAAGATAAAAAAGCCCCTGACAACTTACGCCTAAGACGCAAACTGCAGGGGCTGTGAGGATGAAACATGGCCTGTGTGTAGCGCGCAGCTTACTTTCGCAGCGCACCATTGGAGGCGCTAAAACTTTACTTTTTCTCTTTAAAGAGTTCGTCCATTTTCTTTTGCTCTTCTTCCGCTGCTTTGTCAGCAGCAGTTCCACTGTTAGCCAGATCTGCAGCAGCATTCTCAGCAGCAGTGCCTGTGGTAGCTGGCGAAGATGCAGCAGGCATCAGGGCAGAAGCTGGGTCTTTAGCGGCAGCCTCTGCATCGGCAGGTATCTCGATTTTGACTTTATCTACATCGACCACGATCTCTTTGTCTAAGAACACCGTAACGGTCTCTGGTACAAAAATAACTACAGCCACCAAGATCAACTGCATGATGATCCACGGGATCGAGCCAAGGTAAATATCGTTAGATTTAACTGCTTCAGGAATACGCTTTTCTTTGAACAGCGTGTCCGATATACCTCTCAAATAGAACAGCGCAAAACCAAATGGCGGGTGCATGAAGCTGGTTTGCAAGTTCACGCACAACAGCACGCCAAACCACACCAGGTTGATGCCCAGCTTCTCAGCTACAGGTGCGAGCATGGGCACAATAATGAAGGCGATTTCAAAGAAGTCCAAGAAGAACGCTAAGAAGAACACAAACACGTTCACCACAATCAAGAAGCCCACTTGGCCGCCTGGCAAACCGGTGAGTAAATGCTCTACCCATTTAGCGCCATCCACCCCTTGGAACACTTGGCTGAACACGCGCGAGCCGATCAGGATAAACACCACCATGGCGGTCAGTCTCATCGTGCCGACCATAGCGTCCCAGAGCAAAGCCTTGGACAGGCGTTTGTACATAGCCGCTAAAACGAGTGCGCCCACCACGCCCATCGCGCCAGCTTCTGTCGGCGTGGCAATAGCTGTCTTTTGGAATGGCAAACCACCCATCGAACCCAGCACAGTGAAGATCAAAATAGCCGATGGAATAATACCGCGCAGGCATTTTGACCACAGCGCCCAACCATTGAGCGTTCGCTCTGTTTTAGGCACGCCCGGCAGGTAGTCTGGCTTGGCCAAGGTCAGCGCGAATGTGTAGGCTGCAAAAAACAGGACTTGCAAAATCGAAGGTCCCCAAGCGCCTTTGTACATGTCGCCCACGGGCCTGCCCAACTGGTCAGCCAGAACCACCAACACCAATGATGGAGGCACAAGCTGGGTGATGGTGCCCGAAGCCGCCAACACGCCGGTCGCGTAGCGCATGTTGTAGCCGTAGCGCATCATCACAGGCAGCGAAATCAGCGCCATAGCGATCACTTGGCCTGCAACCGTGCCGGTAATAGCACCCAAGATAAAGCCCACAATAATGACCGAGTAGCCTAAGCCGCCTTTCATAGGGCCAAACAGCTGGCCCATTGAATCGAGCATGTCTTCAGCCAAGCCGCATTTTTCTAAGATCGTCCCCATGAAGGTAAAAAACGGAATCGCCAGCAGCAGCTCGTTAGACAAAATAGAAAACAAGGCCAGGGGCAAGTTACTCAAATATGCAGCCGGAAACCAGCCCATCTGAATAGCAAAGAAGCCGCAGCCCAAGCCCAGTGCCGCAAGCGAAAACGCCACCGGAAAACCTATCAGCATGATCACCACAAGACCCGCGAACATGATCGGGGCAAAATTTTCCATCACCATTTTGGTACTCTATTCAAAAGTTAGGTTGTATTGTTGTGTGTGAAGGTAGGTAGCTGCTTACTGCAGCGGCTTCTCGTAATGGGTGTCCATCTGGTAGCTGCCGGTCAAATAGGCCACGCGCTTGATGATCTCTGATACGCCCTGCGCCAACAGCAATGCAAAGCCTACTGGCAGCGTCAAGATGGCAGGCCAGCGAATCAGGCCGCCAGCGTTTTGGCTCATCTCTTTGGACAAAAAGGCTTGGTAAAAATACGGCACGCACATGTAAAGCAGCACAATAACCACGGGCATCAAAAAGAAGATCAGGCCAAACAGGTCTACATATACGGGGCCATTGCCTTTGAGTTTGCCGTAGACCAAGTCAACACGCACATGCTCGTTCATTTTCAGCACGTAGGGCGCGCCCAGCATCACGGTGACTGCAAACAAATACCACTGGATCTCGATCCAACCGTTGGAGCTCATGTCAAAGCCGTAGCGAATGAAGGCGTTGCCTGCACAAATCATCGCGGAGATAAACACCGCCCAAGCTGCCAGCTTACTAAACCGTTCGTTGATCCAGTCCACCGCAAGGGCAAACTTTAAAAGTACAGACATGGTGTGCTCCAATAATTTATAAGTGTATTGTCGCAAAGACTCGTCGCTTGCACTGGCAAAAGCCTGACAGATCACTGCCGGGTTAACCCTAAACTCCAAAGCCGTGCAACGAGCACTTTCCCGGTGCACGCGCGATAATGGCTGATGCTGATTCGCACCCCGCCGTCTATCGACACCATCACCACGCGCCAAGCGGGGCGTGAAGTGCTCTCATTGGCTTTGATGGATGCGCGCAACCATACCCTGCACCTCATGGGACAGTTTGAAAGCGCAATCCCTCAGCAGCGTTTTGCTAACGACCTGAGCGTGCCCCACGTTGCACAGGCTCTGCCGCCGCTCTGGCTATTAGGCTATGTGGGTTGGTTTCAAGAATGGTGGATTGGCCGCAATGCGCAGCGCAGCCTGGGGTCGCTGTGCCCCGCACAGAGTCTGCGCCTGGCCTCCATCGAGCCCCGCGCCGATATGCTTTGGAACCCTGCTCTGGCCACACGGTCTGAGCGCTGGCTGCAGAGCTACCCCGATCTCGGCACCATCAAAGCCTATCTGCTAGAAACCCTAGAGACCACACTAGAGCTGCTAGAGAAAACCGATGACAGCGATGCTGCGCTGTATTTTTACCGGCTGGCCCTGTCTCGCGAAGACCAGATTGGTGAGCAGTTTGCCGTCCTCGCGCAAGCTTTGGGTCTGAAAATCACCATGCCCACAAGCCCTACATGGACACCGCGCGCGCCCTTGCTGCTGCCCGCCACGCGTTGGCAGCTAGGCGCAGCGGGCGGCGGCTTTGCATGGGACAACGAGCGTGCGCGCCACGAAGTGGCTGTGCCAGAGTTTGAAATCGATGCGCAGCCCATCAGCTGGGCGCAGTATGTCGAGTTTATTGACGATGGGGGCTATGACGATGCCGCGCACTGGTCGCCCCAGGGTTGGCTGTGGCTGCAAGACACCGCCAATCAAGAAGGCCGCCGAGGCCCGCGCTTTGTCGACCAGATAGGCGTGGCCAGTGGCGCGGTGATGCTCACGCGCTTTGGCACGCCGCTGCGCGCAGCAGGCCACAGCAGCGCCATGCACATGACATGGTTTGAAGCCCAAGCCTACGCCCACTGGGCAGGCCGCCGCTTGGCCACCGAGGTGGAATGGGAAATCGCAGCGCGCACCGCACAGGGCCAAGGCTTTCGCTGGGGCGATGTATGGGAATGGACAGCCAACACCTTTAGCCCCTACCCCGGCTTTGAAGCCGGGCCGTGGCACACCTACAGCACCAAGAGCTTTGGCCAGTGCAAGGTCTTGCGCGGCGGCTCGTTTGCCACCCGCGCCCGAATGAAGCAGCCCACGTTTCGCGGGTTCGCTGCACCGCAGATGGACAGTGGGTTCTGGGGATTCAGAACCTGCGCTATGTGACTGTCAAACGCAAAAAGCCGCCCGAGGGCGGCTTTTGAAAACTGATGCGAAGCTGCTTTTTCAAGCAGCACTGCGTTACAGCTTTTGTGACTGCATGAAGCTGTCGAACTTGGCTTCGGTGAAGCGGAACCACAGGTTGGAATCTGCGCGGAACTTGCTGTAGTCAGCGTAAATCTTCTTCCAGTCTTCGTTCTTCGCATTGAGTTCTTCGTACAGAGCCATGGCTTCTTTGAATGCCAGAGCCATCACGTCGTTAGAGAACGGACGCAGCTTGGTGCCAGCACCTACCAACTGCTTGAGTGCGGTTGGGTTCTTGGCATCGTAGCGCGCTTGCATCTCGGTGTGGGCTACAGCGGCTGCGGCTTCCACAATGGCTTTGTTCTCTGCTGACAATGCGTTGTAAGCCTTGTCGTTAACAAACAGATCCAACTGAGGGCCACCCTCCCACCAACCTGGGTAGTAGTAGAACGGAGCGACCTTGTTGAAGCCCAGCTTCTGGTCGTCGTACGGCCCTACCCACTCTGCTGCGTCGATGGTGCCTTTTTCGAGGGCCGAGTAAATCTCGCCGCCAGGTATGTTTTGTGGCACGCCGCCCATACGCTCAAACACTTTGCCTGCGAAGCCGCCGATGCGCATCTTCAGGCCTTTAATGTCTTTAGCGGACTTGATCTCTTTGCGGTACCAGCCGCCCATCTGCGCACCGGTGTTACCCATCGGGAAGTTCACCATGTTGTACTTAGCGTAGAACTCGCGCATCAGCTTCATGCCGTTGCCTTCGTACATCCAAGCAGTCATCTGGCGGCTGTTCAGGCCAAACGGAATGGCACAACCCAGAGCAAACGCCTCGTTCTTGCCGAAGAAGTAGTAAGGGGCTGTGTGCGCGCACTCGATTGAGCCTTGCTGAACAGCATCTACCACGCCAAACGGTGGAGTGATCTCGCCGCCCGCGTGGACAGAGATCTCAAACTTGCCGCCAGACATTTCCTTGACTTTTTTGGAGAACACTTCAGCAGCGCCAAAGATGGTGTCGAGCGCTTTAGGAAAGCTCGACGACAAACGCCAGCGCACTGCGGCTTGGGCTTGAACTATTGCAGGAGCAGCGCCAGCTGCCAGCACGCCAGCAATGCCAGCGTTTTTAATTAGGGAACGACGATCCATCTTGTCTATCTCCGATTGGGCTGGTTGATGTGTATCTCGAGCCCGGTTGAACAACCCATCTTCAAGCGGATTGGCCTGAGATGAGGACTTGTTTTAGTCAAGGTGAATTTTAGGAACCGCATCTGCTACAGACCCACGGGGTTTACCCTTGAGATAGACTGACAAGCAGTGAGGCTTCAGGGTTCTGCAAGGAAGCGTCGCACAAGTTACACGCTTTGCACTGTGCTGATTTTTTGTAGTAAGTCTATCAACTGCTTTTGCTCTGCGGTACTTAGCGCCGCCAATAATTTGGATTGCACTTTTTCGACCGGTTTTTTCATTTGCAAAGCAGCTTTTCTGCCTTCGGCCGTCAGCCACAACAGTTTGCGCCGTTTGTCTAAGGTATCAGCCTCACGGCGCAGCCAACCCCGCGCCTCTAATCGGCCAATCACTGAGCCTGAGGTTGCTGCGTCAAAAGCCACGTGTTGCGCCACAGTAATTTGGTCGGCGCCTGGGGAATCCAGCAAGGTTTGCAAAATAGCAAATTGCACTGCCGTGACGTCAAACGAAGCCAACTCCTGCGTGAACAGCGCTATCGAGACTTGGTGCGCACGCCGAATTAAATGGCCTGGCGCATGGGTGAAATCAAAACTTGGCATATCAGTTGGAAGTGTACGGTGATGTTCATGGATTGACACTCTAGGGTAAGTACTATGCATGCGAATGATATGTATACTTATTATCTGCATCATGCTACATACAAGCTCACATCCTATTTTGATCTCCGGCGGAGGTATTGGCGGTTTGGCTGCGGCCTTGGTTCTAGCGCGATCAGGCCACACAGTCACTGTGCTGGAGCAAGCCAGTGAGTTTGGCGAGATTGGGGCGGGCATTCAGCTAGGGCCTAATATTTTCAAAATGCTCGCTCGCCTGGGTCTGACAGAGCAGATTAACCAACAGGCTTATTTTCCGCCCGCGATGGGCATGCGCGATGTGCGCACGGGCGAGCAAGTGGTGTGCGTGCAAATGGGTGATGCAGCGCGTGCGGCCTACGGCGGATTTGCCTATGGGGTGATCTACCGCAAAGATTTGCACGACGCGCTGCTAAACGCTTGCCGTGCAGAAGCGGGCATCTCGCTGCGTACCAATGCCAAGTTTGAGTCGTTCAGCCAAAATACCAGCAGCGTCACTGTCAAGCTGGCTGGCGGCGAAACCTTGCTGGGCGCAGCCCTGATCGGTGCAGATGGCCTGTGGAGCAAAATTCGCGAAGCCATTGTGGGTGACGGCAAGCCCCGCGTAAGTGGCCATATCGCCTACCGCGCTGTACTCAAAAAGGAAGATGTCCCGCCCGAGCTGTGGAGTGATGAAGTGCAACTGTGGGGCGGAGAAAAAACCCATCTGGTGACTTACCCACTGCGCCGAGGCGAGTTGTTCAACTTGGTAGCGGTCTTTCACAGCCACAAATACGACGAGGGCTGGGACACCTTTGGCGATACCAGCGAGCTGACTGAGCGCTTCAAAGACGCGCACCCTACGGTCAGAGCTTTGTTAGCCAAAATCAACGCTTGGAAAATGTGGGTGCTGTGCGACCGCGAGCCGGTGAAAAACTGGAGCCAGGGCCGTGTCACGCTACTGGGCGATGCGGCGCACCCCATGCTGCAGTATTTAGCCCAAGGCGCAGGCCAGGCTATTGAGGATGCCGTGGTGCTGGGCAAAGCGCTAGAGCATTGCCAAGGCGACTTTGCAGCAGCGTTTCTGGCCTACCAAGACAAGCGCTACCTGCGCACTGCCCGGGTGCAACTGACCGCCCGCTTGTACGGCGATATTTACCACGCCAGCGGCGCAACCCGCGAACTACGCAACGCTTTGTTCCAAAGCGGCCAAGAGAGTACGGGGTTTGCCGGGCTCAAATGGATGTATGAAGGCATCGACCCCGACAGCATGTTTGAGAGTGAAAACGTCCAATCCCATGGCGCAGGAAAACAACTGGGCACCTAGATAAGGTACGCTCTAGGTTTTCATATTTCACCCTGCCTTTAAGGAATTTCATGATCTTTCGCAGCACAGCAATTTTTTCTACGACCATGCTTGCAGTAACTTGCGCGCTGCCCATCGGTGCGATGGCCCAAAAGGCCGCCAAAGCGCCTCTTGAGAACTGGCCCACTAAGCCGGTCAAAATCATTGTCGGCTTTCCGGGCGGCACCACCCCCGATATGGCTGCACGAACTTTAGCCGAGCCCTTGTCCAAAGCGCTGGGGCAACCCATCGTGATTGAAAACAAACCGGGTGCATCAGGCAATATTGCCGCTGACTTGGTGGCCAAGGCCACTGACGATCACACCATTGGCGTAGTCATCAATGGCAACCTGACATCGGCCAAAATGCTCTACAGCAAGCTGCCTTATGACCCAGCCAAAGATTTCACTTACATCTCACTCATGGCCACGTCGCCGCTGGTGTTAGTGACCACGCCTAACCAGCCCGGCGGCTCAGAATTTTTTAACGTTGCGCGCGCTGGCGCTGACAAATGGAACTACGGCAGCCCCGGTAATGGCACCGTGGGCCACTTGGGCATGGAATACCTTAAAACCAAAGTCAGCGGCTTAAACCCAGTGCATGTGCCCTACCCCGGCTACCCACAGGTGGCCACTGCCATGCTGGGAGGCCAAGTGCAAGTGGCATTGATGGCACCGGGCGTGGCCATGCCGCAGGTGCGCGCAGGCAAGCTCAAAGCCATTGGCGTGACAGGTGGGCGCAGCACACTATTGGCTGACCTTCCCTCACTGGCCGAGGCGGGGGTAGCTGACTTTAATTTAGAAGTCTGGACAGCGCTGGTCGGCCCAGCCAACTTGTCACCTGCCGCCAAAGCCAAGCTGGCTGTTGAAGTGGGTAAAGCGATCCGTGAAGTCGACACGCGCCAAAAGCTGTTTAACCAAGGCTGGCAAGCTGTGGGCTCGTCCCCCGAGGGCCTGCAAAACCGCGTCAAATCTGAAACTGCCATCATGAAGGGCATTATTGACACACGCGGTATCAAAATTGAGTAACCAGACCACCATGACCACACCGCAGCACCCCGACCGCGCTCAGCTCTACGCTGATATGTCGCCACGCCACCTCACCCCGCTGTGGGAGGTGTTGCACGCGCTGGTGCCGCAGCAGCCTGTGACACCGTGCGTCGCTGCACTGTGGAAGTATGCGGATGTGCGCCCGTTCCTCATGCGCGCGGGCGCAGCCATCACGGCCGAAGAGGCAATCCGGCGGGTGTTGATATTAGAAAACCCCGCCCTGCGTGGCCAAAGCTGCATCACGCAGTCTTTGTACGCTGGTTTGCAATTAATCTTGCCCGGCGAAGTGGCACCGAGTCACCGCCACACTCAGTCTGCACTGCGCTTTATTGTGGAAGGCTCTGGCGCGTACACAGCTGTAGACGGTGAGCGCACTACCATGCAGCCAGGCGACTTTATTACTACACCGTCAATGGCGTGGCACGATCACGGACACAGCGGCACCGACCCCATGGTGTGGTTAGACGGCCTAGACATACCGATGCTGCGCTTTTTTGACGCAGGGTTTGCAGAAAACGACGCTACCAAATCTCAAGCACCACAGTCGCCCGAAGGCACCAGCTTTGCGCGCTACGGCCACAACATGGCACCGGTGCGCGGCCTATCGCCCTACGGCAAAACCAGCCCGATCTTTAGCTACCCCTACACCCGCACCCGCGAGGCGCTGCACCACCTAGAGCAATCTGCACCCATAGACCACTGGGATGGCATCAAGCTGCGCTACACCCATCCGCTCACTGGCGGCTATGCCATGCCCACCATGGGCACGTTTATGCAGCGACTGCCAGCAGCCTTTAGTGGCAAGCCGTACCGCCAAACCGATGGCGCAGTGTTCAGCGTGGTCGAAGGTGCGGGTACTGCTCAGATCACATCGCACCACGGCACGGTGCAATTTGAGTTTGGTCCGCGTGACCATTTCGTGGTGCCCTCTTGGCACACGTTACAGCTCGCAAGCAGGCCAGGCTGCGTGCTATTTAGTTATTCAGACCGCCCTGTGCACGAAGCATTGGGTATTTACAGAGAAGAAAGGCTATCCGCATGAACTATGTTTTTACCCCTCAAGCGACCGTGAGCGTGCCCGTGTTGGGCCGCGCAGAGCGCTTTCCCGTCAACCGTATTTACTGCGTTGGCCGCAATTACGAAGAGCATGCCAAAGAAATGGGCTTTACAGGCCGTGAGCCGCCGTTTTTCTTTTTAAAACCTGCCAACACCATCGTGGTGGTGAACCCAGGCGAGACAGGTAGCGTGCCCTACCCTAGCTTGACCCAAAACTACCACCACGAGATTGAGCTGGTAGCATGCATTGGCACGGGTGGCAAAAACATCAAGGCAGCTGATGCGATGAAGCATATCTTCGGCTACGCTGTGGGATTGGACATGACGCGCCGCGACTTGCAAAGCGAGATGAAAAAAGCGGGCCGCCCATGGTGCATTGGCAAAGCCTTTGACCATTCATCGCCGATTGGCCACATCACCCCTGCTGCGCAGGCAGGTGACATTATTAATGCTGAACTGTCTGTGCAAGTCAATGGCGTTGACCGCCAGCGCAGCAATGTCAGCAAACTGATTTGGAACATGGCCGAGACGATTGAGCACTTGTCCAAGGCATGGGAGCTGATGCCCGGCGACTTGATCTACACCGGCACGCCAGAGGGTGTGGGCGCAGTGGTGAGCGGCGACACGATGCTAGGCAGCGTGGCGGGTCTGCAGAGCATCACAGTGCTAGTTAGATAACTTTTTAGGCACTTTTCCGACGTGGATATTAAATAGTTAGCTATTATTTTAGTAGTGTTTAATTCATCACCACATCAATCAATCTAACAAGGAAGCGCGTGAGACTCCTTCAAACTCTGGCCAAGCTCTGCGCTATTGCAGCAGGTTTACTGCTGATATTTATCACGCTGATGACGGTGATCAGTGTGATAGGCCGTGACACGATAGGCAAAACCATCGTCGGCGATTTTGAACTCTCGGGCGCTGCTGCAGGTGCTGCTATTGCGCTGTTTATGCCGTGGTGCCAGTTCAAGCGCGGAAATATTATGGTGGACTTTTTCACCACTAAAGCATCAAAAGCTGCGCAAGACATGATGGACCGACTGGGCGCGCTGGTGCTAGCCTGCGTGATGGCGCTGATGACCTGGCGCACTACCTTGGGCGGGCTTAACGCTTGGACTACCCAGAGCGGCACCATGATGCTGGGCTTGCCTGAGTGGATCGTCTACATCGGCATGGTGCCGCCCTTGGCACTGACGGTGCTGATTGCGCTGTACCAAGCTGTATGTGGCTTTGCAGATGAGCCCTCTGAAGACAACCCGGAGCTGGCGGTATGAGCGGTATTGAACTCACCTTGATGATTTTTGGGCTCATGCTGCTGCTCATGGCCGTGCGCGTGCCGATTGCGGCCTGTATGTTTGTGGCGGGGGCCGTTGGCTATGTGCTGCAAACCGGCTGGTCACCTCTGGCCAATTTTTTAAATAGCCAGGCCTACGCCCGCTTTGCCAGCTACGACCTGTCGGTCATTCCGCTGTTTATCTTAATGGGTCACTTTGCCACGCAAGGCGGTATCAGCAAAGCACTGTTTGCCTTTGCCGCTGGTGTGATGGGCCGGTTTAAGGGCGGCTTGGCGATGGGCGCGGTGCTGGCCTGCGCAGCCTTTGGCGCAATTTGCGGATCGTCAGTGGCCACGGCGGCCACCATCACCAATGTGGCCTATGACGAGATGCGCAAGCACGGCTATTCGGGCCGCCTAACTACCGGCACGCTAGCCGCTGGCGGCACACTGGGCATTTTGATCCCGCCGTCTGTGCCGCTGGTGATCTACGCTATTTTGACCGAGCAAAACATTGCCAAGCTATTTGCTGCAGCCATGGTGCCGGGCATCATCGCCATGCTGGGCTACATGATTGCGATTGCCATCTACGTGCGCGTTGTGCCCGGTCATGCGCCCGAGCATGATGAGGTGGCCAAAAACAATATTGGCAGCGCCCTGCTCGGCATTGGGCCGATTGCCGCGATTTTCGTCATTGTTTTTGGCGGCATCTATGGCGGATTTTTCACGCCTACCGAGGGCGCAGCAGTGGGCGCGTTTGCCACTTTTGTGGCTGCTTTGCTCAAACGCGAAATGACATGGGAGAAGTTTAAAAACTGTTTTTATGCTACCGCAGAGAGCTCGGCCATGATCTTTTTGATCTTCTTGGGTGCCGACTTGATGAACGCCGCACTCGCGCTCACGCAAGTGCCCGCGCAGCTGGCGCAGGTGGTGGGCACTTGGGGCTTATCACCGTATATGGTGGTGGCCTGCATCATGCTGCTGTATGTGGTGCTGGGCGCGGTGATGGACGAGCTGAGCATGATTTTGCTCACCGTACCTATCTTTTTCCCCATGATCATGGCGCTGGACTTTGGCATGAGCAAAGAGTACACAGCCATCTGGTTTGGCATCATGGTGCTAATGACGGTGGGCTTTGGCATGCTCGCGCCTCCTGTGGGGCTTAACGTGTATGTCGTTAACGGCATGACCAAACGCAAGGGCGATGCTGTGCCGATAGCTGAGAGCTACAAAGGCGTGATACCCTTTCTGGTCAGCGACACCATTCGCACGCTGCTGCTCTTGTTCTTCCCAATGATTGCTTTGTATGTACTGAGGTTTATGGACTAAGCCACCGCCCATCAGGATGCATTTAGGGTATGTCCGATCAACCGTTTTGGTTCCTGTGCGTTATGGTTAGGTCAGGGATAATTTGCTAAATTCAGCTTAGTTTTAGTTCTCTTTATTTTTGGAGTTTTCGATATGGTTCAACGCCGCGCTCTTCTCAAATCTGGCATCGCTGCCGCTGTAGGCAGCACCGCGCTGTCCGCCATTGCGCAGCAGCCCGTGGTCACCCTGAAGTTTCACACCTTCATGTCGCCGCAGTCTAACGTGTGGCTCAACATGCACAAAGCATGGATGGACAAGGTCGAAAAAGAATCTGGTGGTCGTATCAAGTTTGAGGGCTACCCTGCCATGCAACTGGGCGGCACGCCTGTGCAGCTGTATGACCAAGCGCGCGACGGCGTGGTGGACATTATCTGGACACTACCAGGCAACACCGCAGGGCGCTTTCCACGCGTTGAAGTGTTTGAACTGCCGTTCATGATGACCAATGCCGAGGCCACGTCCAAAGCGTATTGGGAATATGTACAAACCATGGCTCCAGACGAGTTCAAAGAAGTGCAAGTGCTGGCGCTGCAAGTGCACGGCCCCGGCGTGATTCACACCACAGACAAGCCTGTGAAATCGGTTGCCGACCTCAAGGGTGTGAAAATGCGCGCCCCAACCCGCCAAGTCACCAAGCTGATGGGCAGCCTGGGCGCTACTCCTGTAGGCATGCCGCTGCCCGGTATTCCTGATGCGCTGTCTAAAGGCACCATCCAAGGCGCAGTGATTCCGTGGGAAGTAGTGCCATCGGTCAAAGTGCACGAGCTGACCAAGTTTCACGCCGAGTTTGACCCTGCTGGCGGCGCGCTGTACACCACCACCTTTGTCATGGCCATGAACAAAGCCAAGTACAACAGCTTGCCTGCTGACCTGAAAAAAGTCATCGACGACAATTCTGGCATGGCCACCTCAGCATGGCTGGGCAAAACCCAGCAAGCAGGTGACATTGCAGGCCGCAAGTCGGCTACTGACCGCAGCAACACCATATTTACCGTGGGCGTAGAAGAAGCCCAGCAGTTCCGCCGTGCATCGCGCACCGTGGAAGTGGAATGGGTACAAGACATGAACAAGCGCGGCTTTGATGGCCAAAAACTGCTAGAAACTGCCCGAAATTTGATTGAAAAGCACAGCAAGGTAGCTCCTGTCGCACCCGCAGCCAAAACGCCAGCCAAGAAAGCTTAAATGCTGATTTAGATTGATTTAACTTAATTAAGCTTGTTTGCTCAAGCTCTAAAAATAGGCTCCCACCAGAGCCTATTTTTTTGCGTACACTCATGTGCATGTACCCACGCCCACCGATCAAGCACTGCAAAGCCTGTGGCGCAGCAGTCGCCTACCGCCAGCCGGACGATGGCGACACCAAGCTGCGCGCTGTGTGCACCGCATGCGGCACCGTGCACTACGAAAACCCGCTTAACGTGGTGGGCACCGTGCCTATCATGATCGATGCGCAGGGCGTGCACCGCGTGCTGCTGTGCAAACGCAACATCGAACCGCGCAAAGGTCTGTGGACTTTGCCTGCAGGCTTTATGGAGCTTGGCGAGACTGCGGCCCAAGGCGCAGCGCGCGAGACCGATGAAGAAGCGGGTGCGCAGATTGAAATGCAAGACCTGTTCACCTTGATCAACGTGCCGCGCGTAGGTCAGGTGCACTTTTTCTACCGCGCCAAGCTGCTCAGCGAAGCGCTGGACATCGGCTTTGAAACCATGGAAGCGCGCTTGTTTACCCAAGCCGAGATCCCGTGGGACGAGATTGCCTTTCGCACGGTGCGCGATACGCTAGAGCGGTACTTTGCAGACGCCGCATCGGGAAACTTTGGATTTCACCACTTTGATATTATTTAGGTGAATTTTTAGGCATAAAAAAAGCCCCGCGTTTCACAACGCAGGGCTTGTACGGGGAACGCTTAGGTGGAACGCTTAAATCTTAAGCGGTCTCGCCCAAAACAGACACGGTCACTTCTACCACCACGTCGGTGTGCAGTGCCACGCTGACTTTGCTGTCGCCAACCACTTTGACAGGGCCGGTAGGCATACGAACTTGCGACTTGAGCACTTTAAAGCCCATCTTGCCCAGTTCTTCAGCCACGTCATGGTTAGTGACGGAGCCAAACAGGCGGCCGTCAACGCCCGCTTTTTGGGACACTTTGACTGTGGAGCCAGCGAGCTTTTCGCCAATCGCTTGGCTTTCGGCCAGCTTGACGGCGGCGGCTTTTTCTAGCTCAGCGCGCTTGGCTTCGAATTCAGCTTTGGCTGATTCGGTGGCGCGGCGTGCTTTGCGTTCAGGGATTAAAAAATTGCGTGCATAGCCGTCTTTGACCTTGACGATTTCGCCCAGGTTGCCGAGGTTAATGACTTTTTCGAGCAGAATAATTTGCATAGTGTTTCTCCTGAGCTACAGCTTATACGCGGTGCTGGTCGCTGTATGGCGCGAGGGCCAAAAAGCGAGCGCGTTTGATCGCGGTGTTGAGCTGGCGCTGGTAAATCGCACGGGTGCCGGTCAGGCGTGCGGGGATGATTTTGCCGTTTTCGGCGATGAAGTCACGCAAGGTGTCTACATCTTTGTAGTCGATCTCGACGACGCCTGTGACGGTAAAGCGGCAAAAGCGCTTGCGCTTAAACAGCAGGTTTTGTGCGGGGCGCTTTGGGCGCTTGTCAGTCTTTTTAAAACGTGATGGTCCGGCCATGGTGGACTCCTAAAAATTTAAATTAATTCAAATGCTTGAATGTGAAACAGTGTGCCTTTGGCGTTGCGTGTTTGGCATAAGAATCCGCTGAACTTGAGCAGCTTACCTATCGGTTGTTTGCGAAGGGTTTCCGCAACGGGCCCGATGGCGACTGCTTTGAGGCTGACTTTGACTGTACGCAACGTTCCTGCTTCGACTTGTTCGCTCTCATGCGAGAGCATCATATCGACTGCGGGGACACCTGCCGGGGTGTAGCGCTGGGCGCTGATCTCGGCGATGCTGGCGGTCAAGGTAAGTTGGTTCACGACTCCTAGGTCAATAACACGGGTGCAACGCTAATTAACGCTCTTGGCGCTCGCCGCGCTCTTGGCGCTCACCGCCACGATCGCCACCACGATCAGGGCGGTCACCGCCACGGTCTTGGCTAGCGTACTGCTCTTGCTGCAGTTTGCGGGCTTCTTCACGCTCGACCTGCTTCATCATCGAAGATGGGCCGGTCTCGGCTGTCTTTTTGAGCACAGTCAGGTGGCGCAGCACTGCGTCGTTGAACTTGAAGGCATGCTCCAGCTCAGCCATCACAGTTTGGTCGGCTTCAATGTTCACACAAATGTAGTGTGCCTTGGCCAGCTTGTTGATCTGGTACGCCAGTTGGCGGCGGCCCCAGTCTTCCACGCGATGAATTTTGCCACCGGGGGTGGTAATCATGCTTTTGTAACGCTCCAGCATAGCTGGAACTTGTTCGCTCTGATCCGGGTGGATCATCAAGACGATCTCGTAATGACGCATATGTACTCCTTAAGGATTTTGGCTGCGGCCCATCTGCTATTGAAGCAAACCTACCAGCAACCGTGATAAAAAGCTACCCACAGCGTCGGATGTGGTGCAGCAAGGGGAAAGCCCTCTATTATAGCCTTTTAAACCTACTGCCATGCCCATTACAGACGCCCCACCCCGAAAGCCACCCAGATTAAGCAACCCACCCTATGCAAACCACGATGTTTTCAACCCTTATTTCAGTCGCCCAACTCCAAGCCCTGCAAAGCGAGGGGGCCAAACTGCACTTGTGGGACTGCAGTTTTGACCTGATGGACCCTTTGGCAGGGCCGCAGGCGTTTGAGCAAAGCCATATTGCCGGTGCGCGTTATGTCCACTTAGACACCGATCTGAGCGACAAAACCAGTGCCGCCGACAAGGCCAGCGGTGGCCGCCATCCTCTGCCTGACCGCAATAAGCTGGCCGCTTGGCTAGGCGCAGTAGGCGTCGCACCGGGCGATCAGGTGGTGGTGTACGACCGCAACGGCGTGAACTATTGCGGCCGGGCTTGGTGGATGCTGCGCTGGTGCGGCCACAGCGCGGTAGCGGTGCTAGACGGCGGGCTACAGGCTTGGACAGCTGCGGGCAGCGCAGTGGCCAGTGGAGCGGCCCCATTGGTTGCCGACTTTAGCAAGCCAAAATACGATATTTCCGACGTGGATATTAAGAAGTTTGCTATTGATGATGTAGCAAATGCAGTGCGCACCGGTAGCCACACCATCATCGACGCCCGCGCCGGTGCGCGGTTTCGCGGCGAGGTAGAGCCGCTTGACCCGGTGGCGGGGCATATTCCGGGGGCGCTGAATCGCCCTTTTGCGCTCAATATCGGCACAGACGGCCTGTTCAAAAGCCCCGCTGTGCTGCGCGCCGAGTTTGACGCTCTGCTGGCCGGGCGCGACAGTGCCCAGGTAATTCACCACTGCGGCAGCGGTGTGAGCGCCGTGCCCAACGTACTGGCCATGCTCATAGCCGGCTACCCAGCCAGCGCACTGTTTGCAGGCAGCTGGAGTGAGTGGAGCCACCGACCAGACTTGCCAGTGGCGCGGGGTTGATGCAGTTTGGCGGATGCATCGTGTGAATTTCGGCTGAGTAAATCACTATTAATTTTATAGCAAACTATTGAATACCCACGTCGGAAAAATGCTATATTTTATTCCAAAACTCAGTACATTGAGGCGGTATAGCCAAATACAAAGCTCAAAGCCATTCAGCCCAACCCGCCCGCTAGTGCGGGTACAAACAGCGGCTCACCTGCGTGGATAAACCCTAAGCCGCCTCACACACAGAAATGCTGACACTCCCCATTGCCCATGCGAGCATGCTTTGAGGTGCTGATGCTTGGCAAAATAAACTACAACCCGCGCATCACCGCTTCAATAGCGCCGGTGTAACTCGCAAAGTCCTGCAGGTCGTTGTGCGCTGCACCTTGGATGACTTGCAGTTTGGCTTTGGGTGCTATTTTGGTCAGGGCTTGGCTGTGGCGCAGGGGGATGACACTGTCTTGGTCGCCGTGCAGTAGCAGCAAGTTGGGTATGCTGGCAACCAGCTGGTCGGTGCGCATGGGGTAACGCAGCACGGCTTTGGGCACCAGTGGATAGTGCTGCGCGGTCAGTGCGATGAAGTTTTCGTACGGCGAGACGAGAATGGTGGCATCAGGCGCCCTGCCCGCTTGGGCCAAGTCCGTTGCCAAGCCCGCGGCCAAGGATGTGCCAAGCGAGCGGCCCAGGAGCAGCCATTTTTTGTCTTGGCCTTGGTATTGCGGCGCAAAATGATTCCACACAGCGCGCACATCCGAGCGCAACTGCGCCTCGCTGGTGATGCGGCCCGTGCTTTTGCCATAGCCTCGGTAGTCGAGCATCACCACGTCAAAGTTGGCACGGCTGTAGAAATCTGGGTCGATTAGCCACGTCACGGCGTTGCCAGCATTGCCATGCAAGAAGAACACCACGCCTTTGGGTGCACTGTGCTTGAGGTGCAGCGCCGACAGCTGTGCGCCCGGCACATTGACCACCACCTCACGCACATCTGGGCGCTGGCTCAGCACCGCATCTGCGGGCAACACCGTGGGCATAAAGATGAGCTTTTCTTGGGCAAACCACAGCCAGCCCACGGCAAGACAATACAACAAAAATGCCAGGCCAACGGCGATGGCGAGACTGATTTTGAACCAATAAATCATAGATTAGAGCGTAAAAGTGATGTGGTTCGTCAAAACATGCACGACTTGAGTCTGCACAGCGACCCAGTCATAGTCTACGTAACATCTGTCGATTTGGATGAGGTCGACCGCAGTATCGCAGCGACGTTAAGTGCAGCATCTTCACTTGACATGTGCCGAGCCACCTAAAACGCCCACAAAATGCACCAATATGTCACATTAATGCCACTGAATTTTCATTTGTGGCACCCATGCGGCGCAAAGTATGGGTTTCATACGGACAATACATTAACAGTTGGCCGCTGCGCCACGAAGGAACTCAACGATGACCTCACACCATACCTCCAATGCCCCTTGGGCTCGCAAGCTCAGTCTCGTCAGCGCAGCCTGGCTGCTGTGCGCAGGCGCTGCGCACGCACAGCTGACGGGTACGGGTGCCAGCTCGGTGCGCGAGCTGATGGGCAGCTGGTCTAGCCAGTATGGCGCTTTGGCGGGCGGTGTGAGCTACGAGGCTACCGGCTCGTCTGCGGGAGTGGCGCGCGCTACTGACCAAAGCGTGGACTTTGGTGTCAGTGATGTACCGCTCACAGGCGCAGCCCTGCGCCAAGCCGGTTTGCGCCAAGTGCCCTTGGTGGCGTCTGCTGTGGTGGTGATGGTGAACCTGCCTGAACTGGCGGGCAAGCCCATCAAACTCAACGGCGATATATTGGCCGACATTTACCAAGGTGCGATCACCACCTGGAACCACTCGCAAATTGCAGGTGCCAATGCTGGTTTAGCCCTGCCCAACAAGCCAATCGTGCCGATATGGCGCGCCGACGGCTCGGGCCAGTCGTATGTGTTTTCAGGCTATCTGGCCCGCGGCAATTCCAAATGGCGCCGCGCTATCGCCTCGACCAACAATTTAAACCTCAGTACAGGCAAAGGCGTCAAAGGCGGTCAAGCCATGGTCGATGCGGTCAAGGCCACACCCGGCGCCATTGGCTACGACGGCTTGGGCGCGGCCCAAAAAGCGGGTCTGCCCGTGGCTGAGCTGCTCAACGCAGCGGGCAAAAGCGTAGCCCCGAATGCCGCCAACGTGAGCGCAGCGCTAGAAAACGCCCAGTGGTCAACCGACGCCAATGCAGCCGACTTGGACGGCGCAGCAGGCACCAGCGCCTACCCCATGAGCGCTGTAGCTTACGCGCTCATGCCTGTAGTGCCTAAAGCGGGCCGCAAAACTGCCCTGCCTTTTGTGCAAGCCGCTGTAGCCCAAGGTGACGCGCAGGCACGTCAAGCAGGTTTTATTCCGCTGCCTGGCAACGGCAAAAGCGCTGCAGCATCGGCCCGCTAAGTATTGCGCGCGTTAGCTAGTGGCCATGCGCCACAGCGGTGCTCGCCACGACCAGCGCCATGCCGACCGCCAGCCAAGCCACTTGGGCCACTGTCTCGCGCAGGCTCAGGCGCTTTTGAAGCTGAGGTATCAAGTCTGCCAGCGCTACATACATAAAACTGCTAGACGCGATGACCAGAAGATACGGCAGTGCACTTTGCAGCTGGTCTACCAGCACATAGCCCAGCACGCCGCCCAGCACCGTCACCGCCCCCGCAGCGCTGAGCTTGACCATAGCTTGCGTGGCGCTTTGCTGGGCTTGGCGCAGCGCCACCAGGTCGCCCATGTGGTGCGGCACCTCGTGCACCAGTACGGCCACCGTGGCGGCCAAGCCGAGCTTGATGTCGGCCATAAAAGCCGCCGCAATCAAAATACCGTCGCCAAAGCAGTGCACACTGTCGCCCAGCAGCACAGCCCAGCCGCCGCTGGCGTGGTTGTGTTTAACGTCGTGGGTATGCCCGGCTGCATGCGCATGGTCGTGCTCGTGTGCATGAGAGTCGTTATGCGCATGCTCGTGACCATGGTGGTACAGCTGGGCCTTGTCGAGCAAAAAGAAAAATATCAGCCCTGCCAGTAGCGTGCCAAACAGCGCCTGCGCGCCGGCCTGGCTTTCAAAAGCCTCAGGCAGCAGGTGCATGAACGCGGTGGCCAGCAGCGCGCCAGCCGCCAGGCTGAGCAAATGCTGGGTAAACCGCGCCAGCACGCCGTAGGTCAGCGCGCCCGCTATCCACACGCTGCCTACGCCTGCACACAGCGTGGCAAAGATGATGGTAAGTAAATTCATAAACTATTATTATGATAGCTAACTATCTATATTCCACGTCGGAAAAGTGACTAAAAAACAGGTAAAACTCAATAAAAAACCGCCCCAAGAGGCGGTTTTGTGTGCTGCTACTTAAGCGCCCTAGAACGCCTTGGAACGCCCTAGTTTACGTCATCAGGCCACGCCGTTGGCTTTAAACCAGTCTACAGCGCGCTTAAATCCGTCTTCGGCAGGCTCTTTGCGGTAGCTTGCGCGGTAGTCAGCATGAAAGGCATGCGGAGCGCCGTCATAGACCACAAACTCTGACTTTTTGGCCGCTGGGCTGCCATCTTTGAGCGCAACTTTCATTTTATCGACAGTGTCTACCGGAATGCCAGTATCAGCGCCGCCATACAGGCCCAGCACGGGCCCGTGGATGCTGCCTGCCAAGTCAATCGGGTTTTTAGGTGTCAGCTCGTTGGTAGCGCCCAGCAGGCGGCCATACCAAGCCACCCCGGCCTTAACCGACTTGTTATGCGCTGCATAGAGCCAGGTAATGCGTCCGCCCCAGCAAAAGCCCGTCACTGCCACTTTGTTCACGTCGCCGCCATTTGCACCCGCCCACTTGACCATTGCGTCCAAATCAGCCATCACCTGTGCGTCAGGCACTTTGCTGACCACTTCTTTGATCAGTTCAGGCACTGCGTTGTATTTGGTGGGGTCGCCTTGGCGGTCAAACAGCTCGGTCGCTATGGCCATGTAGCCCATTTTGGCAAACCGGCGGCAAGTGTCGGCAATGTACTCGTGCACACCAAAAATCTCTTGCACCACCAGCACGATGGGCAGATTGGTCTTGCCCGCAGGCGCAGCGCGGTACGAACGCACCTTAAAACCGTTCACCTCCACCACAAACTCACCCGTGGTCAAGCCCTCGGACGAGGTTTTGATAGCGGACTGGGCAACGGCCGCGCCCACGCTGGCGGCATAACCCACGCCTAAAGCGGCTTTGAGCGCGGTGCGGCGGGTGGCACCCTGCTCACCGTTTTCGCTGCAAAGCAAAGATTGGGCTTGGGCAACATGGCCTTGGTTGACAACATTTAGCATATTGGCTCCTAATAGTAATGTTTGTTGTTGGGGTAGTTTAGACTCAGAGTATCGAACATATCTGATGCCCAAGGTAAGTGCAATGGCTTTTGCGTAGCACAGGCGACACTTTGTAGAGGCCAGACACAGCGAACTCGTTTCGCGCCACACCCCGTTTATTTCTAAGGAGAACCCCTATGCCCACTATTCGCGTTGACATGATGGAAGGCCGCACCCCCGAGCAAAAAACCGCTCTGGTCAAAGCCCTGACGCAAGCTGTGGTCGACAGCCTAGGCTCCAAGCCGGAGTCGGTAGATATTTTGCTCTACGACATCCCGCGCCAAAACTGGGCGACGGGCGGCGTGCAGTGGTCGGAGAAAAAATGAGCGGCATGAACTTTTCGGACGACCTGAGCGCGGGGCGCGGCAAAGAGCTGCCCGAGCCGGGCGCAGCGTCCACCAAGCCCAAGCGCGGCATGAAAAAGGGCTACTACGTGCGCGGCGTGTTTGTGGCCGAAGGCAGCGAGCTGGACCTGGAGCTCAAAAGCGAGTTTGCCAACAGCAAATCGGTGGCCAAAGACGAAAGCACCGAGCTGCAAAAGCTGGGCGAGCAACTGCTGATTTTGTCTGTGGCACAAATTGCCAAACTCGACCTGCCCGAGAAGCTGGTGGACGCCGTAGCCGAGGCCAAGCGCATCACCAACTTTGAGGGCAAGCGCCGCCAGATGCAGTACATCGGCAAGCTGATGCGCAAGGTCGAGCCCGAGCCGATCCGCGCCGCCGTAGACGCCGCCCGCACCGGCAGCGCCGCCGACACCCTGGCCCTGCACCGCGCTGAGTTGTGGCGCGACGACCTGATCGCCAACGACGACGCCCTGCCCCGCTGGATTGCTGAGCACCCAGCCGACTCTGGTAGCTATGACCTGCAGCAGCTGCGCTCGCTCATCAGGCAAGGCCGCAAAGACCTGCTTGCAGGCAAACCCGGCGAAGCCCCGCGACAAGGCCGCTCTTACCGCGAGATTTTTCAGATGGTGCGCGACGTGCTGCGCGCAGCCAACCAGTCAGCGGCAGACGAAGCTGAGCGTGCGGACGCTGCAAACAGTTCTGACGAAAATTAATCTGAAGTCCTACGCTACTTGAATTCACCGCCATGACATACGACCCCATCACCATCGGTATTGTGTCCATCAGCGACCGCGCGAGCAGCGGCGTGTATGAAGACAAGGGCTTGCCAGCGCTGAAAGACTGGTTAACAAAAGCGCTTAAAAACCCGATCACGTTTGAGGCGCGGCTGATCCCGGATGAACAGGCGGGCATCAGTGCGGCGCTGATTGCGCTGGCAGACGCAGGCTGTAGTGTGGTGCTGACCACCGGCGGCACCGGGCCTGCGCTGCGGGACGTGACGCCGGAGGCTACGCTTGCAGTAGCTGACAAAGTAATGCCGGGGTTTGGCGAGCAGATGCGCCAGATAAGTCTTAAGTTCGTACCCACGGCCATACTGTCGCGCCAATGCGCCGTGATTCGTGGAAGAAGTCTCATAATCAATTTGCCTGGTCAACCCAAATCGATACAAGAAACGTTAGAGGGGATACAGTCGGGGGAACACCAGACTTCAGGGATTTTTGCGGCGGTGCCGTACTGTGTAGATTTGATTGGCGGGCCGTACATAGAAACACACGACGCGGTGTGCAAAGCGTTTCGGCCCAAGTCTGCGCAGCGGGTGCAAGCGGCTTGATTTGCATCATTGCCAAAGCGGTTTTACCTGTATTGTGAAGAATTGAATAAGATGAAAAATAATAAGTTTTCCGACGTTGGTATTACAAAGTTTGCTATGCTTTTAGTATCAGCCTGCTGCTTGCAACCCACCGCTTGGGCCGCCATGAACGAGCCGTTTGTGCGCTACACCGTGCAGTCCAAAGACACCCTGCAGGGCCTCACCCGCACTTTGCTGCAAAAGCCATCGCAGTGGCCCCAAGTTGCCAAGCTCAACGGCCTGAAGAACGCCAACCTCATTTATCCAGGCCAGATCATTGATGTGCCCAAAAGCCTGATTAACCTGAGCTCGCAGCCGCGTATCGCCCTGAGTGGCAAAGTCATTAGCGTTGAAGGCGACGTCAAAATCGGCGGCCAAGCAGCCCAAGTGGGCGCAGCCGTGCCCGAAGGCGCGCGCCTGCAAACAGGGCCTAACAGCTCTGCCGTGGTGCAGCTGGCCGACGGCTCGCGCATGCAGCTCATGCCCAAGACATTGGCTGAAGTCACCCGCCAACACGGCTACGCCCTGCGCGACCCGGCCAGCAGCGCATCGACCACGTGGTTCTCGGGCGCGATTCGCTTGGTCGAAGGCGTGCTGGACACCTTGGCCGAGAAGAAAGCCAACCGCATTACCCCGCTGGAAGTCACCACCCCCACCTCGGTGGTTGGCGTGCGCGGCACCCAGTTTCGCGTGGCGTATGAAGACCCGGCCAGCGGCACAGCCCGCACCGAAGTCATCGAAGGCAAAGTGCGCAGCGACAATTCTGCGCAAAAAGTAGGCGCTGAAGTAGGCGGCGGATTTGGCGCGGCCTTTAAGCCTGCTGACCGTGAAGTCAAAGTGGTGCCTTTGCTGCCCGCCTTGGCGCTGGCGCAGCTGCCTGCGCAGGTCGTGCGCACCGGCGCAGCCAGTGCGTCTGCTGTGGCCAACGCCGCTTGGACCGTGGGCACACTGCCCGGTGCAGCAGGCTACCGCGCGCAGTTTGCCACCGACGCCCAGTTTGCCCAGATTCGCGGCGACTTCAAATCCGCCAGCCCCGCCATCAACGTGAGCGCGCTGTCCAACGGCAGCTACTACGCCCGCGTGCGCGGCATCGACCCCGCAGGTATCGAAGGCTTTGACGCGGTCAAACTGGTCGAGATCAAAAGCAACTTGGTATGGCCCAGCGAGATCGCTATTGGCGCAGCCGCCAGCTACACGCCCGAGGGCTTGCTCCTAAAGGTCTACAGCCAAAGCCCGGACAAGCCGCAGCAGCTGACTGTGCAAGTAGCCAGCGACGCCGCGTTCACCCAAGCCATGCAATCGGTGCCCTTGGCCGCCAACGCCACCGCGCTGCTGGCCAACATTCCCGTGGGCCAACGCAGCTATGTGCGGTTTACCAGCAGCGCCCCCGGCCAACAAGGTGCAAGCGCCACGTTCATCATGGACGTACCAGGCAACTGGGGCACCACGGTGCTAGGCATGGCGCAGGCGCTGCAGCCTGTGCGCTGAGTTATCTTGAATTGAAGAGTTTAGGTAACTTTTTAGGCAGTTTTTCGACGTGGATATTCAATAGTTTGCTATTTATTTAGGAGTTTAAGGCTGCGGTCTTGGCAAACAACCGTTGACTTGAATAGATTGGAATACTCCACGCTTGAGCTTAAAAACCAGCGTCCCATTGAAAAAGAGTTGACTGCAGCGCAGCATTATTCACCGTCTGAACCTTGCATATTGACCCGTAGCTGTAGACGCAGTGAAAACGCTTGGATATCCTTATTGTTGACTTTCAAGCAGTTACGGCTGCCACACAAGGAGACAACAATGATTCACGGTCACAGCAATGTATTTTCACCTTTTTGCCCTACCTGCTTAGGACAAGGCGATGACTCACGGCGTAGTTTTTTGCGTTCCTTAGGACTGATGGGCGCTTTGGCCACTGCGCCCCTGCTCCAGGCCTGCGGCGGTGCGGCTGCAGCGCCAGTCGATGTGCTGTCGCCCCCCGTGGCGCAAAACACCGTTTTAATTCGCAACGCGCGCGTAGCCACTGCTGATGCCAGCAACACCATCTTTAGAGACGGCGCAGTATTTATCCAAAACGGAATCATCAAAGCGGTGGGAGAAACCTCTGCGGTGATGGCACAGTATCCAGCCGCAGATTTAGTTATCGACGGCACAGGCAAGCTGGTGATGCCCGGGTTTGTCAACACGCACTGGCACGCAACCCATGTGTTTCGCGCTGAGGCTTACGAAGAAACGCTAGAGACCAGCAACAGCTCTAGCTTTGACCGCGGTGGCAACATGCCTGGAGTGTCTGATGCGCTGGCAGCCCTATTTACGCTCACTGACAATTTAAGCATCACGCCAGAGGAAGCTTACCTGTGTGTGGCAGCGCAATTGCTGCCCATGTTGCGAGCTGGAACGACCACTGTGGTAGAGATGAGCGGACCTTTTGGAGATGTGTTGCCCCAAGTTGCACTAGACCTGGGCATGCGAGTAGTGCCAGCTTTCTCGCTGGTTGACCGCGCCATGCTCCAGGGAAATGCGGTCCAATCTATTGCAGACACAGACCAAATTTTGACCGGTGCTAGCGACTACATTGGCACTTGGCTTAACCACCCTTCTGGTTTAGTGCACCCTTGGGTGGTGTACGCCTACGCGCCCATGGCCAGCGATCGGCTGTTAACAGGCATCAAAACATTAGCGGATACGCACAACCTGTGTTACGGCGGACACACCGCCGCACTGAGAAGCGAAGTGGCTTTTACCCAAGCAATCTACGGTGCATCGCCGATTGACCGCTTGGACAGCCTTGGCTTGCTCAGCTCAAGGTTTATGGGCACCCACATGGCTTGGCTGTCAGACAGTGAGATCACTAAGATTAAAAATGCCGGTGCCAGTGCTTCACTCGCACCCGCTAAGTATGCACAGAGCGGAGAAAACACCATCAGCGCTGGCGCGGGGGTAAAAATGATTCGCCAAGGTATCAACACCTGCCTAGGCTCAGACGGCAGCGGCTGGAACGATTCGCCCATGCCCACGCACATGCACTTTGCCATGATGTACAACGAGGCAGCCAATGATGCCCAGGTGGTACAAGCGCTCAATGCTTTTCAAATGGGCACCGCTAACGGCGCTAAAGCTGTGGGGCTGGGTGACAAAACTGGCTCTTTGGTAGTGGGAAAGATGGCGGACATTAGCATCGCTGACATATCTGATTTACGTTATGCAGAAGCCAGTGATGTGGTGTTTAACTTTATAGCTAATGCAGGCATGAAAGACATCACCACGGTATTGGTCAATGGCCGCGTGGTGGTAGATGCTGGTGCAGTCAAGAATATGTCTGAGGCTGAAGTGGCCTCGAAGTTTAAAGCAGCCATCAGAGCCATACGCAGCCGATTGGCTTAAAACGCCGATTGCATCTAGCCAAAATCAACCTCATGCGCGGGACTGGGTATGACGCAGGCGCTGCAGCCTGTGCGCTAGCTCATTACACGTTGATCACTGATAATTGCAAGATCAACAAAACGCGAGCCTGTGCGGTCACCAGGGCCGTACAGCACTTCAAAACCACCCAAGTCAGCTTTGCCCACGGACTCTAGAGCCACGATCAATGCCGCAGGATCGTTGCTTTTAGTTCTGGCCAGTCCTAAAGCCAATGTTTTCATTTCGATGAACGCTTCCAAGCCATAGCTGGTAGCAGGCTTGCCAATTGCCTTAGTGGCAGCAAGGTACTCACGAACTATCGGAATAGCGGTTTTACTGATCGCAGGTACGACCAGCGAGGTAGATACCCCTCGCGCAGACTGTTTCAACTTGCTTAGCATGATTTCAGTGTCCACAGCGGACAAACACCATACTTGCTTGCCTTGGCTCACATCGCGCATAGCCTGAACTAAAGCCATCGCGCTAGGTGTGTGCAAAGCCATTAAGACGACGTTGGTCTTCTCAAGGGCAGCGACTGCTTCTTTCATATTGCTGCCATCCGTTTTGATCTCGACAGCGGCTAGCAAGCGTAATTTTTCGGCTGCGGCAGCAGTTTCAAAGCTTGCCTTGGCCAGCTGCCCAAAAGGAATATTCACATACGCAATGGTCGCCTCTTGCACACCTGTCGTTTTGTGGTGCTTAATGATTGCTGCTGTTTCTTGTGCAAAGCTGGCACGCACAGGAAATACCTCACGCTGCGGTTTGATGCGAAACGCATTTGAGCCAGTAGTAAACCCCACCCCAACTTGTTTGAACTCTGCCAATGCTTTGGCTGCAGCTGCACAATGTGGAGCACCAAAAAATCCACTAAAAGCAACAGGAGATTGGGTTTGGGCAAGCTGAATGATGTTTTCGGCTGTACGCACCTCAGAGTAGGCATCATCTGCCGTCACAAATTCCAACCTCTTGCCCGCAATACCGCCTTTTGCGTTTATCGCAGCAGCAAAAGCATCACCACCATCTCGCTTTGCTTCACCGTAAGAGATTTGCGAACCAGTGAGTGGCAAAACACGGCCTACGCGCCACACGTTGCTTGCCTTGTTTTGCCCCCAAACAGCAGGCGCTGCCAGAGTAACCAGGGTGCTTTGAATCAATGAGCGGCGCAGCATGTGTGATGTCCTTTATTTACTTGGTGAATTTGGCCAGCAATATGGGCTTAGCGCGCGTCCTGTTCGTTAATGGAGCTTATTCATGCAATGAATATGTAATCAATACACGTAGTGAGCTGGCCTTTGGAAGAGGTAATTATTGGTTCGCTGTAAATTTAGAACCCAATAAAAGCAGTGAGTGAATCACTGCGCAGTAAATTCAGCAGCCAGCCACTCGCGCAGCCACTGATTGGCTGCGTCTTGGTGCACCCGGCGGTGCCAAAACATTTTGACTTCAAACTCGGAGACTTTGACGGGGTGTGCCTTAGCCACCAGACCAAATGGCTGGCAGGCTTGCTGGGCTAGGCGCTCGGGCACGGTGGCGATCAAATCGGATGTGGCCAGCAAATACGGCACGCTTAAAAAGCTGGGTACGCGCACTGCCACTGTGCGCTGCAGCGTGCTGGTGGATGCGGTGTCTGTGGTGTCTGCGGCTTTAACTAAATTAGTGGGGCGCTTGCTACTGAGCGCTTGCAAGCGCGCATCTGCCTTGGCATGACCAGTGCCCTGCGCATCAATGGCGACATGCTCAGCTTGCAGAAATTGCTCCAATGTCAGTTTGGCCTTGGCCAGTAGATGGCCGCTGCGCATCAGGCACACATAGCGCTGTTTGAACAGGCGGCGCTGGTAGAAGCCTTGGGGCACATCAGGCAGCCAGCCCAATGCCAGGTCGATGGTGCCCTCGGCCATGGCGGCGTTCAGGCCGGCAGGGGCGCTTTGCACTGTGGATATGGTCAAGCCGGGCGCGGCGCGCCGCAGGTGGGCCAAAAGCGGCGGCAAAAACACAATCTCGCCAATGTCGGTCATGGCCAAGCGCACGCTCCACTGCGCGGTCAGTGGGTTGAAAGCATTTTTATTTTTAAGCGATGTGTCGATGGCCGCTAGCGACGGCGCGAGCGTGGCGTGCACGGCCAGCGCGTAGGCGGTGGGCTGCATGCCTTGGGACGAGCGAGTTAGCAGCTCGTCGCCCAGCGCCACGCGCAGGCGCGCCAGTGCGTTGCTCACCGCAGGCTGCGACAGGCCCAGGCGTGCGGCAGCGGGCGCGACCTTGCGCTCTTGCATCAGCACGTCCAGCACGCGCAGCAGGTTCATGTCGATCGAAGCGAGTGTGGCGGCGACGGGCAGTTTCATAGCTTGAATAGTGCACTTGAATGGCGCAGTGGTGTAGCATTATGTCATTCACATAGTGAATATACACAGTTCACGCCATTCTCTTGGCAACATCTAACATTTGGCCGACACTGCGGCGTATGCACGCGATTATTCCTATTCACCCAGCCCAGCCTGGCCCCACCACCCCAGGCACTGTGCCTGCGTGGGGCGACGCGCCCACCAGCCGCGCGCCCGGCTGGGTGTACAGCAACCCACAGGTCTATGCACGCGAGATGGAGCAGCTGTTCTATAAAGGCCACTGGTGCTATGTGGGCTTGGAGTGCGAAATACCTAAAGCAGGCGACTACAAGCGCACGCAGATTGGCGAGCGCAGCGTGGTGATGGTGCGCGAGCGCGGCAGGCCGGGCCAGCCCGACCAGATTCATGTGGTGGAAAACCGCTGCGCCCACCGGGGTGTACAGTTTGTGCGCGAGCGCACAGGCAATGCGCGTAGCTTTGTCTGCCCTTATCACCAGTGGACCTATAAACTGAACGGCGACTTGGTGGGCCTGACCTTTCGCAATGGCGTAGAGCGCGCTAACGAGGACGGCAGCACAACCCAGCAAGGCGGTATGGACGCAGACTTTAATCTGTGCGACCACGGCCTGACCAAGCTCAAGGTGGCGCGGCGCGGTGGCGTGGTGTTTGCCAGCTTTGACCATGATGTCGAGCCCTTCGAAGACTATCTCGGGCCTGATGTATTGCCCTACTTTGACCGTGTGTTTCATAAGCCGCTCAAGCTCTTAGGTGTTAACCGCCAACGCATCCCCGCCAACTGGAAGCTGATGCAAGAAAACATCAAAGACCCCTACCACCCTGGCCTGCTGCACACCTGGTTTGTGACCTTTGGCCTGTGGCGCGCTGACCAGCAAAGCAAGATGGTGATGGACGCCAAACACCGCCACGCGTGCATGATCTCGCGGCGCAACGACGGCGGCGCAGGTGCGGTGACGCAGGGCGTGACGAGTTTTAAAGAAGACATGCAGCTGGGTGACAAATCGCTGCTCGACATCGTGCCTGAGGCTTGGTGGAATTCTGGCAGCACCTCTGGTGCAGGCCCTACTGTAGTGATGATGACCCTGTTCCCAAGCCTCATCATTCAGCAGCAAGTCAACTCGCTGTCAACACGGCATATTCAGCCCGTGGAGCCGGGAGTGTTTGACTTTGTATGGACACACTTTGGCTTTGAAGACGACACCCCCGAGATGACCCAGCGCCGCCTGCGCCAAGCCAACTTATTTGGCCCGGCAGGCTTTGTGTCAGCCGATGACGGTGAGGTGATTGAGTTTGTACAGCAGGCGTATGCCGCCAACCAACAGGCGCGTACCATCAGCGAGCAAGACGGCACGGGCGTAGCCAACGCAGACCACAACGTCACCGAAACCCTGATTCGCGGCATGTACACCTACTGGCGCGACCAGATGGGTATTTAGATTCATCGGTGGTGTTTAGGTGACTTTTTTGGCATTTTCCGACGGGGATATTAGATAGTTAGCTATTAAAATTATAGTATATGGATTTTTCTACAGCCCAAGCCATCGCCGCATTGCTGCGCCAGTCTGACCAGATTTTGGACAGCAACGACCTCGCCACTTGGCCCGATTTGTTTTGCACTCATGGTCAATACCAGCTGCAGTCGCGCGAAAACTTTGACGCTGGGCTGCCGCTGTCGGTCATGCACCTGACTAGCCAAGCCATGCTGCGCGACCGCGTGTACGCCGTGGCGCACACGATCTACCATGAGCCGTATTACCAGCGCCATGTGTGTGGCGCGCCTGCGCTGCACTTGGACGCGCACGGCGGCATGCATGCTGAGTCGAGCTATATCGTTATTCGCACGCAGCGCGACAGCATGCCCCAGATCCTGAGCACAGGCCGTTATATCGACACGCTGGTGCAGCTTGGTGGGGCATGGAAGTTTGCGTCACGCCAAGCGATTTTTGACAACGATTTAATTCCTAATTCCATCATCAAGCCGGTATAAACTTTGCTCTGTACCAGCTATTGTTCACTTCACCTCGGGTTAGCGCTAATACTTGGCGCGCTTGTTTGCAGTAAATTACTTTAAGCCTAAACTATTTTTTTTTGGAGATCCCGTTATGACCACCCGCCGCCTTGTTTTATCTCGCAGCGCCGCCCTTGTGGGCGCAGCGTCCACCGGCCTGCTATTGCCTGGCATGGCCAGCGCACAGGCGGGCAAAATCCGCGTCGGCATGATGCTGCCCAACACCGGCACATTCGCTCAACTGGGCGTAGCCATTGAAAACGGCTTTCGCATGGCGCTCAATGAGCAAGGCGGCAAGCTGGGTGGCCGTGAGGTGGAGTTTTTTAAGGTGGATGATGAATCAGACCCATCCAAAGGCGTAGAAAACGCGACCAAATTAGTGCAGCGCGATAAAGTAGACGTGCTGGTAGGTACGGTGCACTCTGGCGTGCAAATGGGCATTCAAAAGGTCGCCCGTGAGTCAGGTGTATTGAGCTTAATCCCGAACGCAGGCGTGCACGCCGCTACGCGCGCACTGTGCGCGCCCAACGTGTTTCGCACCAGCTTTAGCAACAGCCAGCCTACCCGCGCTTTGGGCAAAGTCATGTTCGACAAAGGCCACAAAACTGCCGTGTGGATCACCTGGAAATACGCTGCAGGCGACGAAGCGCTGGAAGGCTTTAAAGAAGGCTACTTGGCCGCAGGCGGCACCATCATCAAAGAGATGAGCCTGCCGTTTCCTAACGTCGAATTTCAAGCCTTCCTTACTGAGATTGCCTCGCTCAAGCCTGACGCTGTGGCCTGCTTCTGGGCAGGTGGCGGCGCAGCCAAGTTTATTAAGGACTACGCTGCTGCGGGCCTCAAAGGCAAAATCCCGCTGTACGGCTCGGGCTTCTTGACCGAAGGCGTGCTGGACGCTGCGGGCCCTGCTGCCGATGGCATTATCACTACCATGCACTACAGCGACTCGCTGAACACCCCGCGCAACAAAAACTTCCGCTTGGCCTACGCCAAGGCATTCAAGTCGCAGCCCGATGTGTACGCCGTACAAGGCTACGACACGGGCTTGCTGCTGATTCAAGGTGCCAATGCTGTCAAAGGCGACTTGTCGAACAAAGCGGCTTTGTACGCCGCTATGGAAGGCGCCACCATCGACAGCCCGCGCGGCAAATGGACCATGAGCAAGTCGCACAACCCGGTGCAAGACATTTATGTGCGCCAGGTCGAAAACAAAGAAAACAAAGTCATCGGCATAGCCGCCAAAGCGCTGGCTGACAGCGGCGCGGGCTGCAAAATGGGCTAACCACACGCGTCGCCCCAGCAAAAGGGAGGCTTGGACCTCCCTTTTTTCGGATGCGCTTTTTTAGTTTCAGTTTCGTTTAAGCTCAATGCACTATGACCTTATCTACCTACCTGCTCTACCTCGCTGCTGTCGCACTGCTGGTGCTCACACCAGGCCCCACCATGCTGATGAGCATGACCAATGCCATAGCCCACGGTGCGCCTAAAGCCATGGCCTCGGCCAGCGGCAGCATCACCGCTGCGCTGGGCATGATTTTGCTGTCGTCGCTGGGTTTAGGCGCTGTGCTGGCTGCGTCAGACACCGCGTTTTGGATTTTGAAACTGGTGGGTGGTGCATATTTAATTTACCTCGGTATCAAAACCTTCCGCAGCCCAGTCAGCAGCTTTGACTTGCCTGCGGCCAGCGCAGACAGTGGCGTCTGCATGAAGCAGCTGTATTTGCAAGGCATGCTGGTGGGCGCGAGCAACCCTAAGGCGCTGTTGTTTTTTGCGGCGTTCTTTCCGCAGTTTGTCGACAGCACGCAGGCTTGGGCACCGCAGTTTGCTATTTTGGCGCTCACGTTCGTAGCCTTTGAGTTCACCACACTCAGCGTGTGCACACTGTTTGCCGCACGCATTGCACCTTGGCTGCGCCAAGCGGGCCGCGCACGGGTGTTTAACCGCGTCTCGGGCGGGCTATTTGCAGGCATGGGCTGCTTGCTATTGGCTGCGCGTAAATAAGCCTTGGATTCTGACTGATGGATTTCGGTACTTTTCTTATCCAGTTGCTCAACAGCGTGCAGTATGGGTTGCTGCTGTTCATGCTGGCCGCAGGTTTAACGCTGATCTTCGGCATCATGGGCGTGGTCAACTTGGCACACGGCAGCTTTTATATGCTGGGCGCTTATATGGCGTGGTCGCTGGCCACCCTGACCGGCAGCTTTACATTGGCCATCGTCTTGGGCGCAGTGCTCGCAGTGCTGTTTGGCTTGGCGCTTGAGTGGCTGCTGTTTCGCCACTTCTACCAGCGCAGCCATCTTGACCAAGTGCTGCTGACCTTTGGCCTGATTTATATCTTTGAAGAGACGCGCTCTATCGTCTGGGGCGACGATGTGCATGGCGTGAATATTCCTGATGCGCTGTCTGCGTCCATCCCGCTGACCGAAAATTTGTCCTACCCTGTCTACCGACTGTTCATGAGCGGTTTGTGCATCGCTTTGGCCATCGGCTTGTATTTGCTGATCTCTAAAACCAAGCTGGGCATGAAAATTCGTGCGGGTGCCTTTAACAGTGAGATGGCGCAGGCACTGGGCGTGAACGTCAAGCGCATTCAAATGATCGTGTTTGCCTTGGGCACAGCATTGGCAGCGATTGCGGGCATGATTGCCGCACCCATCTCGTCGGTCTACCCCAATATGGGTTCGAGCGTGCTGATCATGTGCTTTGTGGTCGTCGTGATTGGCGGCATCGGCTCGGTGCGCGGCGCACTCATTGCAGCGCTGCTGGTGGGCTTGGTAGACACCTTTGGCAAAGTGCTGTTTCCGTCTGTGGCCAGCATGCTGGTGTATGTGCTGATGGCGCTCGTGCTGCTGTTCAAGCCCGAAGGGCTGTTTAAACAATGAGCACACTGCCATGAGCGCCGCACAAACCAATCTTGAGCGCCTGCCGCGCAGCCTGCGGTTCACGCTGGGCTTGGGCGCACTCGCGCTGGCGGTGTTTCCGTTTGTGGGCAGTGACTTTTATTTGGGGCTGGTCACACGCATGATGATCATGGCGATCTTTGCGATGAGCCTAGATGTGCTGCAGGGCGTTACAGGCTTGGTTTCGCTGGGCCACGCGGCCTACTTTGGCTTAGCGGGTTATGTGCTGGCGTTTGTCTCGCCCGAGGCCAGTGGCGCAAGTATTTGGTGGAGTCTGCCCTTGGCGGTGGGTGCATCGGCGTTGGCGGCGGCGGTGATTGGGTTTTTTGTGGTGCGCACGCACGGTATTTACTTCATCATGGTCACGATGGCGTTTGCCCAAATGGTGTTTTTTGCATTCTTTGACAACAAAGCTCTGGGCGGCTCAGACGGGCTGTATATCAACCTCAAGCCAGTGGTAGCGCTGGGCAGTATCGAGCTACTGAACCTGGACAATAAGCGCAGCCTTTATTTTTTGGTTTTTGTACTGATGTTGGCGGTGTATTTCTTTTTGCGCCGTGTACTTTTTAGCCCCTTTGGCCGCACGCTGAGCGGCATACGCATCAACGAACACCGCATGCGCGCTATGGGCTACCGTACCTACAGCTACAAGCTGGCAGCCTTCACCTTAGCGGGTGCGCTGGCGGGTGTGGCGGGCTATTTATGGGGCGTGCAGACTGGCTACATCAACCCCGAGCTCATGGGTTTTCACAACAGCGCCCATGTGATCATGATGGTCATCTTAGGCGGCATGGGCAATTTTGCGGGTGCCATTGTGGGCGCGTTTGCGTTTGAGATGTTTTTGCATGTGTTCAAAGACATCACCAAACATTGGCAGCTGTTGATGGGCGCGTTTATCGTTGCGGTGGTTATTCTTGCTCCACGCGGCCTGCTTGGCTTGATTGAAAAGTTCTCTGGTGCCAAAGGTGACAAGCCATGAGCGACGTATTGCTCGTCGCCCGCAATCTGACCAAACGGTTTGGCGGCTTGGCTGCCGTGAGCGAACTATCGATCACACTGGTGCGCAACACCATTCACGCTGTCATCGGCCCCAACGGTGCAGGCAAGTCAACACTGACCAACCTGCTCTCGGGCGATCTGCGCCCCACCTCGGGCAGCGTGCATTTATTAGGCCACGATGTGACCGGTGCAGCACCCGAGACAATCTCGCGCAGTGGCTTGGGCCGTAGCTACCAAAAAACCAATATCTTTTTGCCCCTGACGGTATGGGACAACGTGCACTTGGCTGCGCAGTCTCGCGCGCAGCACGCGTTGCGCTGGCTGGCCCGCGCCAGTGCGTTTGACGCTAGCAATCAATTGACGGCGCAGTCCATAACGCAGGCAGGCTTGAGCGGGCGCGAGAGCGCGCAAGCGGCTGCGCTATCCCACGGAGAGCAACGCCAGCTAGAGATCGCTATGGCGCTGGCCACTCAGCCCCAAGTGCTGCTACTCGACGAACCTTTGGCAGGCATGGGCACGGCCGAGGCGCACAAGATGATCGAACTCCTGCAGGCTCTCAAACCCCAGCACGCCATCTTGCTGGTGGAGCACGATATGGATGCCGTATTTACACTGGCTGACCAACTCACCGTCATGGTGAATGGCCAAATGATTGCCAGTGGACAGCCTGCGCAGGTGCGCGCAGACCCTGCGGTACAAGCAGCCTATCTAGGCGAGGCGCACTGAGCATGGGCACGCCACTGATTCAGGTGCAAGGTCTGCACAGCTACTATGGCGCAAGCCACATCTTAAAAGGCATTGACTTTACTGTAGGCGTAGGTGAAACCATTGGCCTAATGGGGCGCAACGGCATGGGCAAATCAACTTTGCTCAAGTCCATCATGGGCTTGGTCAAACCTGCGCGCGGCAGTGTGCATATTGCGGGCCAAGAGATGACGGGCCGTTCGGCTTATGAAGTAGCCCACCTAGGCATTGCGTATGTACCCGAGGGGCGCGGCATCTTTGGCAATTTGAATGTCAAAGAAAACTTGCTCATGGCTGCGCGCGCGGGCACACGCAAGCAGTGCGACTGGACATATGAGCGTGTGCTGGACACGTTTCCGCGCCTCAAAGAGCGCTTAGGCCACGGCGGGCAGCAGCTGTCGGGCGGCGAGCAGCAAATGCTGACCATTGGCCGCGCGCTGATGACCAACCCCGATGTTTTGATTTTGGACGAAGCCACCGAAGGCTTGGCACCCTTGATTGCCAAAGACATTTGGCGTATTTGCGAGACCATCAAGCAAACAGGTATGAGCAGTGTGATTGTGGACAAAAACTACCAGCACGTGACCCAGATCACCGACCGCAATGTGATCTTGGTCAAGGGCGAGGTGGTGTTCACAGGCAGCTCTGCCGAACTGCACCGTCAACCTGGGCTGCTGACCCGCTACTTAGGAGTTTGATCTGGACAGGCGACCTCTGCAAAAGTACCCTCTTGCATCGGTTGCTCATATTCACAGCAGACAAAAAAATACCCGCTTAAGCGGGTATTTTTCGCTTTAAGCGGCTAATTACTTAGCGGCTGGAGCTGCTGGCTTTTTGCCGGCTTTTTTCTTCATTTTCTTTGCCATGATTGTCTTCCTTCGGTTTGAGGGGTTAATATTCACCTACTTTTCAGCAGGTGAACCAGTGTAACCAATAAGTTGATCCTATTGGCCTGTTGACACAACGTGAAATAACCAAAATACGTTGACAAAGCACACGACTGAAGCTCAAAAACCACACAGAGTTATTCAAATAAGGGTAACTACTTATCCGAACTAAACCCCAGCTTACAGCGCCTATTTCACCCATGCCATCTGCCTCTCTTAAAGCGCGCAAACTCTTCAAGTCCCGTGATTTTGCGGGCTTGATGTTGTGCCCACCTTTCTACGGCATGTTGGGCTTACTGATGGTCGAAGCTGCATTGGCCGCACTGACTACCTGGCTGGTCATTCAAGCGGGCCAAGACCTGGCCAACGAAGACTTCTTGTTGGCTGACTTTGGTTGGATCGTGCTGGCGCAGTCTGCCTCTTATGCTGTGGGTGCTATCAGTTGGGTGTATGCCGAGCGCGCAGGCTTTGGCACGTTTGGCCGCTACATGCTGCGCTTTGCACGAGAAAACCGCAGCGACGCACGTTTATTTTCAGGCACCGCACAGCGCGAAAAGGTGGAGCCGTTTTTAACCAACGAAACCTTTCACCTGATTTTTGAGCTCATCTATGAGCTGGAAGCCGACCTCAAACTTTTGTTCAGCCTGTTGTTTAACTCGATCGTGCTGGGCTTAGCGATTGATGCGGGCTTGCCGTTTATCTACGCAGGTGTGTTTGTGGCTTTGATGCTGCTGCAGTACGCCGTGCGCAAATGGGTGAGTGCCACCTACGCTGAAAACCAACGTGCTACCAATAGCATGACAGCACGCACCTACACGGCTTGGGACAATATCACCAGCGGAAATCGCTATAACTTTCGAGTATGGCACGCGGGTTTTAAAAAGCGCCTGCGCGATGCCCTGCGCGCGCAAATTCGCACCATCGTGGCCAAACAGGGCGTAGCCGCTTTCAGTGGTATCGCATCCCTGATGATCATTATGGCGTATTTGGCCTATGTCGCGGGTCACAATACGCAAAACACTGCCCTCCTCATTGCTTTGGCTGCTACGCTGCCGCGCCAAATCGAGCTGTCGTACAACGTGCATGATTTAGCCGCTGGCTGGAACGATCTGCAAGCTATTTGGATTCGCATGGTTGGTGCGAGCCAAGCTATGCAGGCCCAAGCGGATGAGGATTTTAATGATCGAATTAATATGAGCGAGTTGCACCTGACATACCTGCCGCCTGGTGTGCCGTCAGCCCTATTGACCGATGCCAGCGTTCAGATTGCCACACCATTGCCCTTGGCCAGCTTTGAAGCCGCTTGCGCGATGCTAAGTCAGCTGGAACGCGGCGTAGTCCAAGTGCGCGGGAGCAACGGCGCTGGCAAGTCAACCTTGCTAGCAGCACTCAAGCACCACATCGGTGGCAACGCTTATTACTGGCCCACCAGCACTAAGCTGGCTTTTGATTTTGCAGCAGCCGAAGCGGCCGCCAAGGAGGAAGATGCGGCTGACGAAGATGACACCACCGCCGCTCCCACCACCAATCAAGTGGCACCCACAGCCGAGGCTAGCGCAGGGTTCTCATCAGGCGAGCGGCAGTTGCAGTCGCTAACAGAAATCGTCAACCAGACCCATGCTGCCATCTATTTGCTCGATGAGTGGGACGCCAACCTAGATGCAGTCAATCGCGCCAAAGCGCAGCGTCTTATTGACGTTTTGGCTACGCGCAGCTTGGTGGTAGAAATTTCGCACCGCGCTTGACTTTGGCACTGCGTTCAGAGTAGCAAGCGCACTTCATCTGCTGCTGCCAGCATCGCAGGCAAATATGAAGGCACCAGCGCCAAGGTGTGAGCTGATAGGCGAGTTTTTTGCGCTTTATTAACCTGCACAGGCCAAGTAGCATCAGCATCGGCTGGCACCACTACATTGAGCGCCGCTACTACCCTGCCAGAGCTATCGCGCAGCGGCACCGCCAGTGCCTGTACGCCCAACTCATGCTCTTGGTTAGCAACGCAATAGCCCTGCTCTGCAGCGCGCTGCACACAGGCTTTCCAAGCTAATTTTCCTGTTGTGGTGTGCGGTGTTAATCGCTGCAGTACTTTGTCCTCAAGCCATGTCGAGAGCTGCACACGGCTAAGCTGCGCCAATAAAATGCGCCCTGTGCTGGTGGCAAACGCTGGCAACCGTGCCCCTAGGTGGGTGCCAAAAGGCAAGGCACGCCTGAGCATGCGCTGCTCGCCGCTGCGCGCCACAATAACCACATCAGCATCGTCTAGCACCGCCACAGACACAGCGCAGTCCAGCGTTGCGCTTAAGCGGTTGAGTGTGGGCTGCACCACGCGCGGCAGGCGCGCTGAGGCCAAATAATTGCCCGCCAAGCGCAGCACACGCACACCCAACCAATACACACCGCGCTCGCCTTCCAAATAGCCCAGCGCTTGCAATGTGAGCAAGTACCTGCGCGCAGCAGCGCGTGTGATGCCTGCGCGCTCAGCCACTTGGGTGGCATTCAACCGCTGGCGCTCTGCGCTAAACGCCTCCAAAACAGCCAGCGCCCGCACTGCGCCTTCAATCACATCGGCTTTAGCCAGCAGTTGCAATGATTTCATTGCGCGATTATCGCGCAAATATACTTTTAATCGCGCAATATAGTACCAAGCTACTTTGCACTTCGCGCCGAGTGTCTTAGCCTAGACACACTATTTTTCACATCGCTCAACACACCATGCGCACACAAGTTTGCATCATCGGTGCAGGCCCTGCGGGCTTGCTACTTGGCGCGCTGCTGCACAAAGCAGGTATAGACAACATCGTCCTAGAGCGCCAAAACGCGCCCTACGTGCTCGGCCGTATTCGCGCGGGCATACTGGAGCAAACCACGGTCGATGCGCTGGCAGAGGCTGGCGTGGGCACAGGCGTGCAGGCGCATGGCCATGCGCACCAGCATTTGGAGCTGGTGTTCAACGGCCAGCGCCACAGCATTGACTTGTCTCACCGCACAGGCGGCAAAGTGGTCACCGCCTACGGCCAAACCGAGGTCACCCACGACCTGATGCAGCACCGCTGTGCCACAGGCCGCACTACAGTGTACGAAGCGCAGCAGGTCAGCTTGCACGGCTTTGAAAGCGCTGCGCCATCGGTGCGCTACACACTGGGCGATAAAGAACACGTGATCGATTGCGACTTCATCGCAGGCTGCGACGGTTTTCATGGCGTCAGCCGCGCCAGCGTGCCTAAGGCAAGCATCACGGAGTACAGCAAAGAATATCCATTTGGCTGGCTGGGCGTGTTGGCCGATGTGCCGCCCGTCTCGCCCCACGCCATCATCTACGGCAACAGCCCGCGTGGCTTCTCGCTGTGCAGCATGCGCAGCTTAACGCGCAGCCGCTATTACGTGCAGTGCCCCATCACCGACAAGACGAGCGACTGGAGCGACGAACGGTTTTGGACTGAACTCAAACTGCGCTTAGACGAAGACACAGCGAGCCGCATCGTCACCGGCCCCAGCATAGAGAAAAGCATTGCGCCTCTGCGCAGCTTTGTGGCCGAACCTATGCGGTTTGGTCGCTTGTTTTTAGCGGGCGACGCAGCCCATATCGTGCCGCCCACAGGTGCCAAGGGGCTGAACCTTGCGGCCAGCGATGTGAAGATGCTGTTTGAAGCATTTAGTGATTACTACATTGACCAATCCGAAGCCGGCATTAACGGCTACTCGCAGCGCGCGTTGTCCAAAATCTGGCGTGTAGAGCGCTTTAGCTGGTGGCTCACCTCGCTGATGCACCGCTTCCCAGACAGCGAAGGCTTTGGACAAAAAATGCAAGAGGCCGAGCTGGGTTATTTAATGAGTTCAGATGCTGCGCAGACCATGCTGGCAGAAAATTATGTAGGGTTGCGCGGCTAATTGATGGGCTTAAATTTGCACAGATTACTATTAATTTAATAGCTAACTATTCAATATCCACGTCGGAAAATGCCAATATTTTCACCTAAAATATTCTCATGAACATACACCAAGCATCCCCTCTCGCACACTCTGCCAAGCCGTTGCAAGGAGTGCATGTCATCAGCCTGGCACTCAACCTGCCCGGCCCCGCCGCACTCATGCGACTGCACGGTATGGGCGCTCAGTGCACTAAGGTAGAAGGCCCCAGCGGCGACCTGATGCGCAGCTACAGCGCACCTGCCTACGCGCAGTTGCACGACGGCGTACGCACCCTCACACTCGACCTGAAGACCCCCAAAGACCAAGCCGCGCTGCACGCAGAGCTGTCGCAATCCCAAGTGCTGCTCACCTCGTTTCGCCCTGCTGCACTACGCAAGCTGCAGCTAGACTGGCCCACACTGCACCGCCAGCACCCACAGCTGTGCATGGTGAGCATCGTAGGCAGCCCAGGCGCACGTGCAGACGAGCCGGGCCACGACCTGACGTATTTAGCCGAGCACGGCTTGGTCACCAGCACTGAGCTGCCCGCCACTTTGTACGCAGACATGGCAGGCGCGCTGATGGCTACTGAAGCCGTGCTGCAAGCTGTGCTGCTCTATCGCACCCAAGGCTTAGCCAGCTGCCAAGAAGTGGCGCTGTCTAGCGCAGCCGAGCACTTGGCCCTGCCCCGCGCCTGGGGCATGACAGAGCCCAGCGGCACGGTGGGTGGCGCACATGCAGGCTACCGCGTGTACCGCTGCGCCGATGGCCGCGTGGCTGTTGCTGCGCTAGAGCCCCATTTCGCACTGGCACTGTGCAAAGCAGCTTTCATTGCAACAGCAGACACGGCGGACATGCTACTGCCAGAGACGCACACTGCACTGACAGCGTTTTTTGCAGTGCGCAGCTGTTTGCAAATCAACGCACTGGCACAGCTTCACGACCTGCCGCTGCACTGCATGCCCGACTAACTGAGCTGCGGCAAGACCACAGCGCCTGGGCACATGCAAAGCCTGCAAGGCAGACTTGTTACGTCTTGCCTAGGGTTAATCACCCAATCACCGTGCTGTCATGCATCTAAAATACATTATTTTACGTAAAAGCAATATACGTAACATAAGTCACGGTTCGCTGTATTTGCCTCGTACCCTTAAAACCCGTTTCAGTGAAATCTCATGTCCCGCTTCACCGCTACTGCCGCCCCATCACTGCACCCCTATCGCCGGGGGCTTTCTGCGGACATGCGCGCTTGCGCAGCGATGTGCGCGTTGCTCATGGCCACGGGCTGCGCCACTGTAGCGCCTGACACAGACTCGGCCAGCGCGGGTGAGTCTGGCTCTGCGACCCAAAAGTTTGTCTGGACTGACAATAAAAGCTGGCAAACCTACCGCCTGCCCGGCAAGCAGCCCACCATATTCAGCCCCGTCAGCATGGACGGCCGCAACGCCATGCTGGCAGTGGCCAGCGCGTCCGCCAGCATGCTGCGCCAAAACCTGCGCATTCCGGCCAGCGAGTTGCAGCAGGTGCGCTTTTCGTGGAAGGTGCCTGGGCTGATCGAAGAAGCTGACCTGGCTCTGCGCGAGCGCGACGACGCACCCGTGCGCATCGTGCTGGCATTTGAAGGCGACCGGTCGCAATTTTCAGCCAAAAACGCCATTCTCTCTGAGCTCAGCCGAGCCATCACTGGCGAAGAGCTGCCCTACGCAACGCTGATGTATGTGTGGAGCAAAAAGCGCGCACCCGGCACCATAGTGCACAACGCCCGCACCGACCGCATTCGCAAAATCGTGATCGAGTCGGGCACTAAAAATTTAAACCAATGGCTGGACTACGAGCGCGACATCAAAGCCGACTTTGAGCGCGCCTTTGGTGAGGCTCCGGGCGCGTTGCTGGGCATAGCGCTGATGACCGACACCGACAACACGCGCAGCCAAGCCAAAGCGTATTACGGCCCGGTGTCACTCGCCTCTAAATAGCCTGGGTGGCTGCGCGCCCACGCGCCATGTCCACCTTTTGCAGAACTGCCAGCCCCACCACAAACAGCACGGCTGTCGAACCAATCGCCACACGCTGGTCGCCGCCTGTGGCCCAGGTGATAGCGCCGTAAGTCAGCGGCCCGATGATGCTGGCCAAGCGGGTTGCAAACGTCCACAAACCAAAAAACTCGCCCGATTGCGCAGGCGGCGACAGCATGGCCGCCATCGCGCGGCCTGCAGATTGGCTGCTGCCCATGCACAAGCCGGCCAGCGCGGCGGCATACCAAAACCCGCCCTTGGTGGTGGTCAGCGCCGCAATCACACAGGTAGCGCCCCAGCCTACCAGCGTGATACCCAGCGCCAGCTTATGACCCAAACGGTCTTGCACATAGCCGCAAGCAAACGCACCGCCCGCAGCAGCCAAGTTGAGCACAAAGATCAGCACCATCGTCTCTTGCTGTTTAAACCCTATCACCTGCTCAGCGTAAATTGCAGCCAAAGTAATGGCCACCGCCACACCACCTTGGTAAAACACCGCGCACACCAGCAGCCACATAAAGTCTTGGTAACGCTTGGCTTGGTGAAAGGTGGCTTGCAGTTGCACCAAAGAGGCCTTAAATCCGCCCGCACCCTGCGCCAACGGCCTAGGCACTGCGCGCTCTTTGAGCAGCTTAAACGTCACCAGCGCTGCGCCGCCATACAGTGCAGCCGTGATCAGCATGGTCACGGGTACAAAGCTGTCGGCGCTGATGCCGCGCTGGCCTGCCCAGATCGCATAGCCTAGGCAAATTCCCAGCGCCAGCATGCCGCCAAAGTAGCCAAAGCTCCAGCCCCAACCGCTCACCTTGCCCATGCCCTCGGGCCGTGCCAGCTCGGGCAAAAACGATGCCGTGAGCGACTCGCCGTAGCTGTAAAACGTGTTGGACACCACGATCAATACAAACGCCAGCGCAACACTACCCGGCCCCGCAAAAGCCAGCGCCGCTGTGGACACCACGCACAGCCCTGTTGACAGCATCAACAGCTTCTTTTTGGCCGCGTGGGCATCTGCATACGCGCCCAGGCTGGGCATGGTCAGCATGACGATGGCATACGAGATACTCAGCGCCAGCGTCCAGGCAAAGGTGGCCCATTCAGCACCTTTGGCAATACCGCCCACAAAGTAAGCCGCGAAGACAGCGGTAATAACCACCGTGATGTAGCCAGAGTTGGCAAAATCGTACATTGCCCAACCAAATACCTCGCGCTTTCGCACGCCGGGGTTTAAAGCATCTTGATTGAATATGGCCATCGGGGAAGCTCCTCAAGGTGAAGCCTCATTATGTGCGGTAAGCTCAAGGTCTAGAAGATAAAACGCCATGGCCAAACTGTATTTCCGCTATGCCGCGATGAACGCCGGCAAATCCACCTCGCTCTTGCAAGCCGCCTACAACTACGAAGAGCGCGGCATGGCCGTGGTGCTGCTCACGGCTGAGCTGGACAACCGAGGCGGCACCGGCATGATCGCCTCGCGCCTAGGCCTGAGCCGCGAAGCAGTCACATTCAACCCAAGCCATAGCATGGCCGAGCGTATCGCCCATGCACAGCAAGCCAAGTGGATATCCAAACTGGCCTGTGTGCTGATAGACGAAGCACAGTTTTTAACAGTGCCCCAAGTCGAAGAGCTGCACCGCTGGGCGCACACGCACAACACACCAGTCATGTGCTACGGCCTGCGCAGCGACTTTCAGGGCAAAGCCTTTGCCGGAGCCGCTACCTTGTTGGTACTAGCAGATGATATTGAAGAGATGAAAACCATTTGTGAATGCGGCAAAAAAGCCAGCATGAACGCCCGCTTTAACGACGACGGCGAGCGCATCCGTGAAGGCGAGCAGGTGCTCATTGGTGGCAACGCCCGCTACCGAGGCCTGTGCCCCGATTGTTTTTATTAGTGCAGATGCCGAGGCTTGCGGCCGCCGTGGCTGCCTGGCCCATTGCCGCCTGAACCGCGCGGCGGGCGGCCCACTTGCAGTGAGCTGACCAGCTTGTCAAAGCGCTGGGCGAACAGCTTGTCCACCTCCGTCACGATGCCCTGCATCTCGGCGCGGTCAAAGTGCCGCTCCACTACGGCCATCACGTCTTCTACCAGCATGTCGCGCTGCACCTGCATGATGTCGCCCGGTGTTGGGCCGACAAATAACATCAAGAAGTCATCGCGTGACTCGGCTTCGTCGTCCTCATCTTCATCGTCTTCGTCAAACTCGGTGTCGTAAATGCTGATTTCGATGGCTGCGCCTGCAGAGGCCAGCTCGTTGAGACCCATGCACATCTCTTCTAGGGCTTGGCGAATATCTTCATCGGCAGGCACAGTCCAGCACATGTGCAGCACATGCTCTTTGGCGTCAAAACGCAAGCCCGGCTCTTCTTCATAAGAGCTAACCGCGCCGCGCACCAGCGATTTGGCACCCGCATAGGACCACAGAGGTTTGAGCGCCTCTTCAAGCTGCGCAAAGGTCACGTCGTCACGCACGGGCACATCGCCATGCACGTGGATTTCATAGGGCTGGGAATTCGATGACATAAGTAGAGTGTAGTACCACTGCAAACAAGTGCAAGAGGCTATAAGGATTTTTGTGGTGCCTGAGACCGGAATCGAACCGGTACGCCCGCTATGAACGAAGCGGCGGATTTTAAGTCCGCTGTGTCTACCAATTCCACCACTCAGGCTACTAGGACTACTCGTACCGCGCAAGGTGGCTTGCGAAGCATACTCAAACTGGAGGCGCGGCCCAGAGTCGAACTGGGCTAACCGGATTTGCAATCCGGGGCATAACCGCTTTGCTACCGCGCCACTTAACTTAACCTCCAGCAAACTCGTAAAAGCCTGCTGGTTCAACTTGCCAAAGTTGCTTGACATAAAAACCAGAGAAAAAAAGGGAAGCTGTTGCTTCCCTTTTTTAGCGATGTGGAGCGGGAAAAGAGTCTCGAACTCTCGACCTCAACCTTGGCAAGGTTGCGCTCTACCAACTGAGCTATTCCCGCATCGAAGCTACGATTGTAGCAGAACTTTTTAGTGTTTTACAGAGGCAGAAGATTCAGTTGCAGAAATTTTTGCAGCCTCTACAGCAACCGCTACTGCAGCAGCTATCGGCTCTTCATCCGGCAACGCTGCTGGCATACGCTCTAGCGCAATCGCCAGCACTTGGTCGATCCATTTCACGGGCACGATTTCCAAACCATTTTTCACATTTTCTGGAATATCTTGCAAGTCTTTAGCGTTCTCTTCAGGGATCAGCACGGTTTTAATACCGCCGCGCAAGGCTGCAAGCAGCTTTTCTTTCAGGCCACCAATACCGGTAACTTCGCCGCGCAGCGTGATCTCGCCCGTCATGGCCACATCAGCGCGCACAGGAATACCGGTGAGCGCTGAGACAAATGCAGTCGTCATGGCTGCGCCTGCGCTCGGCCCGTCTTTGGGTGTTGCGCCGTCAGGCACGTGAATGTGCAGGTCTTTCTTTTCAAACGCTTCGTCTTTGATGCCCAAGCGGCGCGCGCGCGAGCGCACCACAGTGCGCGCGGCCTCGACCGACTCTTTCATCACATCGCCCAGCGAACCGGTGCGCGTAATCACGCCCTTACCGGGCATGAGCGCAGCTTCAATGGTTAGCAAATCGCCGCCCACTTCGGTCCACGCCAAGCCGACCACTTGGCCTACTTGGTTGTCTTTTTCGGCGCGGCCGTAGGTGAATTTTTGCACCCCTAAAAAGTCGTTCAAATTCTCCGCCTTGACCACCACTTTGCTGGTGTAGGTCTTGAGCTGCAAACCCTTGACCACTTTGCGGCAAATCTTAGACAGCTCGCGCTCGAGCGAGCGCACGCCCGCCTCGCGGGTGTAGTAGCGCACGATGTCGCGCACAGCCGATTCGGTGATCTCCAGCTCGGTGTCTTTCACGCCGTTGTTCTCTAGCTGTTTGGGCGAGAGGTAGCGCATTGCAATACTGGTTTTTTCGTCTTCGGTATAACCCGACAGGCGAATCACTTCCATGCGGTCTAAGAGCGCAGGCGGAATGTTCATCGAGTTGCTGGTCGCCACAAACATCACATCGCTCAGGTCAAAGTCAACGTCCACATAATGGTCGCTGAAAGTGTGGTTTTGCTCGGGGTCTAGCACCTCGAGCAGCGCGCTTGATGGGTCACCACGGTACTCGGTGCCCAGCTTGTCGATCTCGTCAAGCAAGAACAGCGGGTTCCGTGTGGCCACCTTGGTCAGGCTTTGCAGCACCTTGCCTGGCAGCGCGCCAATGTAAGTGCGGCGGTGCCCGCGAATCTCGGCCTCGTCACGCATGCCGCCCAGCGCCATGCGCACATACTTGCGGCCCGTGGCTTTGGCTATCGACTGACCCAACGAGGTCTTGCCCACACCTGGCGGGCCTACGAGGCACAAAATCGGCGCTTTGACTTTGTCCACGCGCTGCTGCACTGCGAGATATTCCAAAATGCGGTCTTTGACTTTTTCCAGTCCAAAGTGGTCGGCATTGAGCACCTCTTCGGCGTGACCCAGGTTGTGTTTGATCTTGGTCTTTTTAGACCACGGCAGGTTGATCAGCACTTCAATATAGTTGCGCACCACGCTGGCCTCGGCCGACATGGGCGACATGAGCTTGAGCTTTTTGAGTTCGCTCTCGGCTTTTTTAAGCGCGTCTTTGGGCATTTTGGCGAGCTTGATCTTTTTGTCGAGCTCTTCAATGTCTGCACCCTCTTCGCCGTCGCCGAGTTCTTTTTGAATCGCTTTAACTTGCTCATTCAAATAAAAGTCGCGCTGGTTTTTTTCCATCTGGCGCTTCACGCGGCCACGGATTTTTTTGTCGACATTCAAAATATCAACTTCGCGCTCAATCTGCTCGTACACGTTTTCTAGCCGCGCCTTCACATCTGACAAATCGAGCACAGCTTGTTTGCTGTCCAGCTTGAGCGGCACATGCGCGGCGATGGTGTCGGCCAAGCGGCCCGCGTCGTCGATGCTGGAGATAGAGGTCAAAATCTCGGGGGGGATTTTTTTATTTAATTTGACATACTGGTCAAACTGGCCAATCACTGCGCGGCGCAGCGCCTCAATGTCATTGGTGCGCGGCTCGGTCAGCTCTTCGGGCACGATGGGCGTCACATTGGCGCTAAAGTGCACCTCACCATCGGTAATTTGGTTGACTATGGCGCGCTGCTGGCCTTCTACCAACACCTTTACGGTACCGTCAGGCAACTTGAGCATTTGCAAAATGGTGGACACGCAGCCCACCGCAAACATGTCTTCGACCGCTGGCTCGTCTTTGGCGGCCGCCTTTTGCGCCACCAACATAATGCGCCGCTCAGACTCCATGGCCGACTCTAGCGCCTTGATGCTCTTGGCGCGGCCCACAAATAGCGGAATGACCATGTGCGGAAAGACCACCACATCACGCAGCGGCAGCAGCGGCAGGTCAATCGGCTCGGACGGTAGGGTGGTGTTGCCTGACATGGTTGTCTTTCAGCTTTTATGGGTTGTAGAGCGAAATATCAGGGCAAAGTTCGAAGATTTCAAGCCCCCAGATGTTTCAGCCGTGATCAGGTGTTCGGGCCAGGCATGTTCACGCGGGTCAATTTCACGCCTTTTTGGCTGTTTCGCGGTACACCAAGAGCGGCGGTTTGTTTTCGTCAATGGTGGACTCATCCAGCACCACTTTTTCAACATTGCCCGCATTGGGCAGGTCAAACATGGTGTCGATCAGCGCGTTTTCTAGGATCGAACGCAGGCCGCGGGCACCAGTCTTGCGCACCAGCGCCTTGCGCGCAATGGCTTTGAGCGCGCTGGGGCGCACTTCCAGCTCAGCGCCTTCCATAGCCAGCAGCTTGGCGTATTGCTTAACCAGCGCGTTTTTAGGCTCGGTCAAAATCTGTACCATTGCATCCTCAGACAGCTCAGACAGCGCCGCCACTACGGGCATGCGGCCAATCAGCTCAGGAATCAGGCCATATTTGATCAAGTCTTCTGGCTCGATCTCTAAAAAGCTCTGGCTTAAAGAGCGCTGTTTTTTGCTCTTGACGGTTGCGCCAAACCCGATGCCCGAGGCTTCGGTGCGCGCTTCGATGACCTTTTCTAGCCCCGCAAATGCGCCGCCGCAGATAAACAAAATATTGGTCGTGTCGATCTGCAAAAAGTCTTGGTTGGGGTGCTTGCGCCCGCCTTGGGGCGGCACGCTGGCCATGGTGCCTTCGATGATCTTGAGCAACGCCTGTTGCACGCCCTCGCCCGATACATCGCGGGTGATGGACGGGTTGTCAGACTTGCGCGAGATTTTGTCGATTTCGTCAATATACACAATGCCTTGCTGGGCTTTTTCGACGTCGTAGTTGCAGGTTTGCAGCAGCTTGGAGATGATGTTTTCAACGTCTTCGCCCACGTAGCCTGCTTCAGTGAGCGTGGTGGCGTCTGCCATGACAAACGGCACATTGAGCATGCGGGCCATGGTTTGGGCCAGCAGGGTCTTGCCCGAGCCAGTGGGGCCGATAAGCAAAATATTGCTTTTGGTCAGCTCGACCTCGCCTGTTTTGGACTTGTCTTTGTAGCGCAGGCGCTTGTAGTGGTTGTACACGGCCACGGCCAGCGCGCGTTTGGCCGGGTCTTGGCCAATGACGTAGCTGTCGAGGTTGTTTTTAATCTCCAGCGGCGTGGGCAGGTCGCCGCGCGCTTCGCGCTCTGACTCTGGCAGCACTTCATCGCGGATGATGTCGTTGCACAGGTCGATGCATTCGTCACAGATAAACACTGACGGACCAGCGATCAGTTTTTTGACCTCGTGCTGGCTTTTGCCGCAAAAGGAGCAATGCAGTGTTTTTTCGCTCGGAGAGCCTTTACGGTCGGCCATGAATTGGGTGCCTGGTGATGCTAATTTGCTAATGATACTGCGAAGAAGTAACCAAAATGACTTGCAGGCCAGTTTGGCGGGATTTTCCGTCAGTTATCTGCCATTTACCTGAAGACTTTGATTTGCTTGAGTGGCTGATTTTCCTTGTATTCGCTGGCTTTGTCTCTGCGTGTGTGGGTGTCCCTCTCGCCTGGCACGGGAGTACCCTTACACCCGGCGAGAGGGACACCCACACACTTGATCTGATTAATGTAGAGCGCTGCCGGTATTGAACACGTAGTCTTTGACGAAGCTACGGGCAGCGCGCCTAGGTGGTCGCAGGTGAGATGGCGTATGCAAATTGACCGATCTCTGGTACCCCAGTGTGAGGGCGATTTGCATACGCCATCTCACCAAAGCCACACAATCAAGCCAAGCCAAACGAAACTCACCCCAAGGCCACAAAAGCCTGATTAATGAATCCCACCGGAAACCACTTAGTCAGCTCAACAGCCCGTTTCATCTCATCAATCACGCTTTTGGAAGAAAAATGAGCACTTTTCCGACGTAGATATTCAATAGTTTGCTATTATTTTCATACTAAATGTCACACAACCCGGCAAAACAACCCGCCCAAACCGCAGTCACCCGGTTTAAGCATTAGTCTCTAAGTCAGCCGTTTTAGAGCTTTAAACGCTCAAAACCGTGCAAAACACCACGTCCAACGGGTTTTAATGCCTAATTTGATATATCAAATAGATACCAAATGCTTGACCGTGTATGAGCAAGGCCCCTACAATTTGCCTGTAATCAAAAACCACGGGCTAACCCTTGGCTCCCCTTAGAGCCAACGGCCCGTTCTGCTACCAAGTTCGGTAGGGTGTCGATGAGACTGCCTTGCACACATACTATATATGTGCAGTCCGCGATACCAGTGTTTCCAATCCAAACGAGGGGCACATCATTTGGCTGCACAGCTAACAAGCTGCAGTCATGTGAAGTTTGCCCCCGCGTAGAAAGGCGTGATATGACAGTGATTAAGCGTTTTGGCCAGGGCGTGCGAACTTTCGCAGGCGATGTGGCACAAGGATTTTTTGAGATTGCGCACAATGGCTTGGCCATGGTGGGCTTGGTATTGGCGTTCTTGGCTTTGACGATGGTGGCCAAACCTGAGCTTCGCTTGCAGAGCGAGGCAGCCTTGATGGGCTGGCTACAGGCTCGCCAGCCAGTGGTTGTGGCCGATGCCTCGGCACTCGTGGCCGAGCCCGAAGCCATTGACCGCGCCACTGCAGCCAACCCCAAAGACCTGCCCAAACAGCAAGCCGCAGTGGCCTACTGGCTGAGCAAAAAATACAGTGTCGCTCCTGAGCCCATCTCTGCCCTAGTGGCCGAGGCTTACGAGGTGGGTGCTAAAACCAAAATCGAGCCAACCCTCATTTTGGCCATCATGGCCATCGAGTCGAGCTTTAACCCGTTTGCCCAGAGCCCCGTAGGTGCGCAAGGGCTGATGCAGGTGATGACTAATATACACAGCGATAAATACGAAGGCTTTGGCGGCAAATTTGCAGCTTTTGACCCGGTCACTAACCTGCGCGTGGGCGTTAAAGTGCTGCAAGACTGTATTGCCCGCGCTGGCTCGATCGAAGGCGGTCTGCGTCAATATGTGGGCGCAACCAGCGACGCCACTGAGGGCGGCTATACCGCCAAAGTAATGGCCGAGCACGCCCGGCTGCGCGAAGTGGCAGGCGGCAAGCCTGTGCCTACGATCACACCTTTTACGCCGCAGACCATCCCCGTGATAGCGCCTGTGAAGCCTAAAACCGACATCGAAGACACCATCGCTGCGCTGGCAAACTCATAAGCTTAAGGTACACTTAGGCCTGTACGCAACTGGCGATAGGCGCTGGCTTTTTTTCACAAAAGCACCAGCGCCGACGTGGGCCACCACTAGGGAGCGTGCCGCACTGTGCGCCTTGGGGCGCATGATTCGCGTTTTAGCCGTTCGCCTGGGCAGCCTCTACTCTTAGAGGACACTCCTTACCAACCTAGGACTGCCACACCATGTTCAACCGTAACATCCTTATCGAACAAGCCGACCCTGAGCTGTACGCCTCTATCGTGGCCGAGAACGCCCGCCAAGAGCACCATATTGAGCTGATTGCCTCTGAGAACTACGCCTCCCCCGCCGTCATGGCCGCCCAAGGCACCCAGCTGACCAACAAATACGCCGAAGGCTACCCAGGCAAGCGCTACTACGGCGGCTGCGTGAACGTAGACGTGGCCGAAACGCTGGCCATTAACCGCCTCAAACAGCTTTATGGCGCAGAAGCCGCCAACGTGCAGCCGCACTGCGGCGCGTCTGCCAACCAAGCGGTGTTTTTGGCATTTTTAAAGCCCGGCGACACCATCATGGGCATGAGCCTGGCCGAAGGCGGTCACTTGACCCACGGCATGCCGCTGAACATGAGCGGCAAATGGTTTAACGTGGTGAGCTACGGCCTGAACGAAGCCGAGGAGATCGACTACGACAAAATGGAAGCGTTGGCGCATGAGCACAAGCCCAAGCTCATCATCGCTGGCGCGTCAGCCTATGCTCTGCGCATCGACTTTGAGCGCTTTGCCAAGGTGGCCAAGGCGGTTGGCGCGATATTTATGGTCGACATGGCGCACTACTCTGGCCTGATTGCCGGCGGCGTGTACCCTAGCCCCGTGCCGTTTGCCGACGTGGTCACCAGCACCACCCACAAAAGCCTGCGCGGCCCGCGCGGAGGCATCATATTGATGAAAGCCGAGCACGAAAAAGCCATCAACAGCGCCATATTCCCTGGCCTGCAAGGCGGCCCGCTGATGCATGTCATTGCTGCCAAAGCGATAGCATTCAAAGAAGCACTGGAGCCCAGCTTTAAGGTGTACCAACAGCAAATCATGAGAAACGCTGTGGTCGTAGCCGAAACGCTGGTGCAGCGCGGCCTGCGCATTGTCAGCGGCCGCACCGAGAGCCACCTGATGCTGGTTGACCTGCGCTCGAAGGGCATTACAGGCAAGGACGCTGAGACTATTTTGGGCGACGCTTACATGACCATCAACAAAAACGCCATCCCCAAAGACCCAGAAAAGCCGATGGTCACCAGCGGCATCCGCATAGGCACCCCCGCCATGACCACCCGCGGCTTTAAAGAAGAAGAAGCCCGCGCCACAGCCCACCTGATAGCCGACGTACTAGACAACCCGCGCGACGCAGCCAATATTGAGGCCGTGCGCGCCAAAGTGGTGGCGCTGACCAGCCGCTTCCCGGTCTATGGCTAAGCCGTAGGTCGCTATTAAATATATAGCGAACTATTTAATATCCACGTCGGAAAAGTGCTTAAAAAGTTACCTAAAGCAGTTAACAACAGATGAAATGCCCGTTTTGCAACCACCTCGACACCCAAGTGGTCGAAACGCGCATCTCTGAAGACGCGGGCTTTATCCGCCGCCGCCGCCAGTGCGGCGCATGTGAAAAGCGCTTCACCACCTACGAACGCCCCGAGGTCAACTTTCCGGCCGTGGTCAAAAAAGACGGCCGCCGCATAGAGTATGAGCGTAGCAAGCTGCAAGCCAGCTTCAACCTCGCCCTGCGCAAACGCCCCGTCAGCACCGAGCAGGTAGACAGCGCCATAGAGCGCATCGAAGAAAAGCTACTAAACCTAGGCCAGCGCGAAGTCCCCAGCCCCCGCCTAGGCGAGCTAGTGATGCGGGAATTAAAGAAGCTAGATAAAGTGGCCTACGTGCGCTTTGCCAGCGTTTACCGCAGTTTTGAGGATATTGATGAGTTTCGGGCGCTGGTGGATGAGGTGAAGAGGTGATGTCGAATATAGGCTCTAGCAATTAACGATTCCAACACTCGGCGAGGTCGCCAGTTCCACTTTCACTTTTTTGCCCCAAATTATCCAAAGTCAAGTTACCGCACAGCGCATCGGTCCAACCTGTTGGTGTGGCAGTTAGTAAAAAAGCTGTCTCACTCACAGTGGTTACAGCAATGTTATATCTAGCAGTACCAGATTGGGGTGCCTGCTGCAAGCCTGTAGGCAAAGTTGGAGCTGTTGTGCCGTTTATAGCTGTGGAGTAGCGAAAATTACTAGACCGATATCGCTCCATAAACTGCGCAACTTCAAGTAGAACCGATTTAGCAGCCGACCTGTTACCTCGAGCAATATATTGCTGATAAGAAGGTATCGCAATGGCCGCCAAGATTCCGATGATCGCAACAACAATCATTAATTCAATCAAAGTGAATCCGCGATTTTTCGTGATTAATTTCAATTTTTCACCTCTGTTTTTAATAATTACTTGAGCTGACGCCAGACTTGTCTGCTATTCACATTGCTTCCTGGCGCTGGCTCAGCTGCATTCAGATCAATAGACAAGATGCGGGTTCGTCCAACCACGCCGTTAATACTCACGCTTTGATCGCCGCCGGTGCCAGTTATATAACTACTTGTAACTATAGAATTATTAAACACTGTTTGGCTCGTAAATAGTACGGGTCTTCCGCCATCCGATAATACAAAAACACCCCTTGGTGATCCTCCAGATACTCGCACAGAGTTTTCTATATTATTCCTAAATACTTTGGCATAGCCCCCAGTAAGCGCATCAACGCCTGTAATCCATGAGTTGATACCGGGCTCGCAATCATCAGTACCAGGCACGATAGATGTGAATAAAAAAGCATCCACGACCCCGCTAACTTTATAGCGCACTGGTGGTGCAATAACACGCTCGCCAGCTTGCACGTTGGTGCCTGTTAGCTCTAAAACCCATCCTTTTTTGCCAGTAACTGTGTACCAAGCAGGGGTGACGGATGAAGTGCTAGAGCGAGTATCGGCTCCGGCAGTGGCCAGCAAGGAATTAAAAGTTAAGTCTGTCTCTGCCGCAAAAGCGCTCGTATTAATGCTGTGAACCAAGTCATCATAGACACCATACAGCGCCTGAGTGGTTGTAGTGCTGGGGTCCGTAGGGCTAAGGTAACTCCCTGTTCCAAAGTACACCATCTTGCCGCCAGTGGTCAATGGGCTGGCAGGCGCGTCATCCACTTTAATTTCTGCGGTGATAGGGCGTCCATTCGGAGTTTTATAAATCAAGGCACCAGCAGTGTTTACATTGGGGTTAAATCTCCAAACTTGGCCTCTGAAATCAGAGCCATAAACATAATCAATCGTATCGCGATTGCCAGATGTTTTACGCACGATTTCAATCGATCCTAGCCCGTTCCCAGTTGTAGAGTTGGTAGAGATGACTCTCACAATAGCACCAGTATCTAAACGAACTACAAACAAATGTGACTGTCCTCCAGTGCTGTTGTAGCCATTACCGAAAATAGCGACCCAAGTTCCATCAGACAACTTGCCTAAAGCAGGTTTGCCCATAATATTTCCAAATTTGGCGACCTGAGTCGGCGCATTAACTGTGAGAGTTGCGGTGTTAATTTCCCACAAAATACTGTTAGCAGTAAAAGTTTTAGTTGAGGCATCCACAGCAAACACAGTTTGTGCACCATCGCCACCAGCACCGATTGCCACTGTACGCCATCTTGCAGTAGGATCGCCCGGCACAGCGATCTTGGCATGACCTACGCCGATAGGACCATCAACAAAGTTGCGGTGCTTATAGTCGCGTGATGCCAGATCCTTAATATCACGACGAGCTGCTTGTGGCATGAAGGCTAGTAATTCTCCACCACCGCTAGCATCGGCTTCTGCGTCAAAGATATGAAAGAAACCATTGTTAGTGCCAACGGCCAGCATTTCAAAATCAATCCCGTTCAGAAATGTAGTGTAGTCAACATCACTTGAAGCGTAGTCATAATCCTTCTTGGATATGATTTGCGGGTCAGAGTTAACTATGTCACCTAATACCGAGCCATACTCTCCTCCGGCGGTGGTGCCGCGGTTACGGAAATTTCCACCTTTGCGCTCCTCGCCGCTTTTGTCACCCAACAAGTAGGTATACGTGGGGGTTCCACCAAAATCAGTTTTTTCAGCGGCAGTCAATGAGGCATAGTTGGACGGCGTTAAGTTGAAAGGCGCTGTTGCTCCGCGGCCAAGATACATGTTAGCGCGCAAACTTGGATCAGGTATCTTTTCAGATACTTCCCATGTTGCGGTGTTTGAAACCGCGCCGCTAGGCTGAACTTTAAAAGAATACAGCCGAGAAGACCATGTCAACGAGTCATAGTTGGCTTGATAGACTGCAGCAGAACCTGCACTACGCTGCCCTACACCCACCACACTGGTACTAGCGACCGCAGCTAGTGACGCAGCACTCTTGAAAGCTTTGCCCATTTGTGTGGGAAGCTCAGAGGGATTAGTGATTCTAAAATAATTGGTAGGATCGCCTTTGCTGTCAACTACGCCCGCACCGCCGTACTTGGCGGCGTACCAAAGCGGATCTTTAGGCACAAAAGTTGCCCCACTGCCCGCGCCCAAGGTGAATGTCCGTAAATTCGACGAAGGTAGTCGAGTGGGGTTTACGACTGTTCTTCCTACCGATGGAGCAGGATCTTGCCCTGTCAATGTATCTAAATAATAAACTGGGTTATCTCCTTCATCTGCCACCTCTAAATAAACGCCATCTTTAGTGGTTCCAGAAATAATATAGCCCATATTCTGCTTAATACCGCCCGCTTCGTAATACGCGTCAGTTTGAATTTGTAGCTGCCCCGAAGTATCAATCAAAACTGTGTAATACACGTTAGCGTCAGCCTCATTGTCAGCACCTTGATCGATATCTGAAAAACTAGCCATGAATCGCAAAAATGGCCGTCCTCCGTTGACTGTAGACGTTGTGTTAGACGGTGAGGTGTTATGAATTTGATCAAAATAAAGAAGTGTGATTAAACCAGTGGGCTGAAAACCATTTGGAACGCTGTTGGCAGAGGCAATACTACCCCCACTTACAGATTTAGACAGCGGAACTATGGTGATATTTTGGTTGTTGTATTTAAATTCAATTCGAGGAACCACTGAACCTAGAGCAACTGAAATTTGATCAACCGATGTTACGCGCGTTCCTCCAGCCCCATCAGAGATATCAATACCTGTCTTCTGTCCATATCTTGCTACGCTGGCAGCGTAGTAGCTACCCTGAGTGTTAGTTTCGTCAGGCCCGTGGCCTCGCATAGTTGCAAAAGTTGTCGCGGCTTTAGCGGTGGGGTTGCCGTCAGAATTAGCTAACGTGGTTTGACCCATAAAGAAATTATTGACTAAACCATACAAAGTGCCAGGAGCTACTGTGGCGGTTGTGCCAGCTACTGTGGTCACAGTTGTAGTCCCTAGTATTTCGCTGGCCCAGATTGTATTTGCCTGCGCAGACACATTCAGTGGACTTAAGAGATTCAGCTTTTCTGAATCAGCATTCAAGGCGGCTCCATTTGCCGAAACAATCGGAAAGGCTGCACCAGGCAACTGATCAGAATCAAAACTCGTAATAGGGTCGGCAATCACCATTTGCACAGGCTTAGAGCAGATAGGACTTCCCCCAGAATTTTTAGGCCGATATGGATTAGCCCACGTAGATACCAATGGCAAACCCAACCGTGTATCGGGACTGTCTGATGCATCGACGTTTGCAGTAAAAGCTGCTGTAGGAGCTTTACCGCCAAAGTATCGCAGGCCCTCGTACATCATTTCTGCTACTGGGGATCCCCACATATGACACGATGACTGTGGCCTAAGCGCGTTGAACAGAAAGCCGCACTCATACTCGTAACTTCCTACGCCATCGTAGCCGTAGGTACCGACCGCGTTAATAGTTTTAGCAATGCCATTGGTTGCTGTAAAAATACCTGTGGCAGGATCAATTTCGTTTTGAAAAGATTCAATGTCTTTACGCACGACACCACCAGAATAATTGTTTTGATAGCTACCAGTGATGAGGCCAAATTTTAAAGCGTCGTTCACCGAGTATTCATGAAGCACGCCAGTGGGCTTCCAAACAGTCGGGTTTGCAGCAGGGTAACCAACACAACCAGCTTCTCGATTGCCAGATATAGCAACGCAGGCACGTACCCGGCCGATTAGCGTGAATTCAGCAGGGAAATTCTTAGCATCGTAGGGTGTAGGACGATTTTTGTAACCAGGCAACCCGTTCACAAAACTATAAGAAGGCCTGTTGTAGCTAAAGTCGCCGTTTGCATTACCAATAGGGCGCTCACTCGATGCCCAAATCCACACGCGGTCAATATTAGCATCTACGTTTTTTGCAACACGGAGTGTAGGCGGCTGTCTGCCCGTATAAACGTTTGCTGCACTGCCTTCGCTTTTTTGCAGAAAGATATGCATTTGTCCCGTGCCCGGCATATCCAGTCTAGCGTAGTGACTGATGTCGTAAGCATCCGGGCCTCCTACGTTGGTAGGACGGTACTCCTTACCCCAAACATGACTGTCGCCAGGAATGTGCACAGCCTCTAGTATTGTTCGAGTTGTAGTGTCTTCAGACCTGTAACCGCCATAGAGGACTTTGCGAAGTGAGTCCATCCTAGAAGTATTTACCCAATTAAGCCAATTACCATGCCATCTTGCAGTGTTAGGGGCGCTTTTGCATCCGGTCGTTGTACTTGCTATACTGCGAGGCCTGTAATGTCCGTCAGAGTTAGAGTAACTGTAGCAGCGATCGCTAACAAAGTAACCATAATACGTTATGTCGGGTTTGAATCCGACATCAATAGCACCGTCTCCATTAATGTCAGAGGTATCGTTGTAAGCAGCGTATAAAAGACGATGGTCACGGCTCATATTCAACATGACCAGACCTGGGGCATTTTTAAGAGCCAAGAGTGGAGTCGACGCCAAGTCAACAGTAGTTGCGGCTTGAGACGATAAACATAACAATGAGCTTAGAGCGAAAAATGCGCCCAATGCAAATGTTCGTGTAGTAGATTTGATAGCTTGAATATTCATAGCTAGTTCTCCAAAATTTTATTCTTTAAATTGCAACACTAGGGCGTGGTAGTGCGCGTATAAATGGTTTGCAAAACAACTTCAGCTGTACCAGAACCGCCAGTGCTTCGAGAAGATATGCGGTAATTTGAAACTGTACTTCCGCCACTGCTGGAAGAAGATAAAAGCTCAATCACGTATTGAGCTTTAAATCTGTTCCTTGCGTAGATTGTTGGGACTTCTGCAGCACAGCTTTCCCAGTGAAAAGGAACATTGTTTGCGCACGATGCATAGGCAATCGAACCAGTACTCACGCCTTTAGTCCAGTGCTCAGAATTTCCACCAAGCGGTAAAGGTGTACTGTAGTACCCGGCAGTTCCAGGCACGAATAAACCATCAACTATCTTGCCTATGGCCTCTTTGCCTGCGTTTTCAGCCGACTGAAAAGAAGTATTTCTATCAACTGAATTTCCGGTGATTCTCTCAGACAAAGTAGTATTACGAAAACCAATAATACTAATTACCGTTAGCATAGCCAATAAAATTAAGCCAATGAGTAAAGTCATGCCGCGCTGCTTTTTTGATCTTGGGTGATCTACGCGAACGCAGTCACAAGCATCATTCATCTCGGCACAAACATTGGCTTGAGACATAGAAAGTTGATTCTTGGTTTGCATGTTGACTAGCATATAGTTTTAGCGAGCAGCCACAGCATTACGGAGAACTACTGTAGTAGAAAATTCTTTGCGTAAACGATTAGCAGATGCACCAGTAGGTAGCGTGTAGGTCGCCCCAAGTAAAGTAGGGGTAGTGAGAGTAACGCCGGGATTTGCGTTGTCCAGAGAGCTCACAAGCATCAGCCCGACACGCACTGCGACCACGCGTGACCAGTCACTCACCGCACCTGGACTAGTGCGCCAGACATCTACCTTTAAGGTTGAAAGACCCGATGTAGCATCTAAATTACTCTCACCATAATGAACTTGCATGCTCTCAACGTTAGATACTATTTCTTCTGCATTAGAACGGTCTGATCCATTATAAAAAATACGATACAGGCTTGGGGTGTCAGCACCTGCCCGTGTTGCAACATAGTAAAAACTCCACTCAAGAGGCATGACAACTGTGTCTGTACCAAAAACTGTACTGGAAGTAAAACTATCTACAGAATTTCCCTGCGCTGTGCCATGCACAATTTGCGCCCCAGCACCAAGTGCTGATGTTTGTCCAATAAAAACACTAGAAGATGCACAATTAGAAATAATGAATGTGCGCGTATTGTTACTCGCACTTCGCCAATTGAATGGGTCTGATGCAATAGTCAATGCAGAGTTGGCAACGGTCATTGGTGCGCTCAAAGCAACCGCTTTAGAACTGGCTCCCATAAAGAATAAGCTATCTGTCGCCGCGTTTGAAGGTGGTGAACTTGAAAACATCGCTGCTGGTATGCCGTCAAATCCGCGCACAAAGTTAAATGCAGTCATAGGCTGTGCAGTCACTTCGACCTCCGAAGTTAGAACTTGTGACATTGGATTCGCCATACCAAGTCCGTTTGCATACCCAGGACCAATTACACTGCCAGGAAAATAAGTGCTTACTGCCGAAGGTCCAGTTCCAGTAGTTATTTTGCTTACCCCCAAGCATCCAGCTTGACCAGCCATACGTAGATCTCTAGAAATGGTATCAAGCGCGAAACCAGCATCTTCTTGCAGTCTGCCACTGGTTTCTTGAAATCGGAACGACTGTTTAACAGCAACAAAAACCGATGTCAAACCAATCAATACAAATAATCCCAATGCAAGAGCAACTAGCAGCTCAACCAGAGTAAAGCCCAGATGCGTTCGAGGGGTAAATTTACGGGTTCTATCAGTCATAGGTGCAGCTCATAGGTCACAGTTTTGTAGCTAGCCGCAGAAGTAGTTGTGCAACTGTCTTTATCGTCCTGGCTTAATGTACCGAAGCAGTTGTTCCAGCGAATTTCAATATCCAGCTTGCGTACCGATCCGCTGGAGGAGCTACTGATTTGACCCCGACCTTGCGGCAGCTGCGTTTCAAGCGACTGCAACCAATCGCTTTTATCTTTTCTAGCAATACTGAGAGTGCCTGTACCAATTGATGTAGCAGTTTCAGAGTAAGTTGTGATGTATTCGCTTGTAGCCGATGCTCCAACAGCAGAATTTGCCCTTATGCGATCAGCCATATCTGCAGCCAACTGATTCGCCTTAGATGTAGATTCAGAGGATGCCGCGTTAGATATACCACTTACCAACAACCCAGCAACACCCAAAAGACCAAGAGACAAGATAACTAAAGTTACTAAAACCTCTATCAAACTAAAGCCTAGCAATTCTTTGCTAGGCCTGAAACCAAGCAAGCCCGATACTTGCAAGGTGTTTTTTTTACGGTGAGTTTGCATTTTTAATTTGTAATTTAATTAGTATCGGAAGGGCATGCAGTGGCGCTATCCACGCGTGCTATTCGAACTCTGCCAGAATTGTTTAATACCAAACAATATCTCTGACTTGCGCCATCAAAAAACCAAAAAGATTTATTGGTTACCCCACTTACGCCCGTTGAGGGATCAATAATTCGACCTTGGCCGTTGTAAGTAAATGAATTGAGCGTAGGGAACGTTAGACTTGCACTCAACGGACCAGAGGGTGCAGCCACGATTTCTAGTTGGGTACCGTTTACCCCAGATGCAGCCAAGCCAACAGAACCGTTTGCGTTCGTCGTTTTGTCTTCAAAAACAGTCCATCCGTTTGTCCAAGCACCGGCAGTTGTGTTCGCTGCAACGGTGACCTTTGCATCAAATCCGCGTTTTATAGCCTCTGATCTAGCTAAATTTAGTGACACTTGTAAAGCAGAAGATGCACTGGTCAGTCTGTTATTTCTCAGCAATTCAGTAAAAGATGGCGCAGCCAATGCAGCCAAAATACCTATGATTGCCACTACAACCATGACCTCTACCAGGGAAAACCCTAAAAAAAATTTAGGGGTTGTGAAGTGTCTAAAATTATTATGACTTGGAGACTTGCATTTCATAACATGTATGTTAATCAAATACACTTAAACAATATGTGTATGACTGATGAACGGTTTCATCACACGAATCAACGGTAATTTAATGACCAGCCTTAACGCCGCAAGCTTGACATGATGAACCTTGCCATGTTGCACGCGTCAAAATCAAAATGTGCGCCCAATCCAAGTGTTGGCTGTGTGCTACTACGATCTACAACGGACAAGGTAACAATTGCATTCGGCCACACCCAACCCCGAGGCCACGACCATGCTGAAGTCATGGCTCTGCTGGACGCGGCGTCTCGGGGCATCTCGGTCAAAGGCGCTACGGCTTATGTGACTTTAGAGCCCTGCTCTCACTTTGGGCGCACGCCGCCGTGTTGTCATGCTTTGATTGAGGCGGGTATCGCCAAAGTGGTGGTGGCGGTGCTCGACCCTAACCCATTGGTGTCGGGCCGTGGGGTGCAGATGCTGCGGGACGCGGGGGTGGAGGTAGAGGTATTGCCGCCTGACAGCCCTGAGGCTGTTGCCTCGCGCGAGCTCAATATCGGATTTTTCAACCGCATGCTGCGCAAAACGCCCTGGGTGCGGATGAAGCTGGCTGCATCACTGGATGGGCAGACAGCTCTGCGCAACGGCGCTAGTCAGTGGATTACTGGTGCGGCAGCCCGTGCGGACGGGCATGCTTGGCGGGCGCGCTCGTGTGCGGTGCTCACGGGCATTGGTACGGTGCTGTCAGACGACCCTTTGCTGGACGTGCGGCATGTGGACACACCGCGCCAGCCTCATTTGGTGATTGTGGACAGCCAGTTGGATACGCCCTTGACTGCCAAGCTCTGGGCTACGCTGGGCCAGCGCGCTGCGGCGGACAAAGACTGGATGGCTCTTTGTGGGTTAAGCGCTGAGGTGGTGGCCACTATACCGGGCAGGTCTATTTGGATCTACGCTGCCGTTCACAACGATGCAAAACAAAAAGCCTTGGAGGCGCTAGGTGCGACCGTCATAGTTTTGCCAGACAGCCAGTCTGCCCCAGACAGGCCCAAGGTGGACTTGGCGGCCATGCTGCGCGACCTAGGCCAGCGCGAGATCAATGAGCTGCATGTCGAAGCGGGCTTTAAGCTCAATGGCTCGCTGCTGCGGGCGGGCTTGGTGGACGAGCTGCTGGTCTACACAGCGCCC
>JANPDG010000142.1:0-1741 GCA_031431335.1 Polaromonas sp. | reverse complement strand
AATGCGCGCTGCGCGCACCGCTTTTTGCCCCGCAGGCTGAACTAACAGCCTTGCTGCAAGTCATTCAATCTTTATAAAAATCTATTCCATGCAGACGTCAGAGCAACCCGTTTTAAGAGATATTGTGTTAGTCGGCGGTGGCCACAGCCATGTAGGCGTGCTCAAGAGCTTTGGCATGAACCCCATTCCCGGTGTGCGCATCACCCTTATTTGTACCGACATGCACACACCTTACTCGGGCATGCTGCCGGGCTATGTAGCCGGGCACTATGACTATGACGAAGTGCATATTGACCTGTCACGCTTGTGCGTGTTTGCTGGCGCACGGCTGTTCAAAGCCGAAGTCATTGGCATTGACCGGGTCAATAAAAAAGTGCTCTGCCAAGGTCGTCCGCCTGTGCCGTATGACCAACTGTCGATCAACATTGGCTCGACCCCGCAGCTGGGCGGCGTGCCCGGTGCCAGCGACCATGCCGTGGCAGTCAAACCGATTCAGCGCTTTAACGATCGCTGGGTGGCGCTGATTGATCGGGTGAAAAATCATGCTGGCAAAACCACTATTGCGGTGGTGGGCGCTGGCGCAGGCGGTGTGGAGCTGACGCTGGCGATGCAGTTTAGGCTGCGCAACGAGCTTAAAAGCCTGGGGCGCAACCCCGACGAGCTGGCTTTTCATTTATTCACCAACACCGCCACTATTTTGCCCACCCACAACGCGGGCGTGCGCAAGCGGTTTGAAGCGGTGCTGCACCAACGCGGCGTAGTGGTGCATCTGAACGCAGCTGTCAACCAAGTACGCGCTGGTAGCCTACAGACCGCCAGCGGCGAAACACTGGATGCGGATGAGATCATTTGGGTCACCCGCGCTGGCGGCGCAGCGTGGTTGCAGCAGACGGGCTTAGCGCTAGACGGCGAAGGCTTTATCAAGGTGCAAGACACGCTGCAAACCGTGACCGACCCCGATATTTACGCTGCAGGCGACATTGCCAGCATGGTGAACTACAAGCTTGAGAAAGCTGGTGTGTTTGCCGTGCGCCAAGGCAAGCCACTGACGGCAAACCTGCGCCGTGCTGTTGAAGGCGCCCCCCTGCAAGCCTACAGGCCGCAAACCACGTGGTTGGCGCTGATCAGCACCGGCGATAAATATGCCGTGGCCTCGCGGGGCGCTTTAGGCTTTGCTGGCGCATGGGTGTGGCAATGGAAAGACTGGATTGACCGCCGGTTTATGGCCAAGTTTCAGGACTTTCCCAAGATGGACGCGCATGCGCCTGCCCCGGCTGTGAAGGGCGGTCAAAGCGTCAAACTCACCAACGAAGAGTCCCTGCAAGCCATCAGTGCCATTGCCATGCGCTGCGGCGGGTGTGGCGCTAAAGTGGGTGCCAGTGTGCTCAGCCGCGCCTTGAGCAACCTGCACCCTGTAGACCGTGACGACGTGGTCATTGGCCTGAAAGACCCCGACGACGCCGCCGTGGTGCGCGTGCCGCCAGGCAAAGCCATGGTGCACTCGGTAGACTTCTTTCGCGCATTCATCGACGACCCCTATATCTTTGGCAAAGTAGCCGCCAACCACGCGCTGGGCGACATTTGGGCCATGGGCGCACAAGCCCAGTCGGCCACGGCTGTGTGCACCGTGCCGCCAGGCCTGGAAGCCAAAGTAGAAGACGTGCTGACGCAGATGATGACCGGCGCGCTAGAGATACTCAACGATGCCAACTGCGCACTCGTAGGCGGCCACACGGGCGAA
>JANPDG010000141.1:0-10789 GCA_031431335.1 Polaromonas sp. | reverse complement strand
CAATATGCTCCGCAAGCCTGTGTCAGTGCGCTAGAAAAGCTAGACGCCATGAGTGGTGGCGGCAACACAGCATGGCTGGCCACGCACCCTAGCCCCAAAGAGCGCGCGGGCCGCATGAAGACACAGCTTGCCTAAGAAGACGGCCCTAGGCCGCAGCATAGCGCTCCCGCGCCAGCGCTGCGCCTAAGCCCAGCGCATGCAGCTTTTGCAACGCTACTTCTCGGCTCATGGGCGCTAAGCCGCAGTTGGTACACGGAAACAGTTTGTCTTTGGCTACATACTGCAAAGCCGTGCCGATAGTGTCGGCGATTTGCTCGGGGGTTTCAATCACATCGCTGGCCACATCAATCACGCCCACCATCACGTCTTTACCTTTGAGCAGCGCCATCAGGTCTGGCGGCACATGGCTGTGAAAGCACTCCAGGCTGACTTGGTCAATGCTGCTCTGCGCCAATGCCGGAAACACCTGCGCGTATTGGCGCCATTGGTCGCCCAGTGTGGCCTTCCAGTCGTTGTTGGCCTTGATGCCGTAGCCATAACAAATGTGGACTGCCTTGGTGCAAGTAAGACCTGCGCAGGCCACCTCTAAGGCTTTGACGCCCCAGTCAGCAGCGTCGGCCATGTAGACGTTGAACGCTGGTTCGTCAAACTGCACAATGTCGACCCCATCAGCCTGCAAGGCCCGCGCCTCTTGGTTCAGCAGCTGGGCAAATGCAAAGGCCATCTTCACTTTGTCGCCATAAAAGCGGTCGGCCACGGTATCAATGATGGTCATCGGGCCGGGCAAGGTGAACTTGATTTTTTTGGTTGTGTGAGCGCGCAAAAACTGCGCTTCGGTGCCATGCACGCGGCCTTTGAGCTTGAGCTGGGACACCACTTGCGGCACCTGTGCGTCGTAGCGGTTGTTGCGAATGCCCATGGTGACTTTGTGCTCAAAGTCAATGCCATCGACCTGCTCTAAAAAGCCATGCACAAAATGCTGGCGCGACTGCTCGCCATCGCCAATGATGTCTAAGCCCGCGTCTTCTTGGGCTTTGATCCACAGCAGCGTAGCGTCCAGCTTGGCCTGCGCCAAATCGCCGCCCTCGGCCTTCCACTGCGGCCACAGTTTGTTGGTCTCGGACAGCCAAGCGGGTTTAGGCAAGCTGCCTGCGATGGAGGTGGGGAACATGATGGAGCTTTCTATGGAAGTGAAAAAGTATTGAGGAAATAGGATTAATGCTTATAATTTGATAGCAAACTATTGAATATCTACGTCGGAAAAATGCTTAATTTTTCAGTAATTCAGAAGAGCGACGCTGCGCGCCCGTGCTGCCTATGCGAATGCGCTGCGTGCGCGCGGTGGCAATGGACTGGTCTAAGACAGAAAGCTTCATCACTATATTTTTACAGCATTCGCCACATAATACTGTCATGGGAATTACACACAAAAAGTACATCGTCATCATAGGCTGTGGGTTCGGCGGCCTAGAAGCCGCCAAGGCGCTGCGCAATGCTGATGTCGACATCACGCTCATTGACCGTACCAACCATCATCTGTTTCAGCCCCTGCTCTACCAAGTGGCCACGGCGGGCCTGTCAGCCCCGGCCATTGCAGCGCCGATTCGCAATCTGTTTCGCACGCAGCGCAATGTCACCACGCTGATGGGCGATGTGACGGCGATTGACGCTGTAGCGCAGACCGTCACCATTGAGAGCGCTGGTACTGCGGCATCAAAGGTGCAGTACCACCACCTGATTGTTGCAGCGGGCGTGACGCACAGCTATTTTGGCAACGATGCTTGGGAGCAGTTTGCGCCGGGCCTGAAAACACTGGGGGATGCGCTAGAGCTGCGCAAACGCATTTTGTATGCCTTTGAGGCGGCTGAGCGCGAGGCTGACCCTGCCCTGCGCGAGGCGCTGCTTACCTTTGTCGTCATTGGCGCGGGGCCCACGGGTGTGGAGATGGCTGGCACGATGGCTGAGATTGCACGGCACACGCTGCCCGGCGAGTTTCGCCGTATCGACCCGGCCAGCGCGCGCGTGCTGCTGGTTGAAGGCGGGCCGAGGGTGTTGCAAGCGATGCCGCAAGATCTGAGCGAGAAGGCTTTAAAACAGCTAGAAAAACTGGGGGTGCAGGTGATGCTGGGCTGCAAGGTCAGCGGCATTGATGCAGACGGCATCGCTGCGAGTCGCACCGACGGTACGATGCAAAGCAGCTACCGAATTCAGAGCAGAACAGTGGTCTGGGCTGCTGGCGTGGCAGCCTCTCCTCTGGGCAAACAACTGGTCGCTACAACCGGCTGCACCACCGACCGCGCAGGCCGCGTGCTCGTGCAGCCCGACCTGAGCGTACCGGGCTTTGCCAGCATCTCAGTGGTGGGCGATATGGCGGCAGCCAAAAGCCACTACAAAGGGCTACAAACCAATGTACCCGGCGTATCACCCGCGGCCAAGCAAATGGGCCGCTGGGCAGCACAAAACATCTTGCTGCGTATGGCAGGCAAGCCCACTCCACCTTTTCGCTACAAGGACTACGGCAACCTCACCACCATTGGCCGCAATGCGGCAGTGGTAGACCTGGCTTCGCCGCTGGGTCACTTTAAGTTCAGCGGCTATTTTGCGTGGTTGTTTTGGCTGTTTGCACACATCTATTTTTTGATAGGATTTCGCAACCGCTTTGTGGTGCTGCTGGACTGGGCCAGTGCTTATGTGAGCTTTGCGCGGCACGCGCGGGTGGTCGTGGGCAGCGCGTCAGCGCGCATCGAGACAGCGCGCAGCGAGACAGCCAAGCAGTAGCCTTAACAAAGGGCTTGCGGCAACTGCCAGTACACCTACTTCCAGGCAGTCTTAAAGCCCACTCACTTGTACAGCCCTTGTACGCCGATGTTGCCCTCTTCTAGTTGCAAAAATAATCACGCACGCTGGCCCTAAGGCTCTAGGTGCGCTAGACTGTAGAGATCGCTTTACCTCACTTAGGACGATCACAATGACACGCTCACATACCCCGTTGAACTCACACACTCGCCCACGCTACTGGCTCAGCGCCATCGCCGCAGCCGCCCTGCTAACTGCGTGTGCCACAGGCCCCGGCAACTTTAGCTACCAGCCTTTCCAGCAGCCCGAGGGCGCCTCGGGCATCACCGACAAACCCGGCTGGGCGACCCAAAAGTTTGCAGTGGCTGCCGCCAACCCGTTGGCCACCGACGCAGGCTACCAAGTGCTCAAGGCAGGCGGCAGCGCAGTGGACGCTGCTATTGCCGTGCAAATGGTGCTCAGCTTGGTCGAGCCGCAAAGCAGCGGTATCGGCGGTGGCGCGTTTTTGCTGCACCACGACGGCAGGGCCACCGAGGCTTTTGATGGTCGCGAGACCGCGCCTGCCGCTGTGGACGAAAACCTGTTTATGAAAGACGGTAAGCCTTTGGCGTTTTACGAAGGCGTGGTGGGTGGGCGCAGCGTAGGCGTGCCCGGCACGGTGCGCATGCTGGAGACTGCGCACAAGCAGCACGGCAAGCTGCCGTGGGCCAAGCTGTTTGAGCCCGCCATTGCACTGGCCGAGGGCGGGTTTAATGTCAGCGCGCGGCTCAACACCTTGGTTAAAGCCGATGCGCATCTGAAAAAAGACCCCACCGCTACGGCCTACTTCTATAAAGCCGATGGCGAGCCGCGTGATGTGGGCGTTAACCTGCGCAACCAGCCCTTTGCCGATGTGCTCAAACGCATCGCCGCTGAGGGCAGCAAGGCGCTGCACGAAGGGCCCATTGCCCAAGCTATTGTCGACAAAGTGCAAAAGCACCCCACCAACCCCGGCAAGCTGACCATGGCCGACATGGCCGGCTACCAAGTGAAAAAGCGCGAGTCGATCTGCAGCGACTACTCAGCCAAAGGCAAAGACTACCGTTTGTGCGGCTTTGGCCCACCCAGCTCGGGCGCGATTGCTGTGGGGCAAATACTGGGCATCTTGAACAACACCAATGCTGCCACTCTCGCACCTGATGCCTCGCCCGACGGCAAAGGCGTGGTGCCTTCAGCGCCTTGGTTGCACCTGTACACCGAGGCCTCGCGTTTAGCCTTTGCTGACCGTGCGCAGTATTTGGGTGACCCAGATTTTGTTGCAGCACCTGGCGGCAACTGGAACACCATGCTCGCACCCGCCTACTTGGCCGAGCGCGCCAAGCTGATTGGTGAGCAAAGCATGAAAACCGGCAAGCCTGGCAACCCTGGCGGTGCCAAAATAGCTTACGGCATGCCTGCTGACCAGCCCGAGTACGGCACCAGCCACATCAGCATCATTGACGGCTACGGCAACGCACTGAGCATGACCACCACCATCGAAGACGCTTTTGGCGCACGCCAAATGGTCAACACCAGCGCCACCAGCGTGGGCGGTTTTTTGCTGAACAATGAACTGACCGACTTTAACTACGCACCCAACGACGCTGAAGGCAAGCCCACGGCCAACCGCGTGCAGCCGGGCAAGCGCCCCCGCAGCTCTATGAGCCCCACGCTGGTGTTTGACAAAGCCACCGGCCAAGTGGTGATGAGCGGCGGCAGCCCTGGCGGCGCGCTGATTATTCACTACACGGCCAAGACGATTTACGGCGTGCTCAACTGGGGCCTGAACACCCAAAAAGCCATTGACTTGCCTAACTTTGGCGCAACGGGTGTCCCCACGCTGCTCGAAGAAAAACGCTTTGCGCCTACCACCGTGGAGGCTCTCAAAGCCAAAGGCCATGAAGTGCGTGAGCAAGCTATGACCAGCGGACTGCAAGCTATCCAGCGCACACCAACTGGCTTCTTTGGCGGCGCAGACCCACGGCGCGAGGGCGTGGTGCGCGGCGACTAATTCGCTTGTATTGTGTGGGCTATGAGTTGAAAGTAGATTTATTTGCTATTTAATTCATAGCATACTATTGAATATCCACGTCGGAAAAATGCTTGTTTTTTCTCCAAAACTAAGTAGATGAAGACGGTGCAACATGCAGCGTGCACAGCGCCGCTGCATGTTTTACGCTCAGGCGAAACGCGCTCATGTTTTGCTGCGCTTGCGACAGCACAGAGCCGCCTTCTAGCAGTGCCACCACCATCAGTGCCGTGTCCTTGGCTTCACGCAGGCTAAAGCCGTCAGACAGCAACCGCTGCACCATCGCGTCGACCAGTGCCTCGTAGGCGCGCGCCACGGCTTGACCCAGCAGTGGCGACGCAGTGCGCTCAGCTGCAAAAGCAGAGAACAAGGCGCATATTTCGTAGTTGGTTTTCAGCATCACCGCGCAAAGCTGCTCGCCTGCCTGCGTGATCAGCGCCTCGGTGTTGCGCGCACGGCTTTGCTGCAATATAGCCAATAGCGCCTGGGCAATGTCCTCGATCACACACACCCCGATAGCCTCTTTGCCACCGGGAAAGTGGTGGTACATCGAGCCTTTGGGCGCTTGGGCCAGCTCCAAAATATCGCTCAAACCCGTAGCGTGGTAGCCCCGCTTGCGAAACACGCGCTGCGCGGCCTGCAAGATGCGGCTGCGGGTGTCGGTGTCGTCGACTGCGAAAACGGTGGATTTGCTGGTGACCATAATTTAGTGCATCATATCAAACACCACTGACTAAACCGACCGGTCTAGTTAGTGCTACACTTTGCACCATGAACCCGTTTGAAAAAATCACCCTCACTGCAAAAGATGGCTATGTTTTGGCGGCCAGCCACTACGCAGCGCCCAGCGATCAGTTCATCGTTATCGGTGCGGCCACTGCGGTGCCGCGCTGGTTTTATGCCAAGTTTGCCGAGTATGCACAGGCGCGCGGCATCAACGTGGTAACTACCGACTACCGGGGTATTGGCGAGTCGAAATATGGCCCGCTCAAAGGCTTTGAAATGGACTATGCCGACTGGTCGCGCTATGACTTGGCTGCAGCGGTAGAGTACGCCGCCCAACGCGGCAAGGTGTATTTAGTAGGCCACAGCTTGGGTGGCCATGCCATCGGCCAGCTGCCCAACCCCAATGTGCTGCAGGCAGCCTACCTGTGCGGCGTAGGCGCAGGCTGGCACGGCTGGATGCCGCGCCCCGAGCGCTACCGTGCCTGGGCACTGTGGAACATTGCCGGGCCCATTGCTACACGCATGTACGGCTACCAGCCGATGAGCAAGTTTGGTATGGGCGAGGACATTCCCATGGGCGTGTACCGCGACTGGAAGCGCTGGTGCGCCAACCCGCATTACTTTTTTGACGACCCAAAGGCCAAGGCCATTACCGATAAATTTACCGATGTGCGCATACCGTTAGCCGCAGCGGTGAGCACCGACGACCTGTGGGCACCGCCCGCGTCACGCGATGCGTTTTTCAAAGGCTACCGCAATGCGCGCGTAGACGCGATTGACCTAGACCCGCGCAGCCTAGGCGTAGGCCAAATAGGCCACATGGGCTACTACCGCTCCCAAGTGGGCGTGCAACTGTGGCCGCAGATACTGTGCTGGCTGGGGCAGCATGGATTGGTGAGCACCGTTTAGCTTGCATTTACTATTAAATATATAGCAAACTATTTAATATCCACGTCGGAAAAATGCCTAAATAGTAGATGATGATGACGATGGTGGCGCACTGGTATTGGCACCCGAGCTGCGCAGGCTCGCGTTCAGAGCGGCGGGGTCACCCTCGCTCTGCCCGTCACTGCTGCGATGCACTGTGCCTACCAGCGCATTGGTGGCTTTAGACTGCTGTGCTGGGATGGCAAGTAATTGAGGTGACGGTGCTGCTGGGCTTTGCGCGGTGATGTACTGAATGGGTTTGCGGCTCCAGCCGCTGGTCTGCGCAATGGCTGCGCGCAGGTGGCTGTCAAGCGACTTAAGATCGTCGCCCCACATGCCGCGCGTACCAGCCGCTATGCGAAAGTGCAGCTCCATCGGCTCGGCGTCATACGGGTCGAGCATGAGGCCCAGTGCGATCAGCCGCGCCAGCCGATTGTTCAAGTCCTCGCCCATCGGTATGCCGGGCATAGCAACCGACAGCACATTGCCGCCCACGCGGGCTATCGCATCTACATCGCGGGTGATGGTGTTGAGCAGGCGCACGCTGCGCAGCAGCTTGCGCTCTAGCCGCAGGGCGGACTGTGGATCGGTTTTGTCACTGGTGTGGTGCACATACACCATCACCAAGGCCAGTTCTTTGTTGCCAGCCACTGCCTTAGCCCACATGGCCAACAAGCGCTGGGCAAAAACGCGTGCATTCAAAAAACCAGTCAGTGGATCAGTTGCGGTCAATGCGCGCTCACGCTCTTGCACAGCATGGCGGTTTTTCGCATGCAGATGCAGCGCAAACAGCAGCACCATGGCCTCAAACGCCAGGGTGTAAGCAGGAAGAGAATATGGCAACCCAACTGAGTTGATAAAGCTCAAGTTTTCCAGGAGTGCAATTACCACGCTCACAATCAAAGGCAGATAAGCGGCCAGCCAAAAATAGGCCGATGGCAGCTTATTGACTGCAGCTTTGCCGACAATGATGGTGATGGAGCCGATGCACAGCGCCAAACCCAGAGCGAAGGCGTTGATTCTGTAGTCGGCTGAGTTGACGAATAGATTCGACAACGCCAACAATACGGAGAAAACCACTACGTATTGCGCCATCTGCTTGAGCACCACGGACTGCATATCGCGCATAAACATGGCCTGACAAAACCACAGCTGCGCAGCCACCGAGATCAAAATCAACACCAAAATCGACACCTCAGGCCACCGATCTGCTTGCGGCCAAAACAAGTAGCTCGCAATGCCCAAATAGGCACCCACCGACAACAAGCTAAACAGCACATAGATGGCATACCAGACGTAGACGCTGTCGCGGTAGCTGTAGGCCAAATGCAAGGCCAGCAGCAGCACCAAGCCCAACACGCCCAGCACGGTAGCGGCCACCAAGGTATCGCTTTGGTTCAGATCGGCGGCTGCGCCGTCCAGCATCAGCGCAACCGGAATTTGCTGCGGAAACTCTTGCACAATTTTAATCAACAGCTCATGCTCACCCGCAGGCAGCGCGGGTACCCGCAGCTGGGGCGCTAGGGTGCGCTGCGACCACTGGCTGTGCGCAATAGCGTCGCCTGCCTGCTGCTTTTTCCATTGGCCTTGTGCATCTTGGTAGTGCAGCTCGATGCGGTCTAAAAAGGTCTTGGTAAAGACCAGCGTCCAGCGCCTGTCAGACAGTGGGTCGGTTTCGACTTTCAGCTTGATCCACAGCGCAGCATTGCCCGAAAGCTGATAAATTGCGTCGGGCTCAAACGCTACATATGCCTTAGATACCATTGCCTGCGCGGGGGTGGACTGTGCGCCCAAGCCTTGCAACGCCAACATAGGCAGGCGCGCTAAATCTTGCCCATCCGCCTGCAATGGGCTACTGGCTCGGCTCAAATCAATCGCTGCAGGGCTGGCAATTTGCGCCAAAGCAGATGTGGGTGATAGCGCCCCCAACCACAAACCCAACAGCAGCGCGCCCATGCCGCGCGGCATCGCCGCACCTGAAAAACTAAGCAGGCTTGAATAGCGCAAAATAGCGCAGCACTGTCGGTAAAAGTGATAAAACAAGACGTTTAGAAGACCCATAGACGTAAGCCATTGTACTAACTGTCTTTGGCTCGCACAGGTACCTAAGCACTATCTTCGTGCATAAATCACACGCACGGTCTCGAAAACAACAAGCAACGGTGAAGAAGCTCAATTGCCGCTAAATAAACAGCTCATTGTTAAGCTTCACCGTCGGAAAATCACCAAAAAATCTCCCTGCTCAGAGCCATTGGACGCAAGACAAAGCCTGCTGGCTCAAGCAGCAGGCTCTCTTTAGCTTACTGAGCTTGCAGGTTGATAGATTTGGCAATGGCTGCACCCGTAGCGGCTTCTTTTTTATAGAAGCTGTCCAGTTGCTGCAAGCTCATGGGCTCGGCAATCACCGTGCCAGCGGTCTCTATCGTCTTGCGCAGCTCTGGGTTGGTCATAGCCGCATAGGCTGCTTTGTGGATCGCGGCCACTTGCGCATCTGGCGTTTTGGCGCTGGCTTGCACGCCGATCCAAATACTGAACTGGTAGTCTTCAAACCCCTTGGTCGCGCGCGCAGGCGGCAGTTTAGGCAGGCGGGCAATCGACTGGGGCGCAGCCACTGCCAGCGCCTTGATTTGGCCGCCATCAATTGCACCAAGCACTGGGCCTACCAAGGGCACCACGGCAAAGTCGATCACGCCGCCCATCAGGTCTTTAAGGTATGGAGCCAAGCCGTTGTAAGGGGCATGTAGGCCCGTGGCGCCTGAGTTTTGCAGGGCCTTTTCGGCCATCAAGTGGTACAGCGACCCTATGCCCGTCGAACCAAAGCTCAAAGGCTTGTCAGACTTTTTGGCCAGCGCCATAAACTCTTCCAGCGTGTTAACAGGCAGGTCTTTTCGGACAACGATGGCAATCGGTGTGTGGCCTACCAAAGCCGCCATGCGCATGTCTTCAGGTTTGTTTTTGGCAGCTGCAATGCCCAGCGGCGTGTAAATTAACTCCAGCGGCGAGCCTGCCAGGATGGTGTAGCCATCAGGTGCGGCATTAGCCGCTTTCAGCACGCCCAGCGAGCCGCCCACACCTACGATGTTCTCCACAACAACCGTCTGTCCCAAAGACTCTTGCATGCCCTTGCCCACCAGTCGGCCCAGCACATCAGAGCCACCACCCGGCGGAAAGGCAACAATCATCGTCACCGGTTTGTTAGGGTAGCCCTGGGCCGCAGCCAAAGTAGCGAGTGCCAGAGTGCTGGTAGCCAGCAAGGTTTTTGTCCAAGTTTTCATAATTTGCTCCTCATCGTTGTAATGTTGATCGTCCGGTGGACTGGTCATGTTGGGAACGCACCGCAGCTGACCGGGCTACGGACGTTGTGGGAAATTGAAGCAGTAACAGGATGGGAGATGTACTATATTGCTTTAACACGCACATCATTAAATGCAATATATTGCATATTTATTTGAATGGCAATAGGCTAAACAGTCTTTTCACTCCCTTTTTACCCGCGATTGAAAGCACAAAATCCTTCGCAACCTGCATTGCGGGCCAACTTATGAAGCTGGGCAGGACGAGACAGCGCAGCGACGAAAGGGGCGATTTCGCCGATCATGTCGCCTGCATGCTGGCCCACCATGCCGCCGCTCAGGATTTTGCCGTGGCCGTGGGCTTCAGGTGAATCGTCGAATAGTAGCTTGGTGACACCTTCGTTGCGGCCATTGGCTATGGCGCGGATTTGGGGGACTCAAAATCCACTGATCCCTGCCGTTTGAACCGTCGCAGCCGACGCAATGAACAAGGTGATAAGGCTGCTGCTCGCCAACGAGTTTTGAGCCTGCGACGCACGCAGACTTACCCCGCAGCTAGTCTGAAACGCTGCTTGGATCGCTGTGTCGATCACTCACCCATTGATACACTGGTCAAGCTCGTAGTCCGGTGCGGGTTGCCCCAACAGATCCCAGTCTGGCTCAACTTGGGCACCCTCACCCATCTGCGCATCACAGTCCTCCCACAACGGCGGCCCCCGCGCTGGTGCGATATTTGGCGGCGCGGCCTGCACCCCGAGGGACACGAGCATTTGCCGGATATCGGCGCTGTGCGTGATGAAGGCGATGATGCGCATTTGGCCGCCGCACAGCGGGCATAGCAGCGGGAACACCTGGTAGATTCGGGCTGGGTTGGCACACCATCGCTCGCAGTAGCTGGCTCGGCTGGCACCTTGGCCAGTTGTGAAGGAACGGCCTGCGCGATTGCCGTGACCGCCGCCTTGAACGGCGAGTTCGGTGCCAGTACACCGTAGTAGCGATG
>JANPDG010000140.1:0-13506 GCA_031431335.1 Polaromonas sp. | reverse complement strand
TTGGTCAGCTTCACTCCCGTGCCTACGCAGTCTTTGCACCAGCCGTGTTTGCTGTTGTAACTAAACAGGCGGGGGTCTAGCTCGTTGTAGCTGGTACTGCACACGGGGCATGCGCGTTTGGTAGAAAACACTTGCAGCTTGCCAATGTGCGCTGTAGTACCCTGCAGCTCCATCGCTGTGCGCAACCCATCCAAGGGGCCTAGGACGTGCACTATGCCTTTGCCATGCTCTAGCGCACGGGCCAGGTGGCTGCGCAGCAGGGCCTCGTGTTCAGGCAGCACATGCATGTCGGCAATTGGCAACTCAATGGTGTGTTCTTTAAAACGGTCGATGCGCGGAAAATTGGTGGTGGGCAAAAAGTTGCCATCCACGCGCAGATGCGTGTAGCCACGTGGGCGCGCCCAGTCGGCCAACTCGGTGTAAACACCTTTACGGTTAATGACCAACGGTGCTAGCAGGCCAATGTGTTGGCCACGGTACGTTTTCATCAGCTGCGCGGCAATGCTCTCGGGCGTTTGCGGCTGCACGGCAGCGTCATCTTTAGTGCAGTGCTGTGTGCCGAGCTTGACATACAGCAGGCGCAAAAAATGCCACACCTCCGTGGTAGTGCCAACTGTGGATTTTCTTCCTCCGCGACTCAGGCGCTGCTCAATCGCCACTGTGGGCGGTATGCCATACACAGCGTCCACCTCGGGGCGACCTGCGGGCTGCACTATGCTGCGGGCATAGGCGTTTAAGCTTTCTAAATAACGGCGCTGGCCCTCGTTGAACAAAATATCAAAAGCCAAAGTTGATTTACCAGAACCTGATACACCTGTCACCACGCTGAACTTGCCGCGTGGAATATTGACGCTTAATGACTTGAGGTTATGCTCCTTGGCATTGACAATTTCAATGACATTTTCGGCTATTTTCCGACGTGAAGATTGATTAGTTTGCTCTTTTTTCCATAGCAATTTAACATTCTCTCTCACCTCATTGTCACCCAAGCCAATAGCTGCATCGTAATCGCGCAATGCAAGGCCTGTGTGCGACCTGGGGTGCAGCTTGACTTCGTCGGGCGTACCTACAGCACACACCTCGCCGCCTGCATCGCCACCTTCTGGGCCAAGGTCAATCAGCCAATCACTGGCACGGATCACATCCAAGTTGTGCTCAATGATCAATAAGGAATGTCCCACATCCATCAGCTTGCGCAGTGCGCACATCAGCTTACTGATATCTTCAAAATGCAGGCCTGTTGTTGGCTCGTCGAACAAAAATAGCGTGCCTTTGTTGGCCAGTGTTTGGCGACTGGCGGTTGCGCTTTTGGCAGCATCAGCTAAAAATCCGGCCAGCTTGAGACGCTGTGATTCACCACCTGAGAGTGTGGGCACAGGTTGGCCCAGCTTCACATATTCAAGCCCTACGTCCACAATTGGTTGCAGTGCACGGATCACGTCACGGTCGTTTGCAAACAGCACCGCTGCTTCACTCACAGTCAAGTTCAGCACATCTGCTACGTTCACATACTGTCCACGGCGCTCTACCTTGATTTCTAAGATCTCGGGCCGATAGCGCTTGCCATCACAATCTTGGCAACGCAGATACACATCGCTTAAAAATTGCATCTCTACATGTTCAAATCCTGAGCCTCCACATGTCGGGCAGCGCCCGTCGCCGCTGTTAAAACTGAACTTGCTAGCAGTGTAGCTGCGCTGCTTACTCAGTGGTGCATTGGCGAAAATCTCGCGCACCGCCTCCCATGCGCCTACGTAGCTAGCTGGGTTAGAGCGCGCCGTTTTACCGATCGGTGATTGATCGACAAAAACGACATCGCTGAGCTGCTCGGCGCCTAGCAGGCGGTCAAACGCACCGGGTGATTCTGTGGCTTTGCCAAAGTGGCGCATCAGCGCTGGGGCCAGCACATCTTGAATCAGCGATGATTTACCTGAACCGCTGACACCCGTTACGCAGACCAATCGTTGTAGCGGAATTTCGATCGATACATTTTTGAGATTGTGCTCTCGCACGCCTTCTAGAATCAAACGTGGCGTGTTGTCGCTCACCAGGCGTTTAAAGCCCATGCCAATCTGTTTGCGTCCACCTAAATAGTCGCCAGTTAACGTGTCTGCTTGGCGCAGTGCATCAGGCGTGCCATCAAATACCATCGCACCACCGCGCTCTCCGGGGCCGGGGCCCATATCGATCACGCGGTCTGCGGCCAGCATGACTGCAGGGTCATGCTCCACCACCACCAGTGTGTTGCCTGCATCGCGCAGGCGCAGCATGGCCTGGGTAATACGGTCCATATCGCGCGGGTGCAAGCCAATACTGGGTTCGTCTAATACAAACAAGGTGTTAACTAGCGAAGTGCCCAGCGCCGTGGTTAAGTTAATGCGCTGCACTTCACCGCCACTCAATGTGCGACTTTGGCGGTCTAAGCTTAGGTAGCCAATCCCCACATCACACAAGTACTTCAGCCTAGTGCAAATCTCGTCTAACAACAACATCAAAGCCTGCGCGTTGCCGTCCTTGGCCGTAGCATCACTGTTGGTGCGAGCGAGCTTATTTTGAGCTTGCAGTGTGTCAAAAAATAACCTTAGCTTGTCAATCGACAATTGCATCAGATCAAACAGGCACAGACCCGGCATGGCCTCTAGCAGTGAGCGCGTCCATTGCACGCCCATGGGCATTAAGCGTTTAGCAGGTGGCATCACCAAATCAGCCTGTGCCTTGGTGCCTATGCGCCAAATCAACGCATCGGTTTTGAGGCGGGCGCCCGCGCACATGGGGCAGGTGGTGTAGCTGCGGTACTTGGACAGCAACACGCGGATGTGCATTTTGTAGGACTTAGTTTCTAGGTATGCAAAAAATCGCTTTACGCCGTACCACATCTTGCCCCATTGGCCTTCTTTATAGCTAGGGTTGCCATCAATCACCCAGTGCTTTTGCTCAGGCGTGAGTTTGTTCCATGCAGTGTCGCGCGGTATGCCCGCCAACTCAGCGTGGCGCATCAAGTCGTCTTGGCACTCTTGCCAAGCGGGTGTTTGCATGACCTTAATGGCTCCGGCGCGTAAAGTGAGCTTATCGTTGGGAATGACCAACCCGTAGTCCACGCCAATCACACGGCCAAAGCCTTTGCAAGTGGGACAAGCGCCATTGGCTGAATTAAATGAAAAAAGGGATGGCGTGGGCTGTGTATAGCGAATATCGCTTTCTGGGCAATGCAGGCCAGTCGAGAATTTCCAAATCTGTTGTGCTGCGTCTTCACCGACATAGACCATCAACCGCCCACTGCCGCGTTTAAGCGCTGTCTCTATGGCCTCCATCACGCGTACTTTTTCTGCCATTTGCAGCTTGAAGCGGTCAGCCACTACGTCCAATATCTTGCGCGGCCCTGCAGGTGTGGCGATCTCGCGCTCAGCTTGCACCCGCGTGAAGCCACTGGCCGACAACCACTGAGCAACTTCGTCTGCGCTGGTACTGCTCGGCAGCTCCACCGGGAAGGTCAATACCACACGCAGCTCGCTAGCGCCTGCGCGCACAAGCATCTGCGCGTAAATTGTCTCGGCCGTATCGTGCTGCACAGGCAACGCGGTTTGCGAATCGTACAAGTCGGCCAAGCGCGCAAACAAGAGTTTGAGGTGGTCGTTGATCTCGGTCATCGTGCCCACTGTAGAGCGGGACGAACGCACGGGATTGGTTTGGTCGATCGCGATAGCTGGCGGCACGCCGTCCACACGGTCTACTGCCGGCTTGTCCATGCGGTCCATAAACTGGCGCGCGTAGGCTGAGAAGGTTTCTACGTAGCGCCGCTGCCCTTCGGCAAACAGGGTGTCAAACACCAGCGAGGATTTGCCAGACCCGCTAGGGCCGGTCACCACAGTCAATTCACCGGTTCGAATATCCAGGTCAAGATTTTTGAGGTTGTTCTGTCGTGCTCCGCGAATGCGGATGGTGCCTTGCGTCATAGTGTGTGTCTTTAGCTGGTGTAAGCCAAAGATTCTAGAGGCTTAATGACGCTTGGTAATTTATGGCGTCAAAAGCCACACAACGACCAAAGCTTATGGCTTAAGACGGTCGCAATGCTCGCGCAAGTTCAACAAATTTTTCATCGCCAACAGCTTCACGAATCTTAGGCGCTATAACTACCAAGTCTTGATAATTGCCAGCCGACTCAACTGCTAAATTGAGCCTAAACCCCCTTAAACCCAAACCGGAGGTCAACTTGGTCGCTACGGGATAAGCGCGTTGATATCGCTGCTGATCTGTGAGAGCAGTGTCTGTAGTGCCTGCAGCACTTTTTGTGAAATCAGTAAGCGATTCAACTAGTTTGCGCTCGGCTGTGGCTGGCTGCTGCGATTCGGTAGCTTCAATCAAACCAGATTCGATGAGAAAATTAACATCATCTGCATTGAGACCTGTCCCCGCCAAGGCCTTGAATACCACCGCATCGTCTTTTTCACCGTCAAATAAGATAAACGCTGACCTTTGGGGTGGAGTAAGCGCTATATTGCGATCCTTAAAAGTCTGTCTACCTAGATCGGTTTTTCTATACTTCATTATGTTCTATCAGTGAGTACGAACTCTTAATAAGTCTACGCAAAGTTTTTCATTGATGTAAGCATACCTCAAGGTTGGTACAAGTTCAAGGTCTGTATCTCAACTTCTATTACCTTGGCTGCTTTTTACACTCCCGAGCGTAGTTTGTTGATCAAATCAGGCTCGGAAAGCAACTGTTTAGGAGTGCATAAACTCACTAAAATCAATACTAAACAGCCCACCGGAACCCCAAAAACTCCAGAGGCCAAGGGCTGGATGCCCCACCACAGTTCCGGGGGAGCATCAACCGCAAACAACGCGCGCAACCAAGGGTGGTTACTGATCATGTAATACAGCGTGACAGCTAAGCCAGCCCACATGCCCAGGATTGCACCCCATCTGGTTGCACCGCGCCAAAAAATGCCAGCGATCAATGCAGGAAAGAATATCGATGCAGCCAAGGAAAACGCTGAAGTCACCATAAATACAATATCGCCAGGCTTTTGCGCTGCAGCATATGCAGCTATCAGCGCTACTATCAGCAAGAGCACTTTAGACATAGTGACACGGCGAATGGCATTGGCTTGGGGAGAAATGATTTTGTAGTACAGATCATGGGACAGCGCGCTTGCAATGGTCAATAACAAACCGTCGGCCGTTGACAAAGCAGCAGCCAATCCGCCTGCAGCCACTAATCCTGCGATGACATACGGCAGCCCGGCAATCTCGGGCATAGCCAGCATCATGACATCACTTCCCAGTATGATCTCGCCCAGCTGCAAGACGCCGTCTTGGTTGATGTCAGCCACCGACACCAAATTCACATCGACTTTGCTCCATTGACCGATCCACGCTGGTAACCGGTCAAATGATAGCCCCACTAAGTTTTGAAAGATTTCATATTTCATCAAAACAGCCAACGCTGGAATAGTCAGATAAATGAGCAATATAAAAAACAAAGACCAAGTGGCCGCACTGCGTGCTTCGCCCACGCTGGGCGTAGTGTAGTAGCGCGTAAGTAAGTGCGGCAGAGATGCAGTTCCCACCATCAGGCAAAATATTAATGCTAAAAAATTATTCCGCGCAGTGTTAAACGTCGCCTGCTCTGCCTCTGTACCCTGAGCATTGCCACTGTATTCTTCGGCATGGCGCGGCATTCCGGCCAGGGGCCGGGCTTTGGCCTCGGCTATGGCGCGAGCTTGTTGCCATTGGGCAATTGCTTTTCTTTCATCCCGAGGAATCTGTGACAACGCACGCTCTGCCCTAGCGATCTCTCTTACCGGTGCATTGGCAACTTTGAGTTCTGCTACTTTGCGCGCACCAGCCTGACGCTCTTGCGCCAGTGCAAGTTCAGGTGCCGCTAATTTATCATTGAGCTGAGCCACTCTTTGGGTATAAAAATCGCGCACCTGAATTTCGCCTGGATCGACAACCAGTGCAGCTTCGCGCTGGGTCACTTTCTCAAGCTGTTGCCCATAGACAAAATGCGGCACTGGCGAGCCCGTTTGTTTAACCGACAACCAGACAACAGGCACCATAAAGGCAATCAGCATCACGATATATTGCGCCACCTGTGTCCATGTGACTGCGCGCATACCCCCTAAAAATGAGCACAGAAGTACCCCGCCTAAGCCGAGAAAAATACCAATTTCAAAAGCGATGCCTGTCAGCCGAGAACTGATCAACCCGACCGCATAAATTTGCGCAACCAAATACACGAAAGAGCACACAATGGCAGCACTGGCCGCCATGATACGCGGCATACGGCCACCATACCGTGCTGCAAAAAAATCAGCTATCGTGTACTGACCAAATTTGCGTAAATAAGGCACTACCAAAAGAGCAAGAAGACAAAAGCCTCCTGTCCATCCCACGATGAATGCCAGTGCCCCGTAACCACCCAAATACAAAGTGCCCGCTAGCCCGACAAACGATGCGGCAGACATCCAATCGGCTGCAATTGCCATGCCGTTATACATCGCTGGTATGCGTCTGCCAGCGACATAGTATTCATCCATATCGCCTGTGCGGCAGATCACTCCGATGGTGGCGTAAACTGCTATCGTAGCTAATAAAAAGCTGCCTCCAATCCACTCACGCCGCAGGCCGCGACTCTCAAGCCAAGCCAGTACCGCGATAAACACAAGCACGCCCAAGGTATACCAAGCGTAGACCTTGTGTAACTGCATACTGAATTCGCGTTGCGCGCTTAACATAGCGTTTGGGGCTCTGATGAAGACACTTGCTCTGTTTCAGCTTGCATATCGCAGCGTCTATCGAGCCGATTCATTACAACGCCGTAACACGCCACAATAAATAAATACACGACCAAAGTGCCCTGCGCAGTCATCCAAAAACTAAAAGGGGCACCAAACCACATGAAACGTAAATGCAATGCGAAGTAAGGCACTCCAAAAGACACCATGGCCCACAGTAGCAGCAAAGCTACTGTGAGCCGTCGATTAGATTGCCAGTGTGAACGCATAGTCACCAACAGGCTACTTCATGTATGTGAAGCGCCTTAGCTGCTATTTAGGTGCAGATCCTGCGGCAGCTGGTAGTGCTGCTGCCGCAGAGGCTGACGGTAGTGCTGGGGCAGCAGCCGGTGCTACAGTATGGCTACCCGTATCGTGCTTTTCACCACTCATATCGACTTTGTCGCCGCCTTTGAAAATCATAAACAAGCCAAGGCCTGCAAAAACAACAAAACCCAAAAAAATCTTCCACATAATTAACTCCAAAAATATACTTTATGTACTTTAACTGCGATCACAGCAGCACAATCATTTTCACCATAAAAAAAGGCTCCCGCGTTCTTAGCGGGAGCCTTTTACGAATCAGCCATTTAGTCGTTAGCGTAAATGTCTACATCTTTGGTTTCTTTGATAAAGATCATACCGATCACGAAGGTGCCCGCAGCCACGATCACTGGATACCATAGGCCGTAGTAAATGTCACCGGTTGCAGCCACCATCGCAAATGCAGTGGTAGGCAACAAACCGCCGAACCAACCGTTACCGATGTGGTAAGGCAGGCTCATTGACGTGTAACGAATACGCGTCGGGAACATTTCTACCAGCATGGCAGCAATCGGGCCGTACACCATCGTGACCAAGATCACCAAGTAGACCAAAATTGCCAAGACCACGCCTTTGTTCATGGCTGCATCAGTTGCTTTAGCGGTCAAGCCTGCAGCTTTAGCTGCCTCTAGCGCAGCCTTCTTGAATTCAGCAATGCCCTTTGCGCTTTCAGCAGAAAAGCCGTTGCCCTTGTCGTTCAATGTTGCATTCAATGACGTAACGGTTGCTGTACCAATAGTGATAGTCGCAATGGAGCCTGCTGGTGCTGCAACGTTCTTGTACGGAATAAAGTTCTGTGCAAGTACGCGCTTGGCTTGGTCGCAAGAGCTCTTAAAGTCGATTTCACGTGCGATAGGGCTACCTTGGAACGAACATGTTGCTGGGTCTGCAGTGACAGTCACATTAGAAACAGCTTGCGCCTTAGCCAAACCAGGGTTGGAGTATTCCATCAACATAGGGAACACGGTGAAGTAGGTCAACGCGCCTAACAAGCAGCCGGCCATGATGATGGGTTTACGGCCGATTTTGTCAGACAGTGCGCCAAATACGATGAAGAATGGCGTGCCAATGACCAGCGATGCTGCAATTAATAAGTTGGCAGTCGTGGCGTCAACCTTCGCAATGGTCGTCAAGAAGAACAATGCGTAGAACTGGCCTGTGTACCACACCACAGCCTGGCCTGCGGTCAAACCGAGCAGTGCCAAGATCACGATTTTGAGGTTTTTCCACTGACCAAACGACTCGGACAATGGCGCCTTAGAGGTCTTGCCTTCAGCTTTCATCTTTTGGAAGGCTGGTGACTCGTTCATGCTCAAACGAATGTACACAGACACTGCCAGCAATAAGATGGACAACAGGAACGGAACGCGCCAGCCCCAGTCAGCAAACGCTGCTTCGCCAACCGCTGTACGCACGCCCAAAATCACCATCAACGACAGGAACAGACCCAGAGTAGCGGTGGTTTGAATCCATGCGGTGTAAGCACCACGCTTGCCATTTGGTGAGTGCTCAGCGACGTACGTTGCCGCACCACCGTATTCGCCACCTAAAGCTAAACCTTGCAACATACGCAGCACCACCAGAATGACAGGAGCGGCGATACCGATCGTGGCATAGTTAGGTAACAAACCCACCACAAAGGTAGCTGCGCCCATGATCACGATAGTGATCAAGAAGGTGTACTTGCGGCCAATCATGTCGCCCAACCGGCCAAACACAAGTGCGCCGAAAGGACGCACCAAGAAGCCAGCAGCAAAAGCCAGCAATGCAAAAATGTAGGCTGCAGATGGATCTAATCCAGAGAAAAACTGCTTCGCGATAATCGCGGCCAATGAACCGTACAAATAAAAGTCATACCACTCAAAAACCGTGCCTAGTGAAGAAGCAAAAATAACTTTCTTCTCTGTCGCGGTCATGGGGGTACTAGCTGCTGCTGTTGCCATATGACAAGTCTCCTCAATGAAATAAATCACACTCCGACGGAATATGAAGCCTCGAATATCTGGTGAAGCACTGACCCTGCCCTGACACGAAGCCACCTAACTTCTTACAAAATAAGTGGTAACCCTTGATAATTTTTTTGCTATGCGACTTTCCGCGCACTTCCTACGGGTAATCCCCCTGCATTTTTCCATGCTAATTGCACGAACCAAGGATCACCTTCGAGGCATCGGCGCAACATAGGCAGCGCATCTAAGCCCCAAAACACCGCATCATCGACTTGCATGCTGGGTACACCAAAAACTCCTGCCTCCAAAGCAGCCTCAGTATTGGCTCTCAACTGAGCTTTCACTGCGTCCTCAGAGAGGAGTCGTTTGGGTTGCAAGTGCACAATTAGCGCCTCCAGCCGAGCAGTGTCAGCTGCCTCCAGTCCGCTGCGCCACACATGGCGAAAAATATGCTCGGCCACATACCTGTTGCAGGCACCATGATCGCCGCATGCTATCGCCAGGCGCAACAGAGCGATGGGATTAAAGGGATGACTGGCAGGCATGCGCAAAGGCAATTGGTGCTCACGCGCCAGCCACTGCATTTGGCGATAGGTCCATATGCGCTTGGGTGCAATTTCTGCAGGCCCTTTTTGACCGTGGTGGTCGAGCATGCCAGCAAACAACACGGGTTTATATGTCACTTGATAGCTCAAGCCTTCGAGCGCTTGGGGCAAATGCTCAAAGGCTAGATAAGCATAGGGTGATATGAAATCAAAATAAAACGTAATGTGTTTCATAGCTACACCAGCACGGTATCGCTGCGTGGTTAAGGCGCAGGGCTCAACGCGATATCGCTACGGCGCTGCGCAATATCAACCCATATGGCCTGCTTTGCCGCTACATCTATCGTGCTCCAAGCCACGATCTCATCTATTGTGCGCCAGCAGCCCTTGCACAGCCCGGTTGGCGCGTCCATCTGGCATAAAGAGATGCATGGCGAAGGTACGCTGATTTCATTTTGGAAGTTTTTTCGCATTTTTTCCGACGTGGATATTAAATAGTTTGCTATATATTTTATAGTAATTGATTGAATATCAAGTTACTGATCTTTTATTGAAAAGTGCCAAGGCTGCGCGTGACTGCGACTTGCGTTGCAAATAATCACTAATGAACTGGCCAGCATCGATCAGTTTATCCAAGTCAATTCCTGTTTCGATACCCATACCGTGCAACATATACACCACGTCCTCAGTGGCAACATTACCAGTAGCCCCCTTGGCATATGGGCAGCCGCCCAGACCTGCTACAGATGCGTCGTATTGCCACACGCCCATCTCCAGCGCCGCCAAGGTGTTGGCCAACGCTTGGCCGTAAGTGTCATGAAAATGGCCCGAGATACCGTCAATATCATAGTGCTTTAGCGTAGCCTCTATCGCAGCCCGTACTTTGCGTGGCGTACCTACACCAATAGTATCAGCCACACCTATGTGCTGTACACCGATACCCTTCATAAGCCCTGCTAAATAACCCACACGCTGCGGCGCTATATCGCCTTCGTACGGGCACCCTACGGTGCAGCTCATCGCACCACGCACATAGATGCCCGCTGCACGCGCAGCGGCTACCACGGGTGCAAAACGCGCGATACTCTCGGCTATAGAGCAATTGATATTGCGTTGGCTAAAGGCCTCGCTGGCTGCGGCGAACACCACAATCTCATCTGGCTGCGATGCGAGCGCCGCTTCAAAGCCCTGCATATTGGGTGTGAGCACGCTGTAGCGCACGCCCGCCTTGCGCAGCATACCGGCCATGACCTGCGCGTTATCGGCCATCTGCGGCACCCATTTAGGCGATACAAAGCTAGTAACTTCAATCTCTGTCAACCCGGCGTCTTGCAGCATGTGCACAAGCTGGATTTTGACCTCGGTGGGCACGGGTTGCTTTTCGTTTTGCAACCCATCGCGCGGGCCTACATCAACGAGTTTGACTTGTGCGGGGTATGCCATGTTCAATAACCTTTGGTTCGATCAACTATGCCCGCCACGACTTGACCGCCGTGCAGTGCAACTATTTTGTGCGCAATTTGCGCAATACTCTTATCACGCAGCGTACGGGCTGAAGTGTGGGGGGTGATGGTAATTTTCGGATGTTTCCAAAAATCGTGCTCCGGAGGTAATGGCTCTTGGCGAAATACATCAAGCGTAGCGCCGGCCAAATGACCATTGTCTAGCAAAGCAATTAAATCCGCATCCACCAAATGCGCACCACGCGCTACGTTAATGACATAACCCCCAGATTGCAAAACACTGAGCGTGCGATGGTTCAGTATGTTTTCAGTTTGTGATGTGAGTGGCACTACGCATACCAACACTCTGGATTGTCGTAAAAACTCATCTAAATCTTGCGTGCCGTGCCAGCATTTCACGCCGTTAATTTGCTTAGCGCTTTGGCTCCAACCGTGTACCGGAAAATCAAACATCGCAAGCGACTTGGCCACACGCTTGCCCAGCACACCGAGACCCAAAACGCCTACCGGAAAATCAGCGCGGCTGCGCGGCTTGCGAAACGACCACTTGCCTGCGCGCGTATCCGCTTCGTAGCCATCGAACTCTCTAAAGTGGCGAATGACAGCGTGGCATACATACTCGGCCATTTGCACCGACATGCCAGCGTCGTCTAAGCGCACGATCTGCGTTTGCGGTGCTACACGCAATTTCAATAACGCATCCACTCCTGCACCCGTGTTGAAGGCGGCTTTAAGTGTGGGTTGCTCATCAAAAAACTGCTGCGGTGGAGCCCACACTACTGCGTAGTTAGCCTGCATTGCCCCCGGTTGCCATAGCGACACATCCGCCTTCGGCAGCGCAGCTCTCAGGCCGAGAAGCCATGGCTCGGGTTTAGAGTCAGTACAACAAAATGAGATGCGCATAGTCAATGTGCTAACAGGCTAAGGTAATTTCAAAAGCATTTTCCACTCTTCAGATTTTTTACCTTTTTTAGGTTTCTTGTCTTTGAGCCAAAAAATTTGCGGTGAATGGTAGGCGTACTGGGGGTAATGACTTTTTAAACTAGGGTCAGCGCCAGCGCCCAACAACAGCCGAGCGATGTCTATGTCTTCACGCCGGACTGCCAAGCTTAATGCAGTAATATGGCCGCCGTAACTATTGAAATTCAATCTATGCTGCGTCTCAGCAGGAAGTACCAGCTCCCGGGGTGTGGCACCCATACGTGATACTCGTAAATCTCGCTGCGCAAGCTGCGACTCAAGCCGCTTATGTTCTTGGTCGCAAGGTGGGGGCAGCACATAGATAGTGGGTCGATGTCCACTAGATGAAAAAGGATGAGCCTCTACTTGATAGCTACTCAAAGGTGCGGGTGCTTGGTAGTCCACATTGACACCCAGCGCAATTAACGCCGCTACGGCCTCCTTGTTGCCCAGTTCAACCGCAGACATTAAAGGTGTTGCGCCTTGGCAAGCGCTAGCTTCAAAAGCTTTGTAGACCGCCAGCGCTTTGGCCGTTTGGTTTTGCAAAATCAAAGTGTATATCTCTAAATTTACCGACTGCGTAGCCCCCACACTAGGCCATATTGCGCTACCAAGCGCTTTAAATTGCTGCCGCGCTACGTCCAGGTATCCTTGCTCAATCGAGGCTTGCAATGAGTCTTTTGTAGGTTGCAAACCTTGCGCCAGCAACAAACGCACAATCTCTGAGTTGCCCCCGTAAGCGGCATGATGCATTGCTGTCTTGCCGTTTTTGTCTTTGCTGCGTACGATCTCAGGAATCATCGCACGTAACAGCAGCTTGACATTGTCCAACTGATTGTGGGCTGCCGCCACATGCAGTGCCGATTGGCCAGAATAGTCACGCACATCAGCATCAGCGCCAGCTTTCCATAGCAAGCCAAGTGTTCCTTTGTAGCGTGCGTGTTGTAAAAAAATATCGCTTCCTTCATGCAAGTTAGGATCCGCACCGCCCTTTAGCAGCGCTTTTACAAGCCACACTTCTTTAGCAAAATACAACGGCGCGGCGCGATTGTGGTTAGCTAGGTTAGGGTTAGCGCCCGCTTTTAGCAAGAGCTGGATAGTTTTGGGATAGTCGATGACATACTTCGGTGTCCTTCCTCCGTTGTCTGCAGAACGCACAGCATGAAAAAGTGCTGTAGTGTCATCTGCTTGGCGGTGATTAATATGCGCACCACGGCCCAATAGAAAGCCGACCATTTGCGCGTTACCCGCACTTGCAGCCTGGATAAGTGGTGTGGTGTTTTGATCAAAACCCACTCTGTGCAGCGTGTTGACGCTCAAACCTTGTTTAAAAAAACTTTTGACACGGTCGATGCGCCCTTCGCGAACAGCATCAAACAACTCGCTTTTTATTTCGTCGAGATCCACAACAGGATTATTGGCGCTCATCGACAGAGTACTCATGGCAACAAGACACAGGCTCACCAGCAATCTTATCCAAGAGCAC
>JANPDG010000139.1:0-8347 GCA_031431335.1 Polaromonas sp. | reverse complement strand
CAAGCTGGCTGCCTTGACCGCTGCGCCGGCGGGCCAGTGTGTGTGGTCTACCCTGAGGGCGTGTGGTACAGTTTTGTCGATATGCACGACATTGACGAGATCGTCGACTCGCACCTGAAAAACGGTGTGGTGGTAGAGCGCTTAGTCACACCAGCCCACTTAGGTTCCTAGCCTCAGTTTGGGCACCAACCCAACGCCTAAAAGCCAGATCTAAACCACGGGCTTATTTCTTAGGCAAGACCGCTTTAGTTGCCGCAGCGGGCTTAATCTACATCAGCTTACATTGATCTATGCTAACGTGTGGCAAATTTTAAGGAGCAAACTCAATGCAACGTATTGTGCAAAGAACCCTGGGCGGTTTGATTTTGGCAGCCAGCGCGCTGCTGACAGGCTGCGGGTACAACGATTTTCAAAAATTAGACGAGCAAACCAAAGCCGCGTGGAGCGACGTGCTCAACCAATACCAGCGCCGCGCAGACTTGATCCCCAATATTGTCAACACCGTCAAGGGTGAAGCCAGCTTTGAGCAAGACACGCTCACTAAAGTGATCGAGGCGCGCGCCAAAGCCACGTCGATGACGGTCACGCCCGAGACGCTGAACAACCCTGAAGCGTTTAAAAAATTCCAAGCTGTGCAAGGCGAATTGGGCAGTGCGCTAAGCCGCCTGATGGCAGTCAGCGAAGCCTACCCCAACCTCAAAGCCAACCAAGGTTTTCGTGACCTGCGGGTGCAGCTCGAAGGCACCGAAAACCGTATCACTGTAGCGCGCGACCGTTACATCAAAACCATTGCCCAATACAACGTGTTAGCGCGCAGCTTCCCCAGCAACCTCACGGCCATGGTGTTTAGCTACGGCGAAAAGCCGCAGTTCACTGTAGCCAACGAAGCGCAGATCAGTGCACCGCCTGTAGTGACGTTTGAGAAGAAGTAAGTTGTTAGACTGAATATTGCTAAGTTTTTCGCCACTTTCCGACGTGGAATATAAATAGTTTGCTATGAATAACATAGTATTTATGGTGCAACACTTTTCTCGTCTGTGGGCAGCTGTAGCGCTTAGCGTACTGGTGGTGCTTGGCCTGATGCTCAGTGCGGCGTTTGGCAGCGCTTATGCGCAAGGTGTGCAAACGGTCCCTGCGCTTACAGCGCGCGTGGTCGACACCACCGGCACGCTGGACGCTGCCAGCGCCCAATTGCTAGAGGCCAAGCTGGCCGCACTAGAGCAAAAAAAGGGCAACCAAGTGGTGGTGTTGATCGTGGCGACCACGCAGCCCGAAGACATTGCCAGCTACGCCAACCGCGTAGCCAACACCTGGAAGATTGGCCGCAAAAATGTAGGCGATGGCGTGATTGTGATTGTGGCCAAGACAGACCGCAAGCTGCGCATCGAAGTGGCCAAAACGCTCGAAGGCGCATTGCCCGACTTGGCCACCAAACAGATTATTGACGAAGCCCTCGCACCCAAGCTGCGCGCAGGTGACTACGCGGGCGGCGTGCTAGACGCGGTCGACCGCATTGCGCAAGCTATTGACGGCGAGAGCCTGCCTGCGCCAGCGCCCAACGCGCAAGGCGGTGGCCTGAATATGCTGGGCGAAGGCTTTCAGTGGATGGACATTGCGATCTTTTTGCTGTTTGCCATCCCCATCGGTGGCGCTGTGGCCAAGGGTATTTTTGGCAACAAGCTGGGCTCACTCGTCACAGGCGGTGCGGTCGGCGGCTTGGCCTTTTTTGTCACGGCCAGCTTGCTGGTGGCGGGCGGGGCTTTTGTGGCGGCGCTGCTGTTCACGCTGCTGTCGAGCTTTGGTCGCGTGGCCACCAGCAGGCGCGGATATGGTCGGGGCTCAGATGCGGGTTGGCCCACGGGGGGCTGGTTTGGAGGGTTCGGTGGAGGTGGTGGTTTTGGCGGCGGCGGTGCAGGCGGCGGTTTTAGCTCCGGCGGCGGCGGTGACTTTGGCGGTGGCGGTAGCAGCGGCGATTTTTGAGAATCTTAAATTATGAACACCCCATCGCTTTCCCCCGCTAGCCGTTACAGCTTTTGGAGCCGCCTGCGGCGTATATTTCGCCACCGCTGGATGGACCACAGCGACACCCGCCGCGCAGTGCCGCCCGAGCTGCTGAAGCGTTTAGAAGCTTATGTGACGGCATCGGAGGCGCGCCACAGCGGCGAGGTGCGCATTTGCATCGAAGCGGGCATGCCCACTGGCTATTTGTGGCGGGACGCCACACCCCGCGACAGAGCGGTGGCCATGTTTGGCAAGCTGCGCGTGTGGGACACCGCACACAACAACGGCGTGCTAATTTATTTGCTACTGGCCGAAAACGCCATCGAAATCGTGGCCGACCGCGGCTTAAACCACTGCGTCAGCACCACCGAGTGGCAAGCTGTGATGCAGCACATGTCTGCGGCTTTCAAAGCGCGCAAGTTTGAAGACGGCCTGACGCAGGCGCTGCAAGAAGTCTCTGCGCTGCTGGTGCAGCACTTTGCGCTGGATGAGAGCCAAGCGCGTGGCAGCGGGCTGCCCAACGCACCCGACGTACGTTAACTCACCACGCCGGTGCTGCGCGCAGTGCCGCTTTACTGCACCACTTTCACCATTGCGCCTGGCTTGACCTCGCCACCCGCATACACACCGTTGATGAGCTTGAGCTGCTGCTCTGGGTTGGCCAGCGGCGATGTGCGCGCTAGGTCGGCAAAACCGCCGCGCGGCATACTGGCGGTGCGCAGTAGCCAAGGCTTGGCAGCAGACTTGTCGGCAGCCGTCATGCCGCGAAAGCTGCGCTCAGCCTCTTGTATACCGGCGCGGTTGGCCTGCAGCACAGCAGCATCTTTGGCCGAGTACACCAAAATATAGTTGCCTCCGCCAGCCCCTGTGATCACGGTCAGCTCTAAGTTACTCACCTTGCCATTGTCCGCGCGCTGCGTGCCTACAAAGTGGGTAGCCGACAGGCCGTTAATTTTGAGTGGCTCGCCGCGCCCCGAAGCAGGCTTAACCAAGTTGCGAATGATCTCCTCATGCGTGTTGCCCGCTTTGGGCGGCACCAGCTGCAAGATCACGCCTGCATCGCGCGCGGCATTGACCAAGGTGAGCTGCTCAGGCTCGTTTTGAATCTTCCAGCCCGCAGGCGCAGTGATCGCAAAGTTCAGCCCATCATGGTAGAAATTACGCCCGCGTGTCAAACCTTGGTCGGCGCTCTCGCCAAACGCCACGCCGTCCATCATCTGCAAGTAGCGTGTGCGGCCCTCGTCTTGGTAGGGGGTAGCGCTTTTGTACTGCGCCGACAGCGCGGTGATACGCTCTAGGCGCTGGTCGTTGCTGGGGTGTGAGGCCAGCCAGCTGTTTTGCGCAGGCGCAGCGCGCCCTTCGGCTTTGGCTAGGTCAGCGGCAAACAGCTCTTGGTTTTTGAGCACGCGAATCACGTCAATCATGTTGCGCGGGTCTAGCTGCACACGCGACAAATACTCTGCGCCCAGCCCGTCGGCCTGCAGCTCTTGCTCACGGCCATACTTGGCTACATAGCCTTGCGCCGCATTTTGCGCCACGCCGCCCAGCACATCGCCCGCACCACCCATGCCCTTGGCCTCTAGCACCGCGCCCAGCACAGAGGCAGCCAACACGCCCAGCCCTGCGTTTTGCTGACGCGTAGCGCGCTGCGCACCGTGGCGCGCGGTGACGTGGCCAATTTCATGCCCAATCACGCCAGCCAAGTCCGCCTCGCTCTCCATATACGCCATGATGCCGCGCGTCACATACACATAGCCGCCCGGCAGCGCAAACGCATTGATCTCCGGGCTGTCCAGCACCGTAAATGTCCACACCAAATTCGCCCGCTGCGACTGCTTGGCCAGCTTTTGCCCAATATCGTTCACATAAGCCTGCAGCTTCGGGTTCTTCAGCGCCGTGTATTCCTCCAGCACCTGCACATGCGCCTTTTTGCCTTCGGCCACCTCTTGCGTCTCCGTCATGGCTGAGCGCTCCGACTGGCCCGACACAGGGTTGATGACTTTGCTGCCGCAGCCTGCGAGCAGGGCGGCTAAGGCGATGGTGGTGAGGGTATGGCGCATGGTGTTAGTCTCTAATTAGCAAGTAATGGATAACATTCTAGTCCGCTCAAAAGACCGATAGCTTGGTACAAACCTTTTTAAAACCGCGCCTCGCGCCTGACCGCACTAGATGCGCTGTTCTCTCACCCCTACGGCCTAAGCCATGACGATGCCGCCTACATTCTGGACACCTTTCCCATCGTGCACGACCGAGACACCAAAGCTTCTGGCCGCTACCGCACCAAAGACGATGTGCTGGCTAAGCTGGCGCTAATTGGGGCGGGAAAAGTAGCGTAGTCAAATACCTAGCTGTTTAAACTCACGTTTGGTGAAAGGCGAATTCAACAGGCCAGCTTTGACTGCCAGTAGCAGCGGCGCCTCGAGTTGCTCGCCAGGAGTGTAGAAGCCTTCTTCCAGTCGTTTAAGAACATCACGCAGTTGCTCAATGCGAGTGCCTCGGTAGTACACATAGGTGTTGTGCCGCACAGATGGATGACAGCCTGCACGCAAAATGCAAGTGCTATCGAAACTGATGCCCTGCATAGGCACACTTGATAGGTTGACCAAGGCAACGCACATAGCTGGACCGTAATTACGGAAAGGTTTGGGGTCGTTAAGAACGATAAAAAGATGTTTGCCTGAGCCATTGGCTGGCCCAGAAGGCATGTGCAACGTAGCCCCAGCGCAGGGCTCCCAAGTCACCATGTCGGCTCAGTGGGCTAAGCTGTTGTGCGCTGCGTTAATGGCAGCTTGCTGTTTCATGCGGCTCAAATACGCGCCGCTTTGTTCTTGTGAAAACTCCAGTGCCGTGAACAAGTCTTCGGGCTTCATGGGGATCATGGAGCCATCAGGATCTTTCCATTCGGGGCAATTCGCATGAGTGTATTCGCGTAAATCCCAACCAGACATGGCACCAAATTTTTGCCATGTAGCACTGAGTACTTCTACGTCGGCATCACTGAGCTCTAACAAATCGTCTACGGTCGATGCGCGTTTTGAATCGCTAATCGTCAACTGGTGTCCCGCACGATCGGCAATCCAAGTATCCCAGCCGCCAGCTACAGAAGTTAACTCACCATTCATGTAGTTGTGGGTAATTGAAAGGACGGGTCCATGCGGCATGGACACTAAGCGGTCTCCAATGAGACCTTCGCCATAACTTTCAAACGAGCGGCGCTCGGCCAGATACATCAACTTCATTAGTTTGAGTATCGTTAGGCCGGCATTGGCTTGAATTAAAAAGAAAGCCGCCACTTGGGCTGCTTTCTTTTCGTTGAAAAGTTCTTTGAACATGTAGCTGTTTATTTATACAGTAAATTGCTGTATTGCTTGTAATGTACAGCAATTTTACGCCTCGGCCTAGAAAACACCATTGTTGCAACCGTTTTCTAGGCTTGGTGTGGCAAATAGGCCTACCAAGCAATCAATTAGTGCCTGAGTAGCTATCTATTTACGAGCTTAGCTCGCCTTCACATTCAACCGCCAAGCATGCAACAACGGCTCGGTATAGCCACTAGGCTGCGCCAAGCCTTTAAACACCAAATCCGTCGCCGCTTTGTACGCGGATGACGTAGCAAAGTTACCCGCCATGTTTTTGTACAGCTTGTCGCCCGCATTTTGCTGGTCCACCACGCCGGCCATGCGCTGGAAGGTGTCGTTGACTTGCTTGCGGCTCACCACGCCGTGGTGCAGCCAGTTGGCGATGTGTTGGCTGCTGATGCGCAGGGTGGCGCGGTCTTCCATCAGGCCTATGCCGTTGATGTCGGGCACTTTGCTGCAGCCTACGCCTTGGTCGATCCAGCGCACCACGTAGCCTAGGATGCCTTGGGCGTTGTTGTCTAGCTCTTGCTGTTTCTCAGTGGCTGTCCAGTTGGGGGTGTTGGTGACGGGGACTTGTAGCAACGCGTTCAAGGTAATGTCGCGTTGGCCTTTGACTTGTGCCGCCGCTTTTTCGATCTGCTTTTGCACATCGCTGACTTTAACCTGGTGGTAGTGCATGGCGTGCAATGTAGCCGCAGTGGGGCTGGGCACCCAGGCGGTATTGGCACCTGCCATGGGGTGGCCGATTTTTTGTTTCAGCATGTCGGCCATCAGGTCGGGCATGGCCCACATGCCTTTGCCGATTTGGGCTTTGCCTCTTAATCCGCATGCCAAACCTACTAACACGTTGTTCTTTTCGTACGCGCCAATCCACGCGCTGGTTTTCATATCGCCTTTGCGGATCATCGGGCCGGCCTGCATGGCGGTGTGCATTTCGTCGCCAGTGCGGTCTAAAAAGCCGGTGTTGATGAAGGCCACGCGCGCACTGGCTGCGGCGATGCAGGCTTTGAGGTTAGCGCTGGTGCGGCGCTCTTCGTCCATGATGCCCAGCTTGACGGTGTTGGCTTTGAGGCCCAGCAGCTTTTCAACCCGGCCAAACAGCTCGCTGGCAAACGCCACTTCAAACGGGCCGTGCATTTTGGGTTTGACGATGTAGACGCTGCCTTTGCGTGAGTTGCGAATGCCGTTGTTTGCCTTGCCTTTGTGACCCGCTTTAAGGTCATGCATAGCAATGGTAGTCGTAATCACCGCGTCCAAAATACCTTCGGGGATTTCGCAAGTGGAGCCGTCTTTGGCCGTGTAGGTAATGGCCGGGTTGGTCATCAGGTGGCCGACATTGCGCAAAAACATGAGCGAACGGCCGTGCAGTTTGACTTTTTTGCCATCGGCACCGGTGTACACACGGTCAGCGTTTAAGCCGCGCGTGAAAGTTTTGTTGCCTTTAGTCACGGTCTCGGTCAATGTGCCCTTCAAGATGCCCAACCAGTTGCTATACGCCAGCACTTTGTCGTCAGCGTCCACCACGGCCACGGAGTCTTCAAGGTCAAGAATAGTGGACAGCGCAGATTCGAGCACCAAGTCGCTCATGCCCGCTGCGTCGCTTGCGCCGATCGGTGTGGCGCGGTTGATTTGAATGTCCAGGTGCAGGCCGTTGTGCTGCAGCAGCACAGATGAGGGGAATTTTGCATCGCCTTGGTAGCCAATGAACTGCTTGGCGTCTAGCAGCACAGTGGTCAGGCCGCCTTGTAGGGTGACGACCAGTTTGCCGCCTTTGACACCGTAGTGTGTGCTGTCAATGTGCGAGCCGTTTTTGAGCGGCGCCGTGCGATCGAGCACATAGCGGGCATATTCAATGACTTTAGCGCCGCGCTTGGGGTTGTAGCCTGTGCCACCTGCGCCCAGTTTGTCGCAGCCGCCGTCTTCGCTGATGGCGTCGGTGCCATACAGCGCGTCGTACAAGCTGCCCCAGCGCGCGTTGGCAGCGTTCAGGGCATAACGCGCGTTCAGGATGGGTACGACCAGCTGCGGCCCGGCTTGCGTGGCCAGCTCGGCGTCGACATTGCTGGTGGTGGTTTTGACGCTTTTAGGCTCAGGCACGAGGTAGCTAATTTTTTCTAAAAATTTGCGATAAGCGGGCATGTTGGCAATCGGGCCGGGATGGGCAGCGTGCCATGTGTCCAGCTCAGTCTGCAGGCGGTCGCGCTCGGCCAGTAGTTTGATATTTTTTGGGGCCAGGGTTTGCACAATCGCGTCAAAGCCCTTCCAAAACTTCTCAGCTTTCACGCCCGTGCCCGGCAGCACTTGGTCGTTGACGAAGGTGTAGAGGGTGGTGGCTACTTGGAGGCTGTGGGTTGGGGTACGTTGGGTGGTCATGGGTGGCTCCGTGAATTACTTAGTGGCATTTAACAAGGGTGTAAAAGAAGAATCCTTCGCGCCCTGTGCGTTCAAAAAAGAAAGTTTAAAAATCTCATCATTCAAAAAATCCTAATACATCGCGCAGGCCAGCGCCCGTGCGCGTAGGCTGCGTGCCTAGCTCTTCAAATGGCAGCCCGGCGCGGTTGACCCACAGGGTTTGGTAACCAAACCAGGTCGCGCCCAGCGCGTCCCAGGCGTTCGAGCTGACGAACAGTACTTGTTTGGCCTGCAAACCCATGGCCTGCGTGCCTAGGGCGTAGGCGTCGGGGTGGGTTTTGAATTTGCGGATGCTGTCTACGCTGATGACATGGTCTAGCAAGTCGCCCAGGCCGGCGGATTTGACGGCCACGTCTAGCATGGCGGGGTCGCCGTTGCTCAATATGCCTGTGGGGATGCCTTGCGCTTTGAGCGCTTGCAACACCGCTTTGTTTTCAGGAAACGCGCTTAAGTGGCGGTACTGGTTCATCAGCTGGTCATGTGCTGATGGTGTATTTAGTGAAGAAAATTGGCCTTTTTCCGACGTGAATATTAGAGAGTTTGCTATGTAATTAATAGTATACTTGAGTGCTGCC
>JANPDG010000138.1:0-16080 GCA_031431335.1 Polaromonas sp. | reverse complement strand
CTGCAGCTCGTAGAGGTCAATATGTTCGAAAAAGTCTCGCTGCACCAAATGGTTCACAACGCATTGCCCAGCCTAGAGGATCGCCTACTTAGCCCTCAGATGGATTTGTTCTGAAAATACCGGACAGTAGTGTTCCAAAATGCACTTGTAGCATACACCCGCAGTGATACATAAGCTAACGCATTCATAGCAACCAATCGCACTGTTTGTAGCCCAATACGGTGTCACTAGCGTTGAATGATTATGAAACGATTTAATTTGTGGGTAGCCTTTTGGGCTGTAGGCGTTGTGGTCTTGGCAGGCTGTGCGTCCACGCTGCGCAGCGACGTCACCAGCTTTCAGCGCTGGCCAGCCAACGCAGCGGGCAGCACCTATGGGTTTAAAAAACTCGGCGGTCAAGAGGGCAGCTTAGAGCACGCCAGCTACGAAGACCTGGCCCGCATCGAGCTGAACAAACTCGGATTGAAAGAAACCGCCGCTGGCAGCAAAGCCCGCTTCGAGGTCAGCCTAGATTACGGCGTGAATACCCGCGCTGTGAAAAGCCGCGAACCCATTTTTAATGACCGCCAATACTGGCATCCCGCGTACCTGCACCCCGCGCTGGGCTGGCAACCGGGCTTTTGGGCCCGCGACCCCTATGGCCCCACGGTGGTGGGCTACCGCAACGTCACCCGCGACGTCAGCACCCGCCGCCTGCGCGTCGACATTGCAGAAGGCAGCGCCAAAGTATTCGAAGCCTCCGCAGCCAGCAACGGCGGCAACGCCACCCTCACCGTCACCATGCCCTACCTGATTCGCAGCGTGTTCGACGGCTTTCCGGGCGCTAACGGACAGGCACGGTCGGTGGAGTTTGATACGGAGACAGGGGCGGTCAAAGGCAAGAAGCTGGCTGTGCCGGGGTAGTTGGTTTACAAGATTGGTTTGATTACTTGTAAGCCATAAAGTGAATCGCGCTGCGCGATGATTTCGGCATCGTTAACGCCCTACACGTTTATCTTCTCATGCAAGCTGTTCGTATAGCTTGGATCAAGATACCCACTGGGCTATCAACACAGAACTCACTCTGTAAAACGGCCAAGTCGAAATGCCTAGGGTACAACTGAGCGTCGTGCGCCGTCAAGCCGAAGCGGTTTTCAAATTGCCGCTTTATTTCTTGGCTTCTTCCTGTTGGCTCTACTCCTTTGATCCGCAGCAGTGTGGCCTCTAAACACGGCTCACACGCTGCGATATGAATCTTTTTTCGCCTCGCTTCACTCACAAGGCATTCCCCGTAATCTTGATCTGTATCAAGCAAAACCCACACATGATCGAACGAAAAAACACTTGATTTAGCCAAAGCGGTACGCACCACATTTTTAGCTCCTTTGCCGCGTGCGTTATCTATCGTTAGCGCCAAACCAGCGCCGCGGGGCACAAACTGGGCTTTTAGATGCTTGAGCAGTTCAACTTCGGTAAAACCTTCGCCCATTATCAGCATGGTCGGCAATTGATGTCGATTTTTGCGGTTCTGAGCTTGGCTCATAGACGTGGAACTGCGCCATAGGCGCCTGCCATGTACTTTGCATAAAAGTTATCATCGCTGCGAATGCCTTTGACATCGTCCAATCGCCAAGCCTCGCTCTCGTTAAAATCATTTTTTTCAACCAAAATGACCTGCGACTTGGGTAGCAAATTAAGCACCTCCATGGAATGTGAGGTGAATAACAATTGGGCGTTGTGCGGATTAAAAGCCGGATTAGCGAACAAATCCAAAATAGGCGCCAGCATATGTGGGTGCAAATCACTCTCAAATTCATCAATCACGGCAACACCGCCAACTGCCAAAACTGGAATCAGCCTTGAGAGCAACACAAATGCCGCTTGCGTACCGCGTGATTCGCGAACGAAGGCAAGCTGGTAGCGCTTCTCGTCGCGTCCGGTATGAATACCCACGGCAAGCCTCTTGGGTTTCAAATTGCCTTCTTCATCGGGTTCGTTGAATTCGCGCAGCTCAACTTCTGATAAACCCAAATCCCACGCTCGAAGCAAGTTGTTTAAAGTCTGCTGGTGCTCAGGATTATCGAAGAAAAATGCAGTAGCTCTTTGAAGCTGAGTCAAGTCAGTCCACTCCTTGCCGAACGCCACGATGTTAGATAGAAACGGTAGCTGCGCAAACCCTTTGGCAATCGGCAGTCCATGCTGGATACCAATCGAAATTAGTGATGCATCCCTTCGATCGTTAATCGTTGTTTTAGGCAAAGTGGCAAACTCTAAGCCCTTTACATCGTAGCTTGCAGCTTCCTCATTCCAGATCCTCTCAAACACGTTGACCCAGCGCTTGCGCCGCACATACAGCGTCTCACTAAGCACCATTTGCGGTGTGAGGCGAAGCGCATATTTCCACAGCTTTTGTTCGCCGTCCACGTTCGCAATAAATTCCACCTCAAGCTCTGAGGGCTCATTTGTAGCTAGCGCGTGCGCTGCAAACGGCAAGGTTTCGCCAGGCTTGTTGGTGGCAAAGGATGCCAACATAAACCAATGCAAAAACACTAATGCATTAAGCAAAGACGTTTTGCCACTGCCATTAGGCCCAATGACCGCCACTACCTTACCCACCCGTTGTTCATCAGCATCCTTCGCCCACCAATCAGACTGCGCTTCACGCAGGCCAAGGCGCAAATCCACCTCAGCGGATTCACGAAACGAATATAAGTTAGAAAAGCGATATCGATGCAACATAAGCAAATTAAATCATATTTTGCACGAAAAATTGTTCCTAATTGAAATTAGGGTCTATTTCGACGTGTATTTAAAAATTTTAAAGCGGATGAAAATTTAACTGCATGAGTTCAAGTAACACACTGCCTCCGCGGCAAGCAACGGCGGCAACGCCACCCTCACTGTCACCATGCCCTACCTGATTCGCAGCGTGTTCGACGGCTTTCCGGGCGCTAATGGGCAGGCGCGGTCGGTGGAGTTTGATACGGATACTGGGGCGGTCAAAGGCAAGAAGCTGGCTGCGCCGGGATAATCATGTTAATTTTGTTACCAAAAGATCAGACAGCATATGCGGCTGCGCTAGGTGCACACCGTGCCATCCATGCGCTTGGCTGGCCTCAATGTTGGCCTGCAAATCGTCGATAAACACCGTGCGGCCCTGCAGACCGAATCGCTTGTTTGCCATCGCGTAAATAGCCGCATCAGGTTTGATGAGCTTCACGTCACCCGAAAATATGCCGTCGTCAAACCAGCTTATAAATTCGTGCTTTGCCTCTAGCGTGCGGGCATAAGGCTCCGGCATGTTGGACAAAAAATACAGCTTCAAGTCTTCGCCTGCAGCGCGCCGCTGGTGCAAGCTGCGCAATACCTGGACTGAGCTGTCAATCGGCGCTAAACGCGTGCCGATGTCGTTGACTAAATTGCGCAGCTGACAAATAGGCAAGTCTGTGCGCTGCTGGGCGCGCTCGATGGTGGCGTGCATTGACACGGTGCCTGCGTCAAAAGCCTGCCAATCGGGGTGGCTAAACAGGCTTTTGGCAAGTAGCGTGGCAGCCTCGTCAGTTGCGGCATGGTCTGGAAAATACTCACGCACCAGCACGTTGGGCTGCCAGGTAAACAGCACTGCACCAAAGTCAAACACCACATTCAAACGCGCCATGCTTAGTGTCCTTTAACGCAAACGCTGCAGCAGCGCGGTGGTTGATGCATCCAAGCCGCTCACATTGCCCGACGCCCAGCGCGCCTCAATGTCTTTGGCCAGCACCTTGCCCAGCTCGACACCAAACTGGTCAAAGCTGTTGATGCCCCACACCGCGCCGCTAACAAACACGCGGTGTTCGTACAGTGCGATCAACGCGCCAAAACTCGCTGGCGTCAGCGCGTCAAGCACGAAAAACGTGCTGGGGCGGTTGCCTGGAAAGTGCTTGTGGCCACCAGCGTCACTCTTGCCGACCAAAAATGCCTGGGCTTGCGCCAGCGCGTTGGCTAACAGCAACTCGTGGTGGGTGGCAAGGCTGTGCGAGGGTGTTTTAACGGCAATAAACTCCATCGGAATCACGTCAGTGCCTTGGTGCAGCATTTGAAAAAACGCGTGCTGCCCGTTGGTGCCCGGCTCGCCCCACACCACGGGGGACGTGCTGTAGCTCAGCGTCTTGCCGTCTTTGTCCACCCGCTTGCCGTTGCTTTCCATCTCTAGCTGCTGCAAGTAGGCTGGCAGGCGGCTTAAAAAGGCGTGGTAGGGTGCGACGCAACGCGAGGTAAAGCCGTGAAAGTTGCGGTACCACACGTCGAGCAGACCCAGGCGCACGGGCAGGTTGCTCTCGAGTGGGGCGGTGGCAAAGTGCGCGTCCATGGCAGCAGCACCGCTTAAAAACTGCTTAAACCCGTCTGCACCAATGGCAATGGCTAGCGGCAGGCCAATGGCCGACCACAGGCTGTAGCGCCCGCCCACCCAGTCCCAAAAGCCAAAGGTGGTTTGAATACCAAACGCATTGGCAGCAGCCACGTTGGTGGTGAGCGCGGCAAAATGGCGCGCTGTGTCAGTGCCGCCCTGCTGCATGAACCACGCCTTGGCGCTGGCCGCGTTGGTCATGGTCTCAATCGTGGTGAAAGTTTTGGAAGCGATGAGAAACAGCGTGCTGTTGTGATGGAGTCCTTTGAGCGTTTGCGCCATCTCGTGGCCGTCCACATTGGAGACAAAGTGAAATCGCTTGCCGGTGGTGGCAAAGCCCTGCAGTGCCAGCACGGCCATCTGCGGGCCCAGGTCTGAGCCGCCGATGCCAATGTTGACGACATCCGTAATTGCCTGGTCTGCGCGCACCTGCTCTGCGTAAGCCAGCATGGCGGTGAGCACGGGCTGCACGGCTTTGAGTTGATCTACAGGCACTACGCTTTTAATAGCAAACTTATTAATATTCACGTCGGAAAAGTTCGAATTTTTGCGCAAAAATGTGTGCAGCACAGCACGCTGCTCGGTGGTGTTGATGGCCTCGCCGCGCAGCATCGCGTCGCGCTGCGCCTCTACGCCGCAGTCGCGCGCCAGCTGCATCAGCAGGGCTTGCGTAGCGTCGTCGATCAAGTTTTTAGACAGATCGGCAAACATATGCGGCGCGGCTTGCGACAGTTTGGCCACGCGCTGTAGGTCGCTGGCCAGCGCCTCGCGGGCGTCAAACTGCGCGCCCTGCGCGGTATACTGAGTGTGCAGCTGCGCCCACGCAGCAGTTTGGTCGCAACGCGGCATCGCTAACTCCCTGAAATTTAATATTTACGCGGCTAGCAGTAGCTGGTCGAGCTTGAGCGCGTCGGTCACAAAACCGCGAATACCTTCAGCCAGCTTTTCGGTGGCCATAGCGTCTTGGTTGAGTGCCAATCGAAAAGCAGCCTCGTTGTAGCTGACCGCAGCAATGTCCATCGCCTTGGCAGCGCCCACGTCGAGGGCTGCAGCCAATGGGGCGTCGCTGGCGGCCAGCTGAGCCAGCAGCTCGGGGCTGATGGTCAGCAGGTCGCAGCCTGCCAGTGCAGTGATTTGGCCTGCGTTGCGAAAGCTCGCACCCATCACTTCGGTGGCAATGCCGCGCTTTTTGTAGTAGTTATAAATGTGGGTGACCGACTTGACACCTGGGTCGTTGGCACCGGCCATGGCGGCTTCGTCCCACGCTGCGCCAGCCGTTTTTTTGTACCAGTCGTAAATACGGCCCACAAATGGGCTGATGAGCTGCACCCTGGCTGCGCCGCAGGCTACCGCTTGGCAAAAGCCAAACAGCAGTGTCAGGTTGCAGGCAATGCCTTGTTTTTCTAGCTCAGCGGCGGCTTGAATGCCCTCCCATGTGGAGGCCAGCTTGATCAAAATACGCTCTTGCGGTATGCCCTCGGCAGCGGCCATGGCAATCAAGCGTTTGGCGCGCACCACGTTGGCTGCAGCATCAAACGACAGGCGGGCATCCACTTCCATCGACACGCGGCCAGGCACCACTTTGATAATCTCGGTGCCAAAGCGCACGACCAAACGGTCTAATTGCTCGTCCAGGGCTGCTGACTTGTGCGCAGCCACCACTTCTTTGACCAGCGGTGCGTATTCAGGCTTTTGCACAGCTTTTAAAATCAGCGACGGGTTGGTGGTGGCGTCTTGCGGTTTGAATTGGGCGAGTTGCTTGAAGTCGCCTGTGTCAGCCACCACAGTGGTCAACGTTTTGAGTGTGTCTAGTTGGTTCATACTGCGTATTATCTAACGGACTCAGGCGCCTTAGGTTACGACGCAGCAACAACTGACACGCCGTGGTCTGCCAGGCTCAAGCCCACATTGCTGCCTACTGACAGCACGTTCACCAAATCAGGTGATACGACAAAGATCGAACCCAGCACGGTTTCAAAGTTGTACTCATAAAAGCTGCCCAAATAGGCTGACTTGGTCAACTTGGCTGCCATGCCTTGGCCCGATGCGATGGCGCTATCAGCAGCATGAATGTGCCACGCCTCGGGGCGCACAGCCACCTTCACACTGCCGGATTTGACGACTTGCTTGGGCTTGATGGTCAAAGGACCCATTTGCACACGGCCATCAGGCTGCGCCGTGCCCGGGAACAGCATGGCCTCGCCCATGAAGCCAGCTACAAATTCAGAGGTGGGGTATTCGTACAGCTCTCTGGGGGTGCCGCGCTGGGCGATGATGCCATGGTCCATCACAATGATTTGGTCGCTCACGGCCAGGGCTTCGCTCTGGTCGTGCGTGACGTAGGCCACGGTCAGGCCCAGGCGCTGCTGCAGGGTGCGGATTTCTTCGCGCATTTCGCGGCGCAGGCGGGCGTCTAGGTTGCTCAGTGGTTCGTCAAACAGCAGCACACCAGGCTCTAGCACCAGTGCGCGCGCCAGCGCCACGCGCTGCTGCTGGCCACCCGACAGCTCGCTGGGCAAGCGCTCGTTAAAGCCCACTAAACCTACGTTTTTCAGCGCATCAACAGCGCGCTGGTGGGCCAGTGCTTTGGGCACATTGCTCATTTTTAGGCCATACATCACGTTGTCAATCACGTTCATATGCGGAAACAGCGCATAGCTTTGAAACATCATGCTGACATTGCGCTGCGCAGGGCCCAGCGTGGTCACGTCTTGACCGTCCATGATGATCTGGCCGCTGGTCGGCGACTCTAGCCCTGCAATCATGCGCAGCGTGGTGGTTTTGCCGCAGCCTGAGGGGCCCAAAATAGTGGTGAGCGAGCCTTTTTTGATTTCAAACGTAATGCCCTTGACCGCCATGGGGCTGGAGGTATCGGTGCCGTAACGCTTGGTGATATTTTTAAATTCAACGCCGTGGTTCATGAGGTTTCCTTCGTAGCGCAGCACAGTGTGCAGCGCAGTAGAGATAAATAATGGATAAAAATTAGTGTGCAGCCACTGGGGGCGTAGCAGCGCCCGCCTTGCGCCTGCCAAGCTTGCGCTCACCCACGAGCAACTGGATCAAGCCTGTGGCAACGGACATGAGCAAGATGAGCACCGTGCAATACGCCAGCGCCACCCCATAGTCGCCATTGCCCACGCGGCCAATGATGTAGGTGGTGGCCAATTCGTTCTCGGCAGTGACCAAAAAGATCACAGCGCTCACGGTCGTGATGGCGCGCACAAAGCTATACACCAGCGCTGCCACCAGCGCGGGCTTGAGCAGCGGCAGCACCACATGGCGCAAGGTTTGTACTGAGCTGGCGCGCAGCATCATAGAGGCCTCGTCCAGAGATTTGTCCAGCTGCTTGAAAGCCGCCGTGCCCGCACGCACGCCCACAGGCAAGTTGCGAAACATAAAGCACAGCACAATCACCAGTGCGGTACCTGTGAGCTCGATAGGCGGTACGTTGAATGCCAAAATATAGCTCACACCCAGCACCGTGCCAGGAATCGCAAAAGCCAGCAATGCAGAAAACTCAAACGCACTTTGGCCTTTGAACTCAGTGCGCGCCAGCAGATACGCAATCATTAAGCCCACTGTGGCCGTGAGCGGCGCAGAAATAGCGGCTAGCTTGAGTGTTGTCCACAGCGAATTCCAAGCGGTACCTGCCCAAACCAAGCCAAATTGCCCCATCTCTAAACCAAATGCGCTTTTGAAATGCACCAGTGTGAGCGTGTAATCGCGGCCCCAGGTCTGCACAAAGCCGCCTGCAAATGCAAAGGCATACACCACCACCGTGAAGGCCATCCAAGGCAGTGCAAAGCTGTACACAATGCGTTTGATGCTGGGCGGCAGCGGCATGGCAATGCCCGAGTCGCCTTTGCCGCTGACAGTGGTGAAGTTTTGTTTGCCCAGCAGGCCGCGCTGAATGGCAAACACCGCCAAGGCAAAGCCCGTTAATATCCACGCCAGCGAAGCCGCGCGGCCTTGGTCGTACTGAGCGCCCACGATGGCAAAAAAGATCTCGGTGGACAACACGCTGAACTGACCACCCACCACAATCGGATTGCCAAAGTCAGCCATGCTCTCTATAAAGCCCACCAAAAACGCATTCGCCAAGCCCGGCTTGAGCAAGGGCAGCGTAACGGTCATGAAAGTGCGGTGCGGATCGGCGCGCAAGGTTTGCGCAGCCTCTTCTAAGCTGGGCGAAATGCCTTGCACCACGCCGCGCATGATCATAAAAGCAATCGGTGTGAAAGCAAAAGTTTGTGCCACCCACACACCAAACCAGCCGTAGAACCAGCGTGTAGGCTCAATACCAAAGCCCCATTCTAAAAGTTGGTTGACCACGCCTGCGCGGCCAAACAGCAGTATCAAACCTAGGCCCACTACAAAGGGCGGCGTAATGATCGGCAGCATAGCCAAGATGTTCAGTGGCTTGGTGTAGCGCTTGCTTGCGCGCTCGGCCATCAGGGCCATCAAGGTGCCAAGCACCACTGTAGAGGTGGCCGTCATCAAGCCTAAAAACAGCGTGTTCCAAGCCACACCGCAGCGCTGACCGCCCACCACACAGCCCAAGCCAAAGTTGCGCTCACTGGCAATACGCGTCCACATCGACATGGGTGCAAAGCTGCTGGTGCCGTCGTCGGCTTGTGCAAAAAACGCCGTGCTGAGCACTTTGAGCACTGGAAACATAATAAACAGCGCTAACAGCGCAGCGCAGCCAAACACGGCAGCGGCAATAAACAAGTCACCTTTAAAGTACCCGCGCCGCGCCGCGCCAAAAGCCATCAGCACCAGCAGTGCGACCAAGGCCACCACGGCGCCCCAGCCAATACCAAACTGGTTGATTGCCAGCTCGCCAAAGCTGGCGTTCATCCAAGCGAACGACCAGCCCTTCGCGCCAATACTGAAAGCTGAGACCAACAAGCCCAGCAAGCCCAGCGCGCCACCTGCCATCAGCACCGCGCCTTGCTTGCGTGTGGGCACCATCAGTGCAGCAGTGCCCGCCAGCAGCAGCCCTGCCAAGCCCAACCACAGCCAGGGCTTGCCGTGTGTGAGCGCCTGCATCAGGCCGTTGCCAGCATCGGCGCTGTTAAATACTTTGGGAATCTCCAGCAATCCGTTGGTGTCTTGAATGGCATACCAAGGCAAAGCCAGATAGGCCAGCAGACCGATGACGAGCCACACAAAGATGGCGCGGTTAGGCTGGGCGCTGGAGTCAGTAATATTAGAGTTCATAGTAGCGGTGCGGCGCAAAAAATAATGGCAATCGGGCAGGCTTCAAAAACAATGCGCTGCGCCACTGGTGCGCAGCGCATGTTTTGAGAGCGCGATTAACGTGGCAGCGAGTTAACGTCTTTTTCCCACTTGGCAATCAAACGGCGACGCTCAGCGCTTGCGCCGTATTTTGCGTAGTCATAGTTGATGAACTTGATCTTCTTGAAATCAGGAATGCGCGCATCGTTTTTGGCAGACTTGTTAGACGGCACCTGAAACTGCTTGGCCGCAACCGCCATCTCTTGCGCACCGGGTGTTAGCGCCCACTCGTAGAACTTTTTGGCGGCTTCTAAATTGCGCGTGCCTTTGATAATGCTCATCGAGCCAATTTCAGCGCCCGTACCATCGGTAGGCGTAGCGGTTTCTAATGGAAAGCCTGCCATCTTCTCGCCCACACCATCGTGCACAAAGCTAATCGACACTGCGGTTTCGCCGCGTGCAGCCGATTTGATGGGGCCTGTGCCCGAGCGGGTGTACTGGCTGATATTTTTATGCAGCTGCTTCATGTACTCAAAGGCTTTGTCTTCGCCCATCAGCTGCACCAGTGTGGCCACCATGGTGTAGGCGGTGCCGCTAGATGCTGGGTTGGCCACCTGAATTTCACCTTTGTACTCAGGCTTGACCAGATCGCTCCATGCTTTGGGGGCTGGCAGCTTTTTCTTAGCCAGCAACTCGGTGTTGTAGCCAAAGCCCAAGGGGCCTGAATAGATGCCTACCGTTTTGAATTGAGACTGCTTAGCCTGTTCTTGTGCCCAGCTGTGCAATTGCCCCATCGAAGGTGACTTGTATTCCAAGGTCAGTCCCTGCTCTGCTGCCGCCAAGTGTGGGTCACCCGTGCCGCCAAACCAAATATCAGTTTTTGGATTGTCTTTTTCGGCGATGATTTGCGCCAACGCCTCGCCCGAGCCCTTCATGCTCACATTGACCTTGGCACCCGTCGTTTTGGCATACACCGTACCAATCATGTTGCACCACTCGGCTTGCACCGAACAAATGATGTTCACGGTTTGCGCTTGGGCCACACCGCATGCTGCAGCGAGCAAAGATAAACAAAAAAGTTTTTTCATGAGGATTCCTTTAAAAATAAAAAATACAAATACCCTGTTGCTCAACGCTTAACGCGGTTGGCCGTTGACCTCTTTTTCCCAGCGTTCAATCAGGCGCTTGCGCTCCGCTGATGAACCATATTTCGCATAATCGTAGTCAATCATTTTGACTTTTTTGAAGTCTGGCATGCGCGGGTCCAGCTTGCTAGATTTATTGCTAGGTAGCTGAAACTGTTTGCTCGCCACAGCCAGCTCTTGGGCCGCTGGGGTAAGTGCCCATTCGTAGAACTTTGTTGCAGCCTCCAAGTTGCGTGCACCTTTGATCAGGCTCATCGAGCCGATCTCAGCACCCGTGCCCTCGCAAGGCGAGCTTGCCACCACTGGAAAGCCATTGGCAAACTCAACTGCAGCCTCGTGGGCAAAGGCTACGCCCACCAAATTTTCGCCGCGTGCAGCGTTCTTCACAGGTCCTGCGCCAGAGCGGGTGTATTGGCTGATATTTTTGTGCAGCGCTTTAAGGTAGGTAAACGCCTTTTCTTCGCCCATCAGCTGCACTAATGTGGCGATTTGTACATACGCAGTGCCTGAAGTATTGGGGTTGGGAGCTTGAATTTCACCCTTCCATTTAGGATCGAGCAAGTCAGCCCAGCAGGTAGGCGGCTGCAGCTTTTTCTTGGCCAAGCCTTCAGTGTTGTAGCTAAAGCCCAGTGGACCGGAGTAGGTGCCTACCGTTTTGTAGCCACTTTGCGCTGCCTGCTTTTGCGCCCAGTCGTACAGTTGAGGCAGTGAAGCAGACTTGTATTGCATCGTCAGGCCCAGCTCTGCGGCCTGCATATGCGGGTCACCTGTGCCGCCATACCAAACATCTGTCTTGGGATTGGCTTTTTCAGCATTGAGCTGGGCCATCGCCTCGCCCGAGCTTTTATGCACCAAATTCACTTTGATGCCCGTGATGCGCGAAAACACAGTTTGCACCATATTGCACTGCTCAGCTTGCACAGAGCAAATAATATTGACGCTTTGCTGGGCAAAGGCGGATGAGGACACCGCAGCACCAATTAGCAGGCTATAAATTAAACGACTTGTACGCATGATTAATAGAAATTAAGTTACGAAGATTCAAAATGTACATTGTTTCAAATGCTCACTATTACAGGGTAATTACTAGATTTACAACGGAATTTAGTAGTTTTGATATAGTTTGACCACTTGCCATAAGTTACGGAATTGAGTTACATTACGGTAACTAAATCACATCTTCTTATGAGCTTTAATCTTGTTTTATTTGGTGGTACGGGCGATTTGAGCTGGCGCAAGCTACTGCCCGCGTTGTTTCAGGCGTTTCGCCACGGCACATTGCCTGAGGGTGGGCGCATTATTGGTGCTGCGCGCGACGAGATGACCGATGCCCAATACCGCGAGCTGATCCGCACGCGGTTTGACCAGGTCGAACTGGCCAAACGGCCCAGTGCCCAGGAGTTTGAGCATTTTGCGGCCATGCTCTTCTACCAGCGCATGGATTTGTCCAAAACCGAGTCGTATGCGCTGCTTAGCGGCCGCTTGGCTGAGCGCCCTGCCGACACCACCGTGATTTACCTAGCTACATCGCCCAATCTGTTCACCCAAGTGTGTGAGCAGCTGGGCGCAGCGGGCCTGAACACCGCCACCACCCGCGTGGTGCTGGAAAAGCCGCTGGGCTTCGACTTGGCCAGCAACCGCCTGATCAACCAGACCGTGCTCAAGCACTTTAGCGAGCGCCAGGTCTTTCGTATTGACCATTATTTGGGCAAGCCGTCAGTGCAAAACCTGCTGGCCCTGCGCTTTGGCAACGCACTTTTTGAGCCGGTGTGGCGGCGCGAGTATATTGCCAATATTCAAATCACCATCGCCGAGGATTTGGGTGTTGAAAAGCGCGGTGGCTACTACGACGGTATAGGCGCCACGCGCGACATGATTCAAAACCACGCGCTGCAACTGCTGTGCGCCATTGCCATGGAGCCGCCAATTAACTCGCATGCCGACGCCATTCGTGATGAAAAGCTCAAAGTGCTGCGCGCCCTGACTCGCTGGACCCCGCAAAGCCTAGCCCAGCACACCGTACGCGGCCAGTACACGGCAGGCAACATAGCTGGTGTAGCCGTGCCCGGCTATTTGAACGAGCCAGGCGTCAACTCAGAGAGCCAAACCGAAACCTATGCCGCTATCCGCGCCGAGATCGCCACTTGGCGCTGGGCGGGTGTGCCGTTTTATATCCGCACTGGCAAGCGCATGGCGGGGCGCGAGGCGCATATCGTGGTTAACTTTCGCGAGATGCCGCACTCGATATTTAAAACGCCCTCGGGCGCTGCCAACAAGCTGGTCATCCATCTGCAGCCCAAAGACGGCCTGGAGCTGCACCTGATGGCCCAAGGCCAAGCCAACCGCCGCGACACCAACACACTGTCCAGCGCGCAGCTGAACCTGGACTTTGACGCACGCTTTGGCACAGAGCGGGTGGGAGCGTACGAGCGCTTGCTGCTTGATGTGATTGACGGGCGACTAAACCTGTTTGTGCGCAGCGACGAGCAAGAAGCCGCTTGGCGCTGGGTCGAGCCTATTTTGGACTACTGGAAAAACGACACCGTAGCCCCGCGAGGCTACGCTGCAGGCACTTGGGGTCCCAGTGCAGCCAGCGCGATGATTGCGCGTGATGGCTACGCTTGGGAAGAAGAAACCCGTTAATTACGTACCTGTCACACAACCGAAAGTTCTCCCATGTTAGACCGTATCAAAGCCTCTTTGTCCTCGCTCGCCCCTGCAGAGCAGCGCGTAGGCAAGCTCGTGCTGGCAGACCCGCGCGCCTTTGCCAACCTGCCTGTGAGCGAGCTGTCTGACCGCGCACATGTGAGCAAGCCTACGGTGGTACGCTTTTGCCGCAGCATGGGCTATGACGGCCTGAGCGACTTTAAGCTCAAGCTGGCAGGCAGCGTGAGCGAGGGTGTGCCGTTTATTCACCGCAGTGTAGACGTGGACGATAAAGTGGGCGACATACTGGTCAAGGTCATAGACAACACCGTGGCGGCATTTTTGAAATACCGCAACGATGCGTCTAGCTTTGCCATAGAAAGAGCCGCCGAAGCGCTAACCGACACTTACAACAAGCGCGGCCGGATTGAGTTTTTTGGCGTGGGCAACTCTGGCATCGTGGCACAAGATGCGCAGCACAAGTTCTTTCGCCTGGGGGTAACGTCTATCGCCTACAGCGACGGCCATATGCAGGTGATGAGCGCATCCACACTCGGCCCCGGCGACAGCGTGGTGGTGATCAGCAACTCAGGCCGCACGCGCGACCTGATGGACGCCTGCGACATTGCCCGCAAAAACGGTGCCACCACCATCGTGCTGACCGCCAGTGGATCGCCACTGGCAAGCGCAGGCCATATCCACCTGAGCGCCGATCATCCCGAAGGCTACGACCGCTACAGCCCCATGGTGTCGCGCCTGTTGCACCTTTTAATCATCGACGTTCTAGCCACCACCGTGGCGCTGCGTATTGGCAGTGTGAAGTTGCAGCCGCTGCTCAAAGAGATGAAGAACAACCTTCGCAATAAGCGCTACGCATGAGCTGCGCACACGTCAATTTAAGGTAGTTTAGAGTTCTTCAGCCAGTTGGGGCGGTAGGTCCAGCTGAACATCCGACTGTAATATTCGAGCATTCAACACACCCGAACTAATGGCGCTGCGAATCAACTGCTTTTCGTAGTGCCGGTTGCGCCGACCTTTTTTGGCGCCTGACCGTTTGCCGTTGCGTTTGTCCTGCACGATGCTGGCCAATTGGCTAAGGTCGTTACCATCTTGGACAGCGTTGGGTGACGTGCGTTTGCTCATTGCACCGCATAGCCTTTGGGCTAAGAGTTGCCCACCCAAGCACCGTTGTGCATGATTTCATCAAAAAAAGCACGCAGTGTGGTTGGACTCATGGTGTAGGGGTCAAAACTGGCTGAGCGCGAGTATTTAAGGTAAATCATGCGATTCGATTCAAGGCTTGCGAGCGAGCCCATGGACCACTGGGTAAATTTACGCGATGCAATCTCAGTGAAGTCCAAAATCGCAGGGTCTCTATGGCGCGGGTCCAGCAAAATGCGGTGGTATAGCAAGCTTACCTCAGTGCGGTCGCCCTCCAACTGCTGCAAAAAAATCCCATTGGTCATGCACAGCGCACCAGTTACGCCGACACGTGCGTTGTTGCGTTTGGAGGCCGCCAAAATCGACAGCAAATCGGCTTGCGTTAATGTTTTGGAAGTGCGGCTGGCGTAAGTTAGTTGTATCAACATTGTTTAAATTGCAAAAATTTAATTTTAGCCAGTTGAACGGTGTGTGGGCTGGACAAGGGGTATTGCACTACAACATGCAATCTTCTCAGGCTATATTAAAATATAGGCTTTTCCAAGAAAAAAGAGTATTTTTCCGACGCCCATGCTCAATAGTACGCTATTTAATATATAGCATTTATTCAAGCGCAGCTTTAAACGTAGCTGCGCGCTGGTCTATGCGGGCTAGTTGTTTGGCCTTATCTTCAGCCGCCAGCGTAGCGTTGGCCTGCACACCAGCGCGCTCTGTGGCAAATTTAAACTCAGACACGGGCTCTAGCAACTGGTTGGTGGTAGACACAAAATAGTCGATGCCGCTGGCTTTTTTGAGCAGCTCTTTCTCCAGGGCAGAGTTTTTGCCGTAACTCAGGAAAATGTCTTTTACCGCCGCCTTGACCGACTCTGGCGCATCCTTGCGCACCATCAACACGTCGTTGGGCACCAGCGGCGACTCCCACAGCACGCGAATGCCCTCTTTGGCACCGGGGGTGCGCCCTTGGAAAACGGCCAGGTCAGTGCTGTTGTTGACAGCTACGTCGACTTGCTTGGCCCACAATGCATCCAAGTTAGGAAAGTGGCCGCCTGTGATGACATTTTTGAACAATTTTTCAGGTGTGGTGTTACGCGCATTGAACAAAAAGTGCTGCGGCAGCACATAGCCTGAGGTGGAGGTTTTGGCGCCGGTGGCGTAGCTGTATTTACCGGGTGTGAGGGCTTGGTCTAGCGTGGTGATGCCGCTGTCGGCACGGGTGACGACGACGCCTTTGTAGCCGTTAGTGCCGTTGACGTTGTAGTACAGCGCAAAAGCCTGTGCGCCTGCGTCGACCACGGCGTCAATCGCTACATTGCTAGACAGCCACACCATGTCAACCTTGCCATCGCGCAGCAGGTTGACGGTGTCAGTCTGGCTAGCGGTCACCAGCTCGGCGGTCAGGCTGTGCTTTTTGCCAATGTCTTGCACCAGCGGCAACCACGCAGCGCGGGTCTCATCTGGCTTGGTGGCTTGCACGCCGATGGTCAGCTTAGCCAGCTTGGCAGGGGCTGGGGCGGACAC
>JANPDG010000137.1:0-7464 GCA_031431335.1 Polaromonas sp. | reverse complement strand
CCATCAGCCGCGTGTACCGCAGCCTGCTCATGGCGCACCAAAATGTGCTGCATGGTGTCTTGTTTATAAAAAGCGTCGTAGATGTGCAACACAGCACCGCCGGGATAGCCCCAAACGAATTTGACGCCTTCAGCTTGCAGTGTTTTAACGAGAACTTCAGCGCCGCGCAGCTCGGGCAATTGGCCAGCAGCTGCGGCAGTATTCGATGTAGGGGTCGTAGCGACAGAGGCGATTTCAGCCTTAGAGATTTCCATGTTCAACCTTTCAAAGCTTCTCTAACGAAACTTGAGTGTTACCCCTCACGCGCTCTTGCGAAGCCGTTGCGGGATTTAAGCGCTCTGACTATGGCAACGCTACTGCGACGCGAATCAGAACCCGTTTGCTGGCATAACTAGCAAGCACGTATTATCGCACTGCAGCAAAGCAATTTTACCTGTGAGTATGCGAAAACTGCGTTAAAAAGCCGAAAACACCCCCCGCAATGCCATAATTTGCCCATTACAGGGCAGGCACATGACAGCGCTTTAAACCCCTACAACCAGACAAGCAACTCCTTTGGCCACCGAGCAAGAACTCTCCGACTTTTTGAAAAGCATTGAAAAACGTGCCTTCAAACGCTCGGTCTACCACGTACGCGATGAAGAAGCCGCCTTGGACATCGTGCAAGACAGCATGATCAAGCTTTGCGAGGCCTATTCTGAGAAGCCTGCCGCTGAGTTGCCGATGCTATTTCACCGTATTTTGTCTAACACAACGCTGGACTTTTTCAGGCGCAAAAAGACGCGCAACGCGATTTTCTCCAACATGAGCGACTTTGAGGTGGCCGGAGAAGACGGAGATTTTGATTTATTGGCAACTTTAGAGGCGCTGGACCACTCCGAAGGCACGGAAAGCGCCCAAACCAGCACCGAGCGGGCACAGACCTTGCGTGAAATTGATGCGCAGGTGCAGCAGTTGCCCACACGTCAACGAGAAGCCTTCCTGATGCGTTACTGGGAGGAGATGGACGTGGCCGAAACGGCTGCCGCCATGGGGTGCTCAGAGGGCAGCGTCAAAACGCACTGTTCTAGAGCAGTCCAAGCGCTTAGCAAAGCACTCAAAGCCAAGGGATTAATAATATGACACACGCCAATGCACCACACCAAGAGGTTCTCGCCGACCGCTTTGGCCTAAAAATCGCTGCCGGGCTGAACGAGCAGCCGCTGCCGCACGATATTTCTGAGCGCCTGCGCGTGGCGCGATTACAAGCTATCGCCCGCGTCCCGAAGCTACAGACCCAATCAGCCCACGCCATTTCTATGTCGGGCGGTGCCGCCGTACTGGGCGGCGGTCCTTTTGATGACCGCTTCAACCTGTTCAATCGCATTGCCTCTGCTCTGCCGCTTTTGGCCTTGGCGGCGGGCTTGGTATTTGTCAGCGTGATGACCGACAACGATAATGTGCGTGAAATCGCTGATATCGATGTGCAACTATTGACCGACGATCTACCGCCTGATGCACATACCGATGCGGGATTTGCCCAATTCTTGAAATTTGGCCCTCCCAGCCCTTAAATTGAACATTGTCAGCCCCTGCAACAGCCCTATTTTCCATGCAATCTAACGCCCTATCCGTCTCCATCAAAGCCCTCGCACTGGCTTGGGTGATGGTCGGCGCCAGCGTATCAGCCCTAGCGCACGCGCAGGTCAATGGTGCACCTAAAGCTGCATCCGCTCCTAGCGCGAGCCCCCAATCGACTCTGCCCGCTTGGAAAGACCTAAGCCCAGCACAGCAAACAGCCCTTGCACCACTGGCTGCTCAGTGGCCCAACATCAGCACCGAGCGCAAAAACAAATGGCTCGAGGTGTCGAAAAACTACGCCAGCCTGCCCGCGCCAGAGCAAGCCAAGCTGCACACCCGCATGGCCGACTGGGCCGCACTGAGCCCACAGCAGCGCGCAGCTGCGCGCCAGAACTTTGCCCAAAACCAAGCACTCACCAATGGCTTGACTGCCGAGCAACGCAACGTGCAATGGCAGGCCTACCAACTCCTCAGTCCTGAAGAAAAAAGCAAACTGGCTGCCAGCTCGCCCAAGCCCGCCGCAGGCCCTGCAGTGGCACTGCGGCCAGCCGACCCCCTGAAAAGCTCACTTCCGCCTAAATTTGGCACCGCCAAAGCGCTGGCCAACCAATCTGAGGCCGTCAAAGCACCCGCTTCTAAAATCAGCATTGCCCCACATCTGCAAAAAAACAATAGCCTGATGCCGCAAAAGTCCAACCTATCCCTAGCCACACCCGCTGGAGCAGAGACACGTCAGTGATGCGCCAGCAGCGCTACGGCACGCGGTCTTCACGCAGACCATAATCTTCACTATGCAACCCACAGCGAACACCCCGCCCAGCGCAGTAGCGCCCCTCGCATTCACCGGCTTGCGCAAGCGCATGGCCAGTTGGCTTTATGAAGGCATGCTGCTGTTTGCCGTGGTGTTTATCGCCGCTTGGCTGTTCAGCACCCTGGGGCAAATGCGCAACGCGATGGACGCTCGCCATACTTTGCTGCAAGCGTTTTTATTTGTGGTGCTTGGCGTCTATTTTGTATGGTTCTGGCACCGTGGCCAAACGCTTGCCATGAAAACTTGGCACATCCGCATTGTCACCACTGACGGGCAAGCCGTCAGCCAAAGCCGGGCTTTGGCGCGCTACCTGCTGAGTTGGCTGTGGTTTTTGCCGCCTTTGGCGCTCATGGCTCCGTTCAAGCTCAGCGGCCCAGAGGTGACTTTGATCACCTGCGGTTGGATTATTTTTTATGCCCTGCTCACCCGCCTGCACGCGCAGCGCCAGTTTGTGCACGATGCCTTGGCAGGCACGCGCTTGATCAACCATGCGCCCATGAGCAAATAAGCGCCCACGAAGGCTAGCGCCGCGGCTATCAGCGACAATGTGCGCATGAATCAGCCCATGCCCCAACACGCTCCTGTTCCCAGCGAGCCACCCAACGCGCAAAAATCGCGCACAGGATTAAACCGGATCATCCACGCTACCGGTTATTCACTTCAGGGCCTGCGCGCGGGCTGGGGCGAAACCGCATTTCGCCAAGAGGCCATTGCCAGTTTGATTTTGCTGCCTGCGGCTTTCTTTGTCGGTAGCAGTTGGCTAGAAGTTGCCATGCTGATTGCGGTAGTGTTGATTGTGATGATCACTGAGCTGCTCAACACGGGCATCGAAACAGCTATCGACCGCATTGGCCCTGAGTGGCACGACCTGTCTAAACGCGCCAAAGACATGGGCTCGGCTGCCGTGCTGCTAAGCGTGCTCTTATGCGTTGGTGTATGGACAGCTGCGCTGTGGACGCGCTTTGCCCCCTAAACTGTTGCCTTGGCTGTGGCCAATCAACCCAGCGTTCCTCGTCTATTTGTGCCATTGCCCCAGCGCAACTTAAACTGTCTAATAGTTGACATATGTCTATATCTACTACCCAAAACCAACCCAGTTTTTCATTGTGTGTGTACTGCGGCTCGCGCGATGGCGCGCAACCCGCTTTTGCCTCTGTGGCCGCCGAGGTGGGCCGCTGGATCGGTAGCCACGGCGGGCAGCTGGTGTATGGCGGCGGTAAAAACGGCCTCATGGGTATCGTGGCACACGCTACGCTAGAGGCTGGCGGCACCGTGGTGGGCATCATCCCACAAGGCTTGGTTGACCGTGAATGGGCCAACCAAGACTGCACCGAGCTGCACATCGTCAGCACCATGCACGAGCGCAAAGCCATGATGGCCGAACGTGCCGACGCCTTCATCGCCCTGCCCGGCGGTATTGGCACGTTTGAAGAACTGTTTGAAATTTGGACTCTCAAGCAGCTAGGCTACCTGGACAAACCCATCGGCCTGCTCAATACCAACGGCTACTATGAGACCTTGATCGAGTTCATGCGTAACACGGTGAACGAGGGCTTTGTCAGCGACTGGCAAATGGACATGGTGCGCATGGAAGCCGAGGCCGACTCGCTGTGCGAACATTTAATTGAGGCGGCGGGCATGAATCCCAAACCTCGCCTGGCCAGTATGTAAAAGCTGCCGGTTTAGACAGCAGCTTCGTCTTCTTCACCCGTGCGGATACGCACGACGCGCTCAACGCTGGTGACGAAAATTTTGCCGTCACCGATTTTCCCAGTGCGGGCCGCTTTGACGATGGCCTCTACGCAGCGGTCTACATCGACTGATTTAACTGTGACTTCGACTTTGACCTTGGGCAAAAAGTCTACGACGTATTCAGCACCACGGTACAGCTCGGTGTGACCTTTTTGACGGCCAAAGCCTTTGACTTCGGTCACAGTCAAGCCGGTAACGCCGCATTCAGCAAGGGCTTCACGGACTTCTTCAAGTTTGAAAGGTTTGACGATGGCGGTGATTTGTTTCATAAAAGTCTCTTTTCAATACTGAATACGGGGATGAACTTCCGGACGCAGAGGACGCAAAAGTTACGCAGAAGACGCAAAAAAGAGAATACCAAAAAAATACAAAGAATATAATTTAGTTTGAATTAACTTCAATTAACTCTAATTCGATTTAATCGAGTTTGATTTGTATCCAGTTTTTTGAATTTTTCTTTGTCTTATTTTGCGTCTTCTGCGTAACTTCTGCGTAACTTCTGCGTAACTTTTGCGTCCTCTGCGTCCGGAAGTCCGCTTTAAAAACCTCAGCCCAATACAAAACTTAAGCCCGAAATTTAGAAGTAATAGGATACCGCCAATCCTTACCAAAGCTGCGGTGGGTAACCCGAATGCCCACGGGTGCTTGGCGGCGTTTGTATTCGTTGATTTTGATCAGGCGGGTGACTTTTTCTACGTCGGCTTTGTCAAACCCCGCCGCAATGATCTCTTCGATGCTTTGGTCGTTTTCCATGTAGCGCTCTAGGATGGAGTCCAGCACTTCATAGGGCGGCAGGCTGTCTTGGTCTTTTTGGTCGGCGCGCAGCTCGGCACTCGGTGGGCGGGTGATGATGCGCTCGGGAATGGGGTTGGCACAGGTGTTGTACGGGTTGTTGGCGTTGCGCCACCAGGCTAGCTTGAACACTGTGGTTTTAGCCAAATCTTTAATCACCGCAAAGCCGCCCGCCATGTCGCCGTACAGCGTGCAATAGCCGGTGGCCATCTCGCTTTTGTTGCCTGTAGTCAGCACGATGGAGCCAAACTTATTGGACAGCGCCATTAGCATGGTGCCGCGAATGCGGGCTTGGATGTTTTCTTCTGTGGTGTCCTCGGCCAAGCCTTTGAACTCACCAGCTAGCGATGCTTTGAACGCCTCAAACTCGGGCACGATAGATATCTCGTCATAGCGCACCTTCATGCGCGCAGCCATCTCGCGGGCATCGATCCAGCTGATATCAGCCGTGTAGGGCGACGGCATCATCACGGCGCGCACACGGTCTGCGCCCAGCGCGTCGACCGCGATAGCCAACACCAGCGCAGAGTCGATGCCGCCCGACAGGCCAAGAATAGTGCTGGGAAAGCCATTTTTGTTCACATAGTCGCGCACGCCGAGCACCAGCGCGTCCCACAAGTCAGCCTCATCGGTGCGTGCGGGTTGCGTAGCTGCTATTATATTTATAGCTAACTTATTAATATCCACGTCGGGAAAGTGCTCATTTTTTCTCCTAAATGCATCACAATAAAACAAGTCTTCTTTAAAACTGGGCGCGCTGCCTGCCAGCGAGCCGTCAGCGCGCAAAACAAACGACGCGCCGTCAAACACCACTTCGTCTTGCGCGCCCACATGGTGCGCGTACACCAGCGGCAGGCCCGTTTTGAGCGCGCCCTCGCGCATGCGGGCGATGCGCTCGCCGCTTTTGCCCACATGAAACGGCGATGCGTTAATCACCGCCAGCAGCTCAGCCCCCGCCTCTTTGGCCAACTGGCCGGGCTCGTCAAACCAAGCGTCTTCGCAAATCAGTAAACCAATTGAGATGCCTTCGACTTGGAACACACACACGCCCTGGCCGGGTGTGAAATAGCGGCGCTCGTCAAACACTTGGTAGTTGGGCAGCTCGCGTTTGGCATAGGTTTCTAGCTTGCGGCCTTCGCACAGCACGCTGGCCGCGTTGTAGCGCCGCTGCACGGCCGTGCTTTTAGTGCGCTGATCGCCGCCCACCGGGTGGCCCACCACCACATGCAAGCCTTTTAACCCCGCCAGCTCTCGGGCCACCAGCGCCATGGCATCATCACAGGCGCGGATAAACGCAGGGCGCAGCAGCAGGTCTTCAGCCGGGTAACCGCAGATTGACAGCTCGGGTGTGAGCACGAGGCGCGCGCCTTGTTCGTAAGCGGTGTGAGACGCTGCGATAATTTTGGCGGCATTGCCAGCCAAATCACCTACAGTCAAGTTAAGCTGCGCCACACAGATTTTGAGAGCGCCAATTTTTAAAGACATGAAAACTATATCCATCGTTCGGGCCGAAATTGCCCAAGGCTATTTACCGCATGCAGCCCTCAGGCCAACCCAGAGCGAAGGGAGAGTGCATGAAACCGTCTGATCACTCGCCTAATTATGTCACCCGAGTGCACACCTCGCCGCTTGAGGTGAATGCAGCGCAGTGGAACGCCCTGCTGCGGCGCAGCGACGCGCCAACGCCCTTCATGCGCCACGAATACCTGGCCGCGCTGCACAGCAGCGGCTCCGCAGCGCCAGCCACGGGCTGGCTGGCGCAGTTTGTCAGCCTGTACAACGAAAGCGAAACACAGCTCTTGGCCAGCGCCCCCCTGTACGTTAAAGACCATTCTTACGGTGAATACATCTTTGACCACGCATGGGCCCGGGCCTACCAAGAGCACCGCCTGCCCTACTACCCCAAAGCTACTGTCGCCGTGCCCTACACACCCGTGCCTGGCACGCGGTATCTGAGCAGCAGTGCCGAGCTCAACTCGCAACTGATCACCAAACAGATAGAGTTTTGCCAGGCCAACAGCCTGTCGTCCCTGCACGCGCTGTTCACCTCTGCGTCGGACAACGCCGCCAGTGTGGACGCAAATTTAATGGCCAGACAAACCGTGCAGTTTCATTGGACGAATCAAACGCCACAACTGGACGCAAATGGCGCTGCTGCGCCTGGCGAACTCGAGCCCTACGGTAGCTTCGACCACTACCTGAGCACCCTAGCCCAAGACAAACGCAAGAAAATCCGCGCCGAGCGCCGCAAAGTGGCTGGCGCTGGCGTGACCTGGCGCACGTCAGAGGGCAAAGCCATCAGCGAAGCCGACTGGGCGTTTTTCTACCGCTGTTACGAACGCACCTACCTAGAGCACGGCAACGCGCCCTACCTCACCCCAGCGTTCTTCGAGGCTATGGCCAGCACCATGCCCGAAAACTGGGTCATGTTCACCGCCCAGCACAGCGGCCAGCCCATAGCATGCAGCCTGATTGCAGTAAGCGGCTGGGGTGATGCAGACGACTTCCACACCATAAATACTACTAATTTAATAGCAAACTATCCAATA
>JANPDG010000136.1:0-16895 GCA_031431335.1 Polaromonas sp. | reverse complement strand
GCAGCACGGCGTGCGCGCGCTGGCTGCTACATGGCTGGTGGTGGCGCTCATTAGCGTGGGCATGGCGCTGGTGCAGTATTTGCAGCTAGAGCAGTGGGCTGCGCCGTGGGTGAGCCACTCGAGTGAAGGCGTGGCCTATGCCAACCTGCGCCAGCGTAACCAGTTTGCCACGCTGTGCGGGGTGGGGCTGTTGGCGCTGTTGTATCTGCAGCAGACTGGCGCTGTGGCTGCAACTCCAAGTACCACTTCACCACGTTGGGCTAAGGCGTGGCCTTGGGTTGCGCTGGCTGTGCTGGCGCTGGGCAACGCGCTGAGCAGCTCGCGCACGGGGGCGTTGCAATGGGTGTTGGTTGCAGTAGCGGTGCTGTGCTGGCGCACCAGTCTGCGTGCGCGGGTGCTGCGCTTGGGGCTGGCGTCGCTGGCGGTGTATGCACTGGCAGTGGCGCTCATGCCGTGGCTGGCTGAGGCTGTAGGCAACACAGCTACCGGCCTGTGGGGCCGCGCGCAAGAGGCGGGAGCTGCGGGTGCTGCAGGCGATGCGCGATGGTGGCTCTACAGCAACGTGTTCGACTTGATTGCGCAAAAACCTTGGCTGGGCTGGGGCTGGCGCGAGCTAGCCTATGCGCACTACAGCACGCCTTTTAATGTGCGCTTTACCGAGCTGCTAGACAACGCCCACAACCTGCCGCTGCATCTGGCTGTTGAGCTGGGCGCGCCGTATGCGGTGGTGTTTTGTGCGGTGGTGCTCACTTGGATCTTTAAAGCGCGGCCTTGGCGCGAGACCAGCCCGGTGCGCCAGCTGGCTTGGGGCGTGCTGATGCTGCTATGCGTGCACAGCATGGTGGAATATCCGCTGTGGTACGGGCCGTTTTTAATGACGCTGGGGCTGTGCATTGGCTTGCTGCAGGTGGCTCAGCCTGCGGCATATCAACAAAGTGATTTTTGGAAGAAAAATAGGCATTTTTCCGACGTGGATATTAGGAAGTTTGCTATTAAAATCATATCAATAACATTGATTTTAAGCGCTGGTTACTTGGCTTTTGACTACCACCGGCTCAGCCAAATCTACACCGCAGCCGAAGACCGCAGCCCGCGCTATGCAGGCAATGCGCTGGCGGCCGCGCAGCAAAGCGTGGTGTTTGCGCAGCAAGCGCGCTTTGCCGAGCTGGTGACCACCCCCATCACCCTACAAACCGCCCCGCGCGTGCTGGAGCTGGCCAGCGCCCTGGCACACTACTCGCCCGAACCGCGTGTGATTGAACCTTTGATCGAGTCTGCCGTTATGCTGCACTTTGATGACGTTGCTATGTTTCACCTGAGCCGCTACAAGGCCATGTACCCGCAAGAGCATGCGGCGTGGACAGCGTTGAAATAGCGTTACGCGCTGGCGGCGTGGACGACATTAACAGGCAAAGTCAAAGCCACCGACAAACCGCGCTGGCTCAGCCCGGGCGCTAAGGCCACTTCTCCGCCATGCAAAGCCAACACGCGCTTAACGATGGCCAGCCCCAGCCCGCTGCCTTGTTGCTCTGTGCCGCCCACGCGGTAAAAGCGCTCGAACACGCGCTCGTGCAGCTCTGGCGCTATGCCTGCGCCGTTATCGTCTATGCACAGTCTGACTTTGTCTTTGCCCAGCAGCGCGATGTGCACTAGGATTCGCCCGCCCTCTGGTGTGTAGCGTATGGCGTTGTCCAGCACGTTGTCCACAGCAGAGACAAAGGTTTCGCGGTCAACGCGCACCCAGCAGGCTGGTGGCGCGTCCAGCTCAATATCAATCGACTTTTGTGCAGCCAGCACCGACAGTGTGGCCATGCGCTCTTGCACAAAGGCGCTCAGGTCAATGCTTTCAAACCGAGGGGCAAAGTTCTCAGCGCTGACTTTGGCCGTCAATAACAGCTTTTGAATCAAACTGGCGGTTCGCGCCACCCCTACGTTGAGCTCATCGGATGCATTGGCTTTCTCAGCTTCGCTGCTGGCGTGGCGCAGCACATGCACTTGCGCCTGGATCACGGCCAACGGGGTGCGCAGCTCATGGGCCGCGTCAATTAAAAAGTTGCGCTCACGGCTCAGAGTAGTCTCCAGCTTGCGAAGCAACGAATTGATTTCATGCACCAAGGGCTGGGTCTCTGCATGAACCGCCACGAAATCAAGCGGGCTTAAGTCGTTGTGTGTGCGGCGCGAAATGCGCTCAGACAGCGCTCTAAGCGGCAGCAGCCCACGCGCCACTACCAGCCAGCTGGTCAGTGTAGCCAGCGGCAAAAACCACAGCAGCGGCCAGACAATATAGGTTTTGACCAAGCTCCACAGTTCTGCATCCACGAAGTCAGTGCGCTGTGCAATGTGCACCACAATTTTTTGTTCAGTCGCACGGTAATTGAGTCCGCGCCATCGCTGCCCGTTAAATTCAAAGGTATGTGCCCCTATAGCCAATGCATTAACGCGCAGATCGGCGTTGCCTGGCGTCACATAAATTTCACGCCCATTGAGGTCTGTCACGCGCATCGCATAGTAGGCCGACTCAGGATCGTCGCCCTTGTCTTGCTTTATCAAGCTGAGTATTTCGCGTGTACTGCGGTCAATGGCGCGTAAGGCCAAGTCAGCCTCTTGGGGTGTGGTGGACTCGCCGTGCACAGCCAACGCAGTAGCTTTGGCCGAAAAGAGCAACTGCTTGTCAATCTCTCCTTTGCCTTGCGCGGTAAATTCCCACAGCAAATTGCCCACCAAAAGCAACGAAAACCCCACCACGGCAATCAACTGACCGATGACCATGCGCTGGGTCAAGCTGGGAATAAAAAGGTTCATGCTTGCTCCATTAACAAATAGCCTACGCCGCGAATGGTTTGTATTCGCTGCGCGCCCAGCTTTTTGCGCAGGTGGTGAACATGCACCTCTAGGGCGTTGCTTTCAATATCGGTTTGGCTATTGAACACGGCCTGCTCGAGCTTGCTGCGCGTGACATACCGCCCTGCGTTTTTAGCCAACTCTAACAGCAAGGTGTATTCGCGCAACGACAAATCGAGCGGCGCGCCAGCCAAACTGGCTTTGTGCTTTGCAGGCTCTATACACAAATCGCCAATATGCCAAGTCTCTTGGGCAAAGCCTACGCTGCGCCTGCTGATAGCGCGAATGCGCGAGATCAGCTCGGGTATGGCAAACGGTTTGGGCATGTAGTCGTCGGCCCCCATGTCCAAGCCTTCAATGCGGTCATCAATGCTGTCGCGCGCAGTAAGCATCATGATGGGCACAGTGCTGCGTTGTTGGCGCAGCCACGCCAGCACATCCAAGCCTGAGCCATCTGGCAAGCCGATGTCCAAGAGCACTACTGCATACGACTCTGTGGCAAGCAAGGATTTAGCCTCTTGTACGCGCCTCACCCACACGGTTTGAAAGTTGCTTTGCCCAAGCGCAGTTTGTAGCGCTTTGCCCAGCTGCAGGTCGTCTTCTAAAAGGAGTAGTCGCATAAGTACAAAACTGTAACGCATCCAAGCTTAAGCTTTCGTTAAGCTTGTTTTGCGCATTTTTAAGCAAGACTAAAGGTGCAGATTATCTGATGCACATAGGATCTTAGCTTCACTATTTGTATGTCATTTTTATGGAGCTACCTATGCACTCACGCTTGAATTTGTCGTTGAATATCTCTCGTCCATCCATGCGGTTTGAAAAAAGCCAAAGCGCAATGGCCATCATGTTGTTGGCATGCAGCGGCATAGCCTTGGCTCAAAGCACTGACAAGAAGAAAGACCAAAGTCCTTGGGAGGTTTCGATTGGCGCTGGCGTGGTGTCTGCGCCCGAATATGAGGGCGCTAAAAAATCTGTCACTGGGTTCGCCCCTAGCGTTAACGTGAGTTACAAAACCAACGGCTACGGCACATTTTCTGTGGGCGGCAAAGGTCTCGGTTTGGCTTGGACAGCGATTGACAAAGACGAATATTCGATCGGCCTGAGTTTGGGTCAAAGCGCTGGCCGCGTGGACAACAAAGATGGCACGACACTGCGCCCCGGCAGCAAACGCCTTAAAGGCATGGGCGAGATTAAATCAGCCACTGAATTGGGGGTGTTTGGTCATTACACGGTGGGCGTGCCCATCATGCTGGAATGGGTCAAAGGCTCAGGCGACGGCAAAGCCGATGCTGTGACGCGAAAAATCAACGGCCACGGTGGTAGCAGATTTACACTGAGCACTGAGATTCCTTGGCAAGTCAGCGGCGACTTGACTTTGTCTTTTGCGCCCAATATTGTCTGGGCTGATAAAAAGTACAACCAAACCTACTTTGGCGTTACCAGCGTGCAGTCTGCTAACAGTGGGTTCAAAGCCTACACCGCACGCCAGGGCATCAAGAGCGTTGGTTTAACTATCGGTGCAGATTACAAAATCACACCCCAATGGTCCGCCAATGCGTCCATCTCGCTCGATCAGCTGCGCGGCGATGCAGCAAAGAGTCCATTGGTGCAAAAGAAATCACAAAACACTTTCTACGTTGGTGCGAATTACACTTTTTAATGAGTTGTCGGTTCAGTTCGCCCGTGCGGGCGATGATCAGTTTTGCAACCAGTGTCCCTTAATTTTGCAAGGTTTTACATCTATTTAAATCAATCGTTTGATTTAAATAGATACACTGCTTTAATGAGAACACCAAGAATCGACGGCGAAGAGTCGCGCCAGCGGCTGCTGCACGCTGCTGTGAACTGCTTTGCGGCGCATGGCTTTGCCAAAACGTCTACGCGCATGATTGCAACCGAGGCAGACACCAATATTGCGGCGATCAGCTACTATTTTGGTGACAAGGCCGGGCTGTACCGCGCTGCATTTACCGAGCCGATGGGCGGCCCCCAGGACGATATTGCGCTGTTTAACGATCCCAGCATCTCGCTGGATGACGCGCTGCACGGCCTGTACAGCGGCTTTATAGAGCCACTCAAAGAAAATGCACATGTGCAGCAGTGCATCAGGCTGCACATGCGCGAAATGGTCGAGCCCACCGGGCTGTGGGAGCAGCAGATCAGCCAAGGCTGCAAGCCGCACCAAGACGCGCTGGTCACGCTGCTGGTGCGTCACTACGGCGTCAAAAAGCCAGACGATGATATCGTGCGGCTGGCTATTTCTATTGTCGCGCTGGGTGTGCATATGTTTGTCGGGCGCGACTTGGCGCTGCAGCTGTACCCGCGTTTGATCAGCGGCAGCAAGGCGCTGGATGTAATGCAAGAGCGATTGGTGATGTACGCCCGCGCTATGGTGGACGCAGAAGGCGCGCGGCGCTTGAGTGCAGTGACCAAAACGCCTGCTGCAGCGCCTAAACCCAATTCAAAGTTAAAAAAGTGATGAAAGAAACCGTCATGCATTTACCTACCGCCCTATTGGGCCATGCCAAGCTGGTCGCCACTGCGGCGGCCGTACTGCTGCTGGCAGGCTGCGCCAGTACGCAAGGCATGCCCAACGCGCAGCGCGTGCAAACCGATAGCCAGCTCACAGCCCCTGCCACATGGCAAGCCAGTGTGCCCCACGGCGGCAGCATCCATGCCATTAGCCAGTGGTGGGCGCAGTGGGGCGACAGCTTGCTGGGCGAGGTGTTGGCCGCTGCCCAAAAAGAAAGCGCTACGCTGGCCAGCGCCACAGCGCGCGTAGCGCAGGCGCGGGCCGACGCCATCGGTGCCAACGCCGCGCTGCTGCCCAATGTGAATGCCAACGCGCAAATTAGCCGCAGCGTGCAAGTACCCAAAACGCCTGCCGCCACCAGCGCCAGCGCGGGTCTGCAAGCGGCATGGGAGATTGATGTGTTTGGCGGCAACCGCGCCACTAGCAGCGCCGCGCAGCTGCGACTGCAAAACGCCGAGCTGGGCTGGCACGAGGCGCGCGTATCCGTAGCCATTGAAACGGCGGGTGCGTATTACGACTGGCTTAGCTGCCAAACCAGCGCGGCCTTGAGCGCAAGCGATGCCACCTCACGCGCCGAGACCGCGCGCTTGGCCGAGCTAACAGCCAAGGCGGGCCTCAATGCGCCCGCCACAGCTGCGCTGGCACGCGCGAGCGCAGCAGACGGCGCCAACAGCTTGCGCACTGCCCAAGCCCAGTGCGAGCTGCGGCTTAAAACCCTGGTGGCCCTGACCGGCCTGCCCGAGCCCGAGCTGCGCAGCCAGCTCATGGCCAACGCGGCCGTGGCACAAAAGATCACGGCGCAGACCTCGCTGTTCACCATCAGCGCGCTGCCTGCCGAGGTGCTTACGCAGCGCCCCGACATTGCCGCAGCCCAGCGCGCCGTGGCCGCTGCCAGTTTTGACGCCCGCGCCGCAGACGCCCGCCGCCTGCCGATGCTGTCGCTCAATGGCACGGTGGGTGGGCTGACCCTGCGCCAAGGCGGCCAAACCACCGAAGGCGCAACATGGTCTATCGGCCCGCTGGCTGTCAGCCTGCCGATCTTTGACGGCGGCCGCAACGCTGCCAACGCGCAGGCTGCGGTGGCCGCCTACGAAGAGGCCGTGGTGGTGCTGCGCGCCAAAGCGCGCAACGCGGTGCGCGAGGTAGAAGAAGCCTTGGTCAACCTGGACAGCACTGGCCAGCGCAGTGCCGATGTGCAGACCGCGACGCTAGGCTACAAAGCCAACTTAGACGCCACACAGGCGCGCTACAAAGCGGGCTTGGCCAGCTTGGTAGAGCTAGAAGACGCGCGGCGCACGGCGCTCTTCGCGCAGCAAAGCCAGCTCACGCTTGACCGCGAGCGCATCGCCGCGTGGGTGAGCCTGTACCGCGCAGCAGGCGGCGGCTGGTCTGCGCAAAGCACCATGTCTGGCGTGCCTGCCATGCCTACAAAGTCAGCTGCGCCGCTATGAACTGAACAATCAAGTCCAATACATCTTACCTACTCACATTGCTATGGAGCACCCGATGCCGTTAAGCCACTATTTACCCAAGTCATTCAAGTTAAACGCTATTCAAATAATAGCAATGTTATCAATATCCGCGTCGGTAATCTTCGTATTTTTGTCTCCAACGTGGGCGCAGAGTAATGCAAAGCCTGATGGCAAAACACCGCCTCCCAAAGCCGCTCTCAGCGTCAACGCTGTCAGCCCCAGCAACAGCGCGCTCGGCCTGCAGCTGCAAGCCAACGGCAACGTGGCGGCCTGGCAAGAGGCCATCATTGGCGCAGAGGTCAATGGCCTCAAGCTATTGGATGTGAAGGTCAACGTAGGCGACATGGTGAAAAAAGGCCAGGTGCTGGCGACTTTTAGCGCCGACGGCGCGCGGGCCGATGTGCTCCAAGCGCAGGCCAGTGTGGCCGAGGCACAGGCCACGCTGGCTGAAGCCGCAGGCAACGCCGCGCGCGCACGCAGCCTGCAAGATACCGGCGCGCTCAGCACCCAGCAAATAGCGCAGTACACCACCGCCGAGACCACGGCCAAAGCGCGGGTCGAAGCTGCCCGCGCCATGCTGACCAACGCCCAGGTGCGCCTGAAAAACGGCCAGCTCACTGCGCCTGACAACGGCGTGATCTCTGCCCGCCTAGCCACTGTGGGCTCGGTGGTGGGCGCAGGCTCAGAGCTGTTTCGCATGATTCGCCAAGGCCGCCTAGAGTGGCGCGCTGAGGTCACCAGCACCGAGGTGGCGCGCATCAAAAGCGGCGCTACGGCCACCGTGACGGCCGCCAGCGGCGCGCAGGTGCAGGGCCGCGTGCGCATGGTGGCGCCCACGGTGGACGCGCAAACGCGCAACGCGCTGGTGTATGTGGACTTGCCGCAGCACCCAGACATTAAAGCGGGCATGTTTGCCAAAGGTGAGTTTGCGCTGGGCAGCTCGAACGCGCTCACCTTGCCGCAACAAGCCTTGGTGCTGCGCGACGGCTTTACCTACGGCATGCGCATTGAAGCCAACAACAAAATCAGCCAAGTCAAAATGCAAACCGGCCGCCGCGTGGGTGACGCTGTAGAGGTGCTGCAAGGCGCAAAAGCCGGTGAGCGCTATGTCGCCAGCGGTGCTGCGTTTTTGGCCGATGGCGACACCGTGAAGGTGGTGGCTGCGGCCATCGCTAGCACGACGAACGCCGCTGCTGCTGCAACTAGTGCCCCAAAATAACCCCACCTCGCTTGGAGAATGAATATGAACGTATCCGCTTGGTGCATCCGCAACCCGATTGCATCCATCATGTTTTTTGTCATGCTGTGCTTTGCCGGCATGCTGGGCTACCAAAACATGAAGGTGCAAAACTTTCCTGACTTAGATGTGCCCAACATCATCATCACCGCCAGCCTGCCCGGCGGCTCGCCCAGCCAGCTTGAGACCGAAGTAGCGCGCAAGATTGAAAACTCGATTGCTTCGCTCGAAGGCCTAAAAAACATTTACACCAAAGTGCAAGACGGCGTGGTCACCATCACGGCTGAGTTTCGCATTGAAAAGCTCACCCAAGAAGCGCTAGACGAAACCCGCTCTGCCGTGCAGCAGGTGCGCGCTGACTTGCCCGCTGACCTGCGCGACCCGATTGTGAGCAAGGTCAACATCTCTGGCGGTGCGGTGCTGGCCTACACCATTCGCATCCCGTCGATGGACGACGAGGCGCTGTCTTGGTTTGTGGACGACACGCTCACCCGCCGTTTGCTGGCCGTGAAAGGCGTAGGCTCGGTGGCGCGCGTGGGCGGCGTGAACCGCGAGGTGCGCATTGCGCTGGACGCCGCCAAGATGCAGGCGCTGGGCGTGAGTGCATCAAGCGTGTCGCGCCAGTTGCGCGAGGTGCAAATGGAAACTGCAGGCGGCCGCACCAACCTGGGCAGCAGCGAACAACCCGTGCGCACGCTGGCCACCGTCAAGTCGGCTGCTGAGATTGCGGCCATTGAGCTGTCGATTGAGGGCGGGCGCAAAGTGCGCTTAGACCAAATAGCGCAGGTGCTGGACACGATTGCCGAGCCGCGTTCGACGGCGCTGCTTAACGGCGTGCCTGTAGTGGGCTTTGAAATATCACGCAGCAAAGGGGCCAGCGAGGTCGAAGCAGGCCGCGGTGTGCGCGCTGCGCTGGCCGAGATCAAGCTGGCGCGTCCTGATATGCAGCTGACCGAGGCCTTTGACTTTGTGACGCCAGTCGAAGAAGAATATGCCGCCTCGCTCACCCTGCTGATCGAGGGCGCGCTGCTGGCGGTGCTGGTGGTGTGGCTGTTTTTGCGCGATTGGCGGGCTACGTTTGTCTCGGCGGTGGCGCTGCCGCTGTCGGTGATACCGGCCTTCATTGGCATGAACTATTTGGGCTTTTCAATCAACGTGGTGACGCTGCTGGCGCTCTCCTTGGTGATTGGTATTTTGGTGGACGACGCGATTGTGGAGGTCGAAAACATCGTGCGCCACCTGCGCATGGGCAAAACGCCGATGCAAGCGGCCACCGAAGCAGCTGACGAGATTGGTGTGGCGGTGATTGCCATTACCTTTACTTTGATTGCAGTGTTTTTGCCCACTGCATTCATGAGCGGTATTGTGGGCAAGTTTTTTAAGCAGTTTGGCTGGACGGCGGCGTTGGCGGTGTTTGCCTCGCTGGTGGTAGCGCGCATGCTCACGCCCATGATGGCGGCGTATATTTTAAAACCCATTGCCAGCGGCTATGTTCAGAAAGATGGCGCGCTGATGCAGTGGTATATGCGCGCCAGCCGCTGGTGTCTGCGCCACCGCATCATTACCGTAGCCGCAGCGCTGGTGTTTTTTGCGGGCTCGATCATGCTGATTCCGCTGTTGCCCAAAGGCTTTATTCCGCCAGATGACAACTCGCAAACCCAGGTCAACATAGAGCTGCCGCCGGGCACCAAGCTGGCCGAAACCCAAGTGGCTGCCGAGACGGCGCGCTTGCTTATTGCCAAGGTGGAACACGTTAAATCGGTGTACACCACGATTGGCGGTGGCTCGGCGGGCAGCGACCCGTTTGCACCCGGCGGCGCCGCTGAGACGCGCAAAGCCACGCTGACCATTTTGCTCACCGACCGCGGCACGCGGCCGCGCAAGCAAGGCATTGAAAACAACATTCGCAAAGCCCTTGAAGACCTGCCCGGCGTGCGCAGCAAAGTGGGCCTGGGCGGCTCGGGTGAAAAATATGTGTTGGCGCTCACGGGTGAAGACCCGCTGGCCTTGGCCGCAGCCGCAGCAGCGGTAGAAAAAGACCTGCGCACCATCCCTGGCCTGGGCTCGGTAGCGTCCAGCGCCTCGCTGGTGCGCCCCGAGCTGACCGTGCGCCCCGACTTTGCGCGCATGGCCGACCTGGGCGTCACCAGCTCAGCCATCGGCGAGACCCTGCGCGTGGCCACCGTGGGCGACTACGATGCTTCGTTGCCCAAGCTCAATTTAGCGCAGCGCCAAATACCGATTGTGGTGCGCTTGTCAGACGACGCGCGCGGTGACCTGAGCGCTATCGAGCGTCTGATGGTGCCCAGCACCAAGCCAGGCTCTGGCGCTGTGATGCTCAGCCAAGTGGCCACGATTGAGCTGTCGGGCGGCCCGGCGGTGATTGACCGCTTTAACCGCGCCCGCAACGTACAGTTTGAAGTCGAGCTGTCTGGCTTGCCGCTGGGCGATGTGACGGCGGCAGTCGACAAACTGCCCGCCATTCAAAACCTGCCGGCCGGTGTGAAAACAGTCACCATTGGCGACGCCGAGGTGATGGGCGAGCTGTTTGCCAGCTTTGGCCTGGCCATGCTGACGGCAGTGCTGTGCATTTACATCGTGCTGGTGCTGCTCTTTAAAGACTTTTTGCACCCCATGACCATTTTGGCCGCGCTGCCGCTGTCGCTGGGCGGCGCGTTTGTGGCGCTGCTGCTGGCCGACAAGAGCTTCTCGATGCCGTCGCTGATTGGCCTGATCATGCTGATGGGCATCGCGACCAAAAACTCGATTTTGCTGGTCGAATACGCCATCGAAGCGCGGCGCGGCAAACCCGCCACCGACACACAACCTGCCGTCGCCCCGATGAGCCGCACCGAGGCCTTGCTAGACGCCTGCCACAAGCGTGTGCGCCCCATCGTGATGACCACGATTGCCATGGGTGCAGGCATGATGCCCATAGCCTTGAGCTGGGGCGCAGCCGACGGCAGCTTTCGCTCCCCCATGGGCGCAGCCGTGCTCGGCGGCCTGATGACCTCCACCCTGCTCAGCCTGCTGGTGATTCCGGCGGTCTACACGTTTGTCGACGACCTTGAGCATTTGCTAAACAAGCTGTGGCGCAAGGTGTTCAGACGGGGTGAGCCAGCGGTGGCGGTGGAGCCTGGGCACTAGTCTGTAGCGTTATTCCTTTGTTCGGGCACCGCGCGCCAGAGCCTGCTGCGCTCCCGTGCGCCCCAGTCAAGGCTCAATGCTGCTCAGTTATTGATCTTTGCTCGTCTGACAAGGCACTACTTCCCGTAGCGCGCTGAGCTTGGTTTTTTGTCTTGTACGGGAGCAGACCGACGGTACTACTTGAGCTACGCGGCTGTCCCCCATGGCGGCCTATAGCCGCCTATTCCTCCTTGACGCCGCTACGCTGAAGTAGTACCGCCAACCTGCTCTGTGACCGTGGTGGGAAATCGACCCTCTCTTGCCTGCCCGCTTTACCTGCCTGCTCGACCTAGCTAGTCCACAGCCCTGGCGCTTGGTGTGTACGGCGTAGCGGCGTTAAGGAGGAGTAGGCGGCCCTAGGCCGCCACGGGGGACAGCCGCGGAGCCGTACACAACCCAAGCGCCAGGGCGGCGTACACAACTCTGAAGTTAGATTGCCTTGCCGCAGAACACAAACAAGACGTGGCGAAGCAAACCAAGAGCGTTTCGACAAGCTCAACGCGAACGGAGTGCGGTCATATGAATTCACACAGTTTGGGAAGAAAAATGAGTGTTTTTCCGACGTATATACTCAATAGTTTGCTATAAATATAGCAGCAACTATCCAGCAAACCGCTTCTGCAAAATCTCAAAAGCAGGCAAAGTCTTGCCCTCCAGCACTTCGAGGAACGCACCGCCGCCGGTAGAGATATAGCTCACCGAGTCCGTGATGCCGTACTTGGCAATCGCCGCCAGTGTGTCGCCGCCGCCCGCGATAGAAAACGCCGGGGATGCGGCGATGGCGCGGGCAATGGTTTCGGTGCCGTGGGCGAAGGCGTCGAACTCAAACACGCCGACCGGGCCGTTCCACACAATCGTGCCTGCAGTCATTAACTGCGCAGCCAGCTTGGCCGCAGTCACCGGGCCGATGTCGAGAATCAGGTCGTCGTCGGCTACGTCGGTGGCGGCTTTAACGGTGGCCACGGCATCAGCGGCAAAGGTTTTGGCAGTCACCACGTCGGTGGGAATCGGCACCTCAGCGCCGCGCGCCTTCATGGCGGCGATCACCGCGACAGCTTCGGGCAACAAATCAGGCTCGGCCAGCGACTTGCCAATCTTTAGGCCCGCTGCCAACATGAACGTATTGGCAATGCCGCCGCCCACAATCAATCCGTCCACCTTGCTTGACAGCGCTTTCAAAATGGTCAGCTTGGTGCTGACCTTGCTGCCCGCCACGATGGCTACCAGCGGGCGGGCGGGCGCCGCCAGGGCTTTGCCAATCGCGTCCATCTCGGCGGCCAGCAGCGGGCCAGCGCAGGCTATCGGGGCGTATTGGGCGATGCCGTAGGTGCTGGCCTCGGCGCGGTGGGCGGTGCCAAAGGCGTCGTGTACAAAAATGTCGCACAGCTGGGCCATCTTTTGCGCCAGCGCGGTGTCGTTCTTTTTCTCGCCCACGTTCACCCGGCAGTTCTCTAGCAGCACCAGTTGGCCGGGTTCGACCGCGACGCCGTCCAGCCAGTGAGACAGCAGCGGCACCGGGTGGCCCAGCAGAGAGCCCATGCGCGCGGCCACGGGGGCCAGTGAGTCGGCCGCTTTGAATGCGCCCTCGGTGGGGCGGCCCAGGTGCGACGTCACCATCACAGCGGCACCGGCATCTAGCGCCATCTGAATACAGCCCATGCTGGCGCGAATACGGGTGTCTTCGGTAATGTGGCCGCCGTCGCCCAAGGGCACATTGAGGTCGGCGCGGATGAAAACGCGCTTGTTTTTAACAGCGCCTTGGGCGCACAGGTCAGAAAAACGGATGAATTGCATAAAGCTCTCTGTCAGCAAAAAGTTGTTCTTTGGATTTTAGGGGCTTTGAGAGCGGCTTATTACCGCAGTGTTACCTTGCAGTCAGCAGATTTGGCCCCATTTCCCTACAATTGGTTCACACATCTACAAAAGTAAACACTATGGTTCCCCACCTTATCACCGCCCTGAACGGCCCCATCAACGAGCTGGAGCAGCGCATCTTAGACAGCATGCCCGCGATTGAGCGCTGGTTTCGCCTGGAATGGATGGAGCACACGCCCCCGTTTTACACCTCGGTGGATGTGCGCAACGCAGGCTTTAAGCTCGCGCCTGTCGACACCAACCTGTTTCCCGGCGGCTGGAACAACCTGACCGACGAGATGCTACCCTTGGCCGTGCAAGCGGCGATGGCGGCGATAGAAAAGATCTGCCCCGAGGCACGCAACCTGCTGATCGTGCCCGAGAACCATACGCGCAACAGCTTTTATCTGGCCAACATCGGTCAGTTGGCGCGCATCTTTAATATGGCGGGACTCAATGTGCGCATTGGCTCGATCAACCCCGAGATCAAAGAGCCCACACCGATGACCCTACCCAACGGCGAGGTGATTTTGCTCGAACCGGTCATTCGCACGCACGGGGGCATCCATGGCGGCGGCAAAGGCCGCTTGGGTGTGAAAAACTTTGACCCCTGCACCGTGCTGCTCAACAACGACCTGTCCGCTGGTGTGCCCGGCATATTGGAAGAAATCTACGAGCAGCACCTGCTGCCGCCGCTGCACGCGGGCTGGCACACGCGGCGCAAGTCGCAGCACTTTGCCTCTTACGAAGAGGTGAGCAAGCGCTTTGGCAAGCTGCTGGGTGTGGACCCGTGGCTGATCAACCCGATGTTTGACAAGTGCGGCGATGTGAACTTTACCGAGGGCACGGGCATGGAATGTTTGACGACCAATGTCGATGCGCTGCTGACCAAAATCAAACGCAAATACAAAGAGTACGGCATCAATGAGAAGCCTTTTGTGGTGGTCAAGGCCGACAACGGCACCTACGGCATGGGCATCATGACGGTGCGCGATGTGAAAGACCTGGACGTCATCAACCGCAAAACCAAAAACAAAATGAGCGTCATCAAAGACGGCCAAACCGTGAGCGATGTGATCATTCAAGAAGGCGTGCTGACCAACGAGCGCGTGAACGACGCGGTGGCCGAGCCGGTGGTCTACATGATGGACCGCTATGTAGTGGGCGGCTTTTACCGCGTGCACGCAGAGCGCGGCGTGGACGAAAACTTGAACGCGCCCGGTGCCAGCTTTGTGCCACTGGCGTTCAATAAGTCGGCCCACATGCCCCAGCCTGGCATGGCGCCGGGCGCGAGCGAGCCCAACCGCTTTTACATGTACGGCGTGATTGGCCGCTTGGCCATGCTGTCGGCCAGCTACGAACTCGAAGCCACCGACCCCGAAGCCGAAACCTACACTTGAGCGAAATAAGCTGCTGGTAGATACTAATAGTGCACTGGCAGCTCTATACTTTGTAGCATGCCCAACAGCCTCGCCCTTCGCCGCTCGCAGCGCAGCTACCACTGCGCGTGTGGTGCACCCGTGTTTTTGCACAACAGCGCCTGCTTAAGCTGCCACCGCCAGTTGGGCTACGAGAGCGATCGCGCTGCCGTGGTGGCACTGCATGCCACCGAAACACTGGGCGAATGGACAATTGAAAGCGAAGGCAATGGAAATGACCTGAGCCAAGCCCGCCGCTACCACCGCTGCGCCAACTACCACAGCGCTGCGGCCTGCAACTGGCTGCGGCCGGTAGATATTGCGCCGCCTAAAAACGCCAACGGCTCGCTAGGCGATGATGGCCTGTGTCTGTGCTGTAGCCTGACCCGCACGGTGCCTGACCAGTCGCTGCCTGAGAACCGCGCGCTGTGGCACAGCATCGAGGTGGCCAAGCGGCGCTTGGTGCGCCAGCTGCTGGCCCTGGGCCTGCCGGTGCGCACACTCATGCGCACCCCTTGGCAAGATGCCCAGCGCGGCTTGGCATTTGATTTTTTGCGCACACTCGATCCGCTGTACCCTGTGATGACGGGCCACACCCACGGCGTGATCACGCTGGACGCGCAAGAGGCCGATGATGTTGTGCGCGAGACCAACCGCAAGGCCATGAACGAGCCTTACCGCACGCTGCTGGGCCACATGCGCCACGAGGTGGGCCACTACTACTGGGACCGTTTGGTAGCAGACACGCAGTGGCTAGAGCCGTTTAGAAAGCTCTTTGGCGATGAACGCAAAGACTATGGCAACGCGCTGCAAACCCATTACGCCATTGGCGCACCGTTTGACTGGGCTAAGCGCCATGTGAGCGCCTATGCATCGTGCCACCCGTGGGAGGATTGGGCCGAAACTTGGGCGCACTACATGCACATGCGCGACGGCATGGACACTGCGCGCAGCTTTGGCCTGGAGGCTGGCGATATTGAAGTCGACCGTGTGCCGTTCACCCTGGGCGCGCTGTGGGACAGCACCCGCCCCGGCGCGCAGCAGTACCTGAACTTCATCAACCAGTGGCTCAACATCACAGCGGTGCTCAACGAGCTGTCTGGCAGCATGGGCGAGCGCGATTTTTATCCGTTTGTGCTGCCCGCCGCTGCGGTGGCCAAGCTGCAGCTGGTACACGAAGTGGTCAAAGCGCAAGGCCACTGAGTCTAAATACGCTATATTTTATATAGCACACTATTGAATATCCACGTCGAAAAACTGCTTGTTTTTCTTCCAAATATCGGCATCTAAATGTAAGAGTTAACCGCCAAGCTGTATCGGCATAGCCATTAATTGTGACAGCGATAACAGCAAGCAAGAGTGCTAGGCAGACGCGCTGGACGCAGGTTCAATTAAAGCTTGTTAAACAGCTTTCAGGAGTATGCCCATGACCCGTCGCCGGTACACCATAGACGCCCCCAAATTCAACGCCATGAGCATTGCTATTATTTCGGCAGCCGCCATGTACATGCCACACGCCTACGCGCAAACCACCGCGCCCGCCACCGACACGGCCCGCTATATGGAGGCTTTTGACCGGTCTGACAAAAATGCCGATGGCAAGCTCAGCAAAGAAGAAGCCGAGAGCCTGCCTGCCATAGCCCAGCGCTTTGACCTGATTGATGTGGACAAAGACAGCTTTATTTCTAAAGCGGAGTACCTTGACGCACTCAAGCCTTAAACGCTAAGCCCTCAGCCTGAGGCTGAGGGCTGCATCACCCTGCAAGCGCATCGTCCAACAACTCCACCCAGTGCCGCACGGGTGTGGTGGTGCCGCTTTGCAGATGGCTGATACAGCCAATATTGGCCGAGATGATTTGCATGGGAACCACGCCATCAGTTCCACTTTGCAAATGGCCTAGCTTGCGGTCGCGCAGCTGGTAAGCGATCTGCGGGTTGAGCACCGAATACGTGCCCGCCGAGCCGCAGCACAGGTGCGACTCGCTCTGCGCCACCTTCACATCAAAGCCCAGTGCATTCAAGTGCTTTTCTACGCCGCCCTTGAGCTGCTGGCCGTGCTGCAGTGTGCAGGGCGGGTGAAAGGCCATGGTGCCAGGCGCGGCTTTGACTTTGCCTTGCAGTTGCTCTACCAGCATGGGCAGCAGCTCGCTTAAGTCTTTGGTCAGCGCGCTGATGCGTTGGGCCTTGGCGGCGTAGTGCGCATCGTCCCTCAGTACATGGCCGTAGTCTTTGACCATCACGCCGCAGCCTGAGGCGTTCATCACAATCGCTTCGACCTGATTGCCCTGCACATACGGCCACCATGCGTCAATATTGGCGCGCATATGCGCTTTGCCGCCGTCGTGGTCGTTCAA
>JANPDG010000135.1:0-2949 GCA_031431335.1 Polaromonas sp. | reverse complement strand
AGCCGCTGAGGTGCTAGAGGCCTTTATTGCGCAGCACTATATTGGCACCCCACCGCCGCCCACCCTGCTGGTGAGCGAGAAGGTGGACCCTGAGCTGATTGCGCTGCTCACAGAGCAAACCGGCGTCAAAATTAGCGCTGTGCACAACCCGCGCGAGCAGCGGCGCATATGGCTAGAAATGGCGCAAAAAAACGCCGACATTCAGCTGGCGCGCTTGCTGGCAGAAGAGGGCAGCCAACAGGCCCGCACCCGTGCGCTGGTGGACGCGCTAGACATTGCGCCCGATGATTTGGCCAAGTTTCGCATTGAGTGTTTTGACATCAGCCACACGGCGGGCGAGGCCACGCAGGCCAGTTGTGTGGTTTTTCAGGGTCACAAAATGCAAAGTAGTGAGTACCGTCGCTACAACATCGAGGGCATTACGGGCGGTGACGACTACGCGGCCATGCGCCAGGTGCTGACCCGGCGCTACAGCAAAATTGTCGAAGCACAAAAGACCGCTGAGCTTGAAGGCATTGCGCCGTCCGTCAGCATGCCCGACCTGGTGCTGGTGGACGGCGGCGTGGGCCAAGTGAGCATGGCGCGCGGCGTGTTTGAGGCGCTGGGGTTGAATTTGAGCTTGATTGCGGGCGTTGAAAAAGGCGAGGGCCGCAAAGTGGGCCTAGAAGAGCTGGTGTTTGCCGACGGCCGTGACAAAGCTACCTTGCCCAAAGACAGCGCAGCCCTCATGCTGATAGCCCAAATTCGCGATGAAGCGCACCGCTTTGCCATCACCGGCATGCGCGCTGCGCGTGCCAAAGTGCGCACGGGCGGTAGCAAATTAGAAGAAATAGCTGGCGTAGGAGCCAAAAGACGTGCGAAACTATTGCAACGCTTTGGAGGCATCCGCGGCGTGGCCGCTGCAGGGGCGGCCGATATTGCCACGGTAGATGGCATATCCAAAGAGCTGGCCCAAGAGATCTACCGCGCTCTGCACTGAGACAAGAAGTTTTTGAGACACGATGTTCAACACAACTAAGAGGTGATACGCATGCATACCCCCCAAGACGATCTGAACCCATCTGCTGCTGCTACTGAGACTAAGGCTACCAGCCAAGCCAACAGCCCCCAAGGCCGAACGGCTCGCACGCTGGTGCGCGCCGCGCAGTGGGCCGCTGTAGCTGCCGCTGTGGTGGTGGCCGGGTGCGCCAGCCGCCGTGGTGATGCGCCGGCACCAGCGCCAGCCCCCGCAGCCACACCCGCGCCTGCCGCTGGCATACCCGGTGTGCGCAGCATGGCCGACTACCGCCGCCGCGCCGCCCAGCTCATCATGGCCGCCAACCCCGGCGGCACCTTCAGCGGCCCCGTGCCCGAGCCGCTGTACGGCATTGTGGTGGTGACAATGGCTTTCAACGCCGACGGTAGCCTGCGCAGCACCAATTTTATGCGCGCCTCCACAGTCGGCCCCGAGGCCAATAACTTGGCCATCCAGGCCATTCGCCGCGTGCCCAACTTTGGTCCCATCAGCAACTTGCCTGGCCCGTGGGAGTTCAATGAGACGTTTTTCTACAACGATGCACGCAAGTTCGCTCTGGTCACCATCGTCGAGAACCGTTAAATCAGCGCTATTTGAACCGTCACGCGCTGCCGCGTGACACAATCAACGCCATGTTTTTCACCATTCCCACCATCATGACCTGGACGCGCATCGTCGCGATCCCGCTGATTGTGGGCGTGTTTTATACCGACCTGCCCATAGCCACGCAAAACCTGGTGGCCACCGTCATGTTTGTGGTGTTTGCCTGGACTGACTGGCTCGACGGATACCTCGCCCGCAAGCTCAACCAAACCTCCTCGTTCGGTGCTTTTTTAGACCCCGTGGCCGACAAATTTTTGGTTTGCGCCTCATTGCTCGTATTAGTGCACCTGCAGCGCGCCGACGTGTTTGTAGCCCTCATCATCATTGGCCGCGAAATCGCGATTAGCGCCCTGCGCGAGTGGATGGCCAAAATAGGCGCATCGGGCAGCGTGGCCGTGCACATGCTGGGCAAGCTCAAAACCGTAGCCCAAATGGTGGCGATTCCGTTTTTGCTTTACAACGGCGTGTTGTTTGGCGTAGTCAACACCGCCAAAATAGGCCATGTGCTGATTTGGGTGTCGGCCATCATGACCGTGTGGTCGATGGTGTATTACCTGCAAAAAGCACTGCCCGAGATTCGGGCCAAGGCGAAATAGCTGGCCTGTACAAAACGCAGCCATGCTGCCCGTTATGAAATAGCGCGGCTCTGCGGCCGCTGTTAGCGTTTTCATGTTGAGCAATTCCCCTACCTCCCGCTGGCTGCGCGCCATGCCCATCGTCTTTGTGCTGATCTGGAGCACCGGCTTTATCGTCGCCCGCTACGGCATGCCTTACGCCCCACCCATGAAGTTTTTGGCCATGCGCTATGCACTGTCGATCGCATGCTTTTTGCCGTGGATTTATTTTGCACGGGTTGCAGGCCCCAGCAGCCGGGCGCAGTGGGCGCATTTGGCCGTCACTGGCGTACTCATGCATGCGGGCTACTTGGGCGGTGTGTGGGCGGCGGTCAAGCTGGGCATGGGCTCGGGCCTGGTGGCGCTGATGGTGGGGCTGCAGCCGGTGCTCACGGCGCTGTGGTTGTCTCGCATGGCGGGGCGCGGGGGTATTGGCGGTGGTGGCGGTGGTGTGGCTGGCGCTGTGAGCAGTGGTGCAGGCAAGGGCGCATCTCAAAGCGTGTCACCGCGCCAGTGGCTCGGCTTGCTGCTCGGTTTCGTAGGCCTGCTGCTCGTAGTGTCCACCAAGCTAGGCCATGGCGAGGCTACAGCCCTCAATGTGTCGCTTGCCGTTCTCGCGCTGTTGTCTATCACCGCCGGCACGCTGTACCAAAAACGCTTTGTCGCCCCCTGCGATGTGCGCGCCGCCAACTGCGTGCAACTGGCAGCCGCCTTGGC
>JANPDG010000134.1:0-50236 GCA_031431335.1 Polaromonas sp. | reverse complement strand
GCAGAACACATTCCCCGACTTACTGAGCGGTTTTACCGTGTTGACCGCAGCCGTTCGCGTGATACGGGTGGCACAGGTTTGGGTTTGGCTATTGTGAAACATGTCGCCCAGCGTCACGGTGGCGAGCTGCGCATAGAATCTGTTGTCGGTCAGGGTTCTACATTCATACTGGTAATTGGAGCTGTAAGGGTGCGCTCTGTATGAATACCATATCGCTATAAAATATATAGCTAACTATTTAATATCTACGTTGAAAATTGCCGAAAAAACGGTGTAAGTTGATTTAAAAATCTTCATCAAGTGGTTTTCAAATTTAAGTGTGCCTATGTGCTGCGGCAGAGTTTGGAATGAATTTCGTATAGTGCGCAAACAAGCCTGTGAAGAATATCGCTACAGCACTCAGTGCGATAGCTCCAGTAATCCAAAATATTTGTGCATTGCGCATAGCCGCTCCCCACCAGCCATCGCTGTAGGCCATTGCATAGCCACCGCCCAAACCTATGCCCCAGAGCATGAGGGTGTAGATTACCAACGGCAAGAGGGTGACGCCGTAGCAGCGCAGCACAAATGCACAGACTGTTTGAAGCGCGTCAAACCAGTGGTACAGCGCCACCCAGCCCAGCAGACTGGCTGCCAATGCAATCACTGCAGGGTTGAGCGAATACAGCGTCGCGACTGGTTGCGCCATGACCCATACCAAACCAGACACTACGGTTGCTAGCGCCAACACCATGCCTAATCCGAGCCTTGCAGCAGAGCGTGCCCATTGTGGTTTGCCCGCACCAATCCAGAACGACACGCGCGCACTGCAAGCAATTGACAAAGCCATCGGCAGCATATACATAGCTCCAGCCATGTTCACAGCTATTTGGTGGCTTGCTGCGCTAACCACACCTAAGCGTGCAATGAACAGCGCCATGAGCGTGAGGGATGTGATTTCTACCAAATAGGCTAAACCTGCGGGCAAGCCGACCCGCATAAACCTTGCGAGTAGCTGCCAATCAGGTGACTCGATTGCGTGCATTAACTGCAGTGGTTGATAGAGTTTCCGGCTCTGCAGCATATACAAAGCACAAAACAACATACACCAGTTCACGATAAAGGTCGCCCAGGCGCAGCCTGCCAAACCAAACGCTGGCAGGCCCAGCCCACCAAAGGTCATCCAGACAGTTAGCGGTATCTTGAGCGCGAGCGAGCCGACTTGCAGCCAAGTGACAAAAAGCGGCTTGCCCAAAGCTTGGTTGAGCGAAGAGTACATACGAAAACCGATAGACGGTAGTAGCGCCCAAGCCAAAATACTGAGGTAATGTTCTATTGCAGGTACTAAAGGCTCTGGTACCTGCGCGATGCGCAGCAAGGCTTGCGGGTAGAGCAAAACTGCCATACCCAATAACACCAATACGCTAGCGAGATACAGTGCTTGACGAACCGAGCGGCCCATTTGTGGATATTGACGTGCACCATGCAACTCTGCATAGACCGGCAGGAGCGCCTGCATCACGCCTATGAGCGACACATATACGCTCACATAAATAGATGTGCCTACAGCTAACGCGGCCAGCGCGGTATCTGCAAACCGACCTGCTACAACAGTGTCTGTAATGCCAAACGCCATCACCGCCAATTGCCCCACCATGACTGTTCCGGCGTGGCGGGCTATGGTGTTAAGTTCGTAGCGAGTTCGAGCGCGTGTTAACGGCTGGTTGGCTGATTCATCGTCTTGGTGCACTGTCACGGGCTGACTGTGCGCTGGTAGAGGATTAAATCGGCGCTTTCAGACGATCTGCGACGTGCGCTGCTGCGTGGCTTCCAGCCCGTCGCTGCAGGCGATGTATTAAAGCTGTCTGAGACGTGCCCACTGACGATCAACCAAGAGCACTGTGATGTGCTACCAAGAAGCGAGAGTTTTAGCGCGCCATGGTAGGCCAGCGCAGCAGCTTCAGATTGTGATACCCCTTCGATTGCCACACAGTCCTTATAGTTGGGCGGCAAAGGGAGTGTGATTTGGCGAACGATAGCGATATCGCTGCGAGCAAAATTCAGTAGTGGCATCCACAAAGTCATCAGCAAAAGCCAAGACATTGCAGCTCCGCTGGCCGGAAGCACCAAACTTTTCCACAGCGCATCACGGTGGCGACCCGCACGCCAGCTTACCAACCAGGCCCAAGCCAGCGTTGCACCAACTGCCGCTAAAAATGCGAATAAGCTAAAACTGCTTTCAAAACCTGGAACTAACTTGTGAACGTTGGCAGCTGGTTGTGCCGGAAAATCGGTTTGCATGGCGATCCACACCACCCAAATAACCAAGCCGCAACCGCTGAAAAAAAGCAATGTAAACCAATCAATTAATGCGGTCACATTGCGCTGCAACGTAGGCAAAGCAAATGCCGCTAAACAGGCCAAAGTAGGTGCTGCGAGTAATAAAGTACGGTCAGCGCGCGGTGCAATGATGGTTGCAACGACGATGACAACCGCCAACGCCAAAGGCAGTGCGATATGCAAATGCCGCCACCATGCCCGCCATTTCCACAGGCATATCAAGGCCATCGGCCATGCAGGCCAAGTGAACCACAGCATCAGTTTTCCCCAACTGCGCCACTCGGGCCAGATCATGGGCAATCTGCCTACATGGGCATGCCACAAGCCCAGCTCTAAGGCCAACCAAGCTGCAATTAAACCCAAGGTACCAAAATACACGGCCCAATAACGCGCAAACTTATCGTGCTGAACAGCACGCGCCAGCGAACCAGCGCCTGCCAATGCGATGCCAAAGGCGGGCACACCGCTCAGTGCCAAGCCCAGTGAGGCGATGGCCGCAGCAATTGCAGGGAGCCAGTGGTGATACGGTGACGCAGCATATGCATAAAACAACATAGCAGTAAATGCCAATTGCGCAGCATAAGGCGTAGTTTCGTGGGACAGCTGGGCCAAGCCCAGCATGGCAATCATGGCAAGTAGGCCACCATCTGCCATTGCGCGTGCATAGTCTTTGGGTTGAGCTTCGCCGCCAAATGCAAACGGCACAGGCTGCGCTGCATCACGTCGAGCCAAGTAATAAACAGCATACCAAGTCGCTATCAAAGTGAGTGCTAAAAGAAGCGCAAATGGAATACGGGCTGCAAAATCAACAGAGATCCAGCTGGGCGCAATTTTGATGGCCAAGGCACCCAACCAATAAGGCAGTAGCGCCGGTAGATCGGGTCCTTGCCCTAGCCAGCTCAGCGGCCACCAAGGCGTGCGACCTTGCGCAAGCTCGCGCATCATACCGAAAGCAGCAAGATCTTGCGTGCGCCATGGATCGCGGCCTATAAATCCCGGCAGTACATAGGCGACACAGAACATCCACAACGCTGCGCGCGGTAGGCGGCGGACAGCAGATTGGGTCACAACGGCAGGTGTGGGGGGTGAGCTGTTCAAAATTAAAAAATAACCAAAACAAAAGGCAGCCCGGTTGCCCTGGCTGCCTTGGTATTGTGGCGCAAGTTGCGCTGCTTGCGAATTATGCTTTTGCGGCGTCGGCTGCAGCATTTGCAGCTTCTGCTGCGGCAGTCGCTGCAGCGGTCGTGGTGGTGCGGCCAAAACGGTTGCGGAACTTCTCCACGCGTCCACCCATGTTGTCCACCGACTTTTGCGTACCGGTATAAAACGGGTGCGATTCGCTAGATGTATCAAGCTTGTAGAGCGGCAATTCACGGCCATCTTCCATCTTGATCATTTCTTTGCTGTTAGCGCAAGAACGTGTGACGAATTTGAAACCATTGCTCAAGTCTTGGAAGCAAACGTCGCGGTAATTAGGGTGAATGCCGTCTTTCATGGGGAGTCTTTCATAGTGTGGTAGCCGCACAGCCCGTTGCCGTGCACTTTCCACATGATTTACATATAGCTTTCTATTATAGCTTTTTTAGGCTAAAAACGCCAAAACAGCATTAAGACTGGTTCGCATTACAAATAATGGACAGATATTCAGAGCCTGGACGGCTTTTTGAGATCTTGGCTTCACAATCTGAGCATGTTGTTTGATGCCCATCCCGATTCCGCCGCCGCGCGTGAAAACTCCCCTTTGCTACGCAATCTCAACCCTGAGCAACGGGTAGCAGTCACTTTGCCAGAGACCCACGCCCTCATTCTTGCTGGCGCAGGTTCAGGGAAAACGCGGGTGCTCACTACCCGTATCGCTTGGTTGTTACAAAACGGCCATATTTCCCCTAGCGGCTTGATGGCGGTGACGTTTACCAACAAGGCCGCCAAAGAAATGCTGCTGCGCTTGGGCGCCATGCTGCCAGTCAATGTGCGCGGCATGTGGATTGGTACTTTTCATGGGCTGTGCAACCGCTTCTTGCGCGCACACTACAAAATTGCAGGTTTGCCCCAAGGTTTTCAAATTCTGGACACACAAGATCAGCTGTCGGCGATCAAGCGTCTGTGTAAACAATTTGGCGTCGATGAGGAGCGCTTTCCGCCTAAACAATTGATGTATTTCATCAGCGGCTGCAAGGAAGAGGGCGAGCGCCCTAAAGATATCAAGATACGTGACGACGAGACACGAAAAAAAGTAGAAGTGTATGAGCTGTACGAGGTCCAATGCCAGCGCGAAGGGGTGGTGGATTTTGGTGAGCTGATTCTGCGCAGCTATGAGCTGCTTAGAGACAATGCACCGATCCGTGAGCATTACAACCGCCGGTTTGGGCATATTTTGATTGATGAGTTTCAAGACACCAACAAGTTGCAATACGCTTGGATCAAAATGTTCTCTGGCCATAGTGCGTTAGATAACAGCTTGGCCAGTCCTTCGACTGCAGCCAAGTCGTCGGTATTTGCGGTGGGCGATGATGACCAAAGTATCTATGCTTTTCGTGGTGCGCGGGTGGGCAATATGGCTGATTTTGTGCGCGAATACCAAGTGCTGCATCAGATCAAACTGGAAGAGAACTACCGCAGCTACAGCAACATTCTGGACAGCGCGAACCAACTGATCAGTCACAACACCAAACGCTTAGGCAAAAACTTGCGTACCACGCAAGGCCCAGGCGAGCCTGTGCGCGTGATGGAAAACCCCAGCGACTTTGCCGAGGCGCAGTGGTTGGTAGAAGAGGTTAAAAATCTGCAGCGCGACCAAGGTGCTGAGCCGGGGCTTAGTCGCAAAGAGATAGCGGTTCTGTACCGCAGTAACGCACAAAGCCGCGTCATAGAAACTGCGCTGTTTAACGCTGGCGTGCCATACAGGGTCTATGGTGGTTTGCGATTTTTTGAACGTGCAGAAATTAAAAACGCGTTGGCATATTTACGCATACTAGACAACCCGCATGACGACACCAGTTTCAGCCGCGTAGTGAATTTTCCTCCGCGCGGTATCGGTGCGCGCAGCTTGGAGCAGCTGCAAGATGCAGCGCGCGCTGCAGGCTGCTCGCTTCACGATGCAGTGAGCGTGGTGACGGGAAAAGCAGGTGCAAATATTGGTGGATTTGTCGCCAAGATGGATGTGCTGCGCGAGCAAACACAAGGGCTCTCGCTCAGAGAGATCATTGATTTGGTGCTCGACCACAGCGGCTTGATCGAGCACTACAAAAACGACAAAGAAGGCGCCGACCGGGTAGAGAACTTGAATGAACTGGTCAGTGCGGCCGAAAGCTTTGTCACCCAAGAAGGATTTGGACGCGATGCTGTGGCACTGCCCATAGACGAGGTGGCCAATGCGCCGATGCTGTCCAACGCGCTGCTTCAAAGCCCAGCAAGCCAAGGCATTGATCCCGATCAACCCATGTCTAGCGAGACCATTGTCAACCAAGATACGGGCGAGACGATGTCGCCATTGGCTGCCTTTTTGACCCATGCAGCCCTAGAGTCGGGCGATAACCAAGCCCAGGCGGGGCAAGACGCCGTACAGATGATGACGGTGCACAGCTCTAAGGGATTAGAGTTTGACGCGGTATTTATCACCGGCTTGGAAGAAGGCTTGTTTCCGCACGAAAACTCGATGAACGACTACGACGGTTTAGAAGAAGAGCGCCGCCTGATGTATGTGGCCATCACGCGGGCGCGCAAGCGCCTGTACCTCAGCCTATCGCAAACGCGCATGTTGCATGGTCAAACGCGCTACAACATTAAAAGCCGGTTTTTGGACGAGCTACCCGAAGCCTCACTCAAATGGATCACACCGAAGAATGCAGGCTTTGGCTCTGGTTTCAACCAACAGGCCAGCTACGGCACAGGCTATGGGCAGCAGGGGCGCAGCAACCCATACGCTAACTACAACAAAGCGGCGGCAGCCGGCAATGATTGGGACAAAGGCGGCTTTGCCTCAGGGCCTGTGCCCAAGCAGACTGCAGTGCCATCGCACGGCATAGCTCCAGGCATGCAAGTGTTTCATAACAAGTTTGGCGAGGGTGCTGTGATCAGTGTGGAGGGCGCGGGTGACGATGCAAGGGCGCAAGTGAAGTTTGGCCGTCACGGCGTCAAATGGTTGGCACTCAGTGTTGCAAAGCTCACACCCGTGTGAGCTTTGCACGGAACGCATTGCAGCCGCAGGTTGGCTGCTATTTCTGCATTGCTGGGTGGACTTTATTAGGACTATCGTCCATATAGCCCATACCGTCTTTGACGCCCTTTTTGCCCATCGTTTGCCAATTTGTATTCTGCCCCACAAGCTTGGCTAAAAACTCCAACTCTTCGTCCGTATGGTTGATGGCCTTGGCCGGTACCAGAGCCAGATCTGTGCTGTTCGTAGGGCTGCTCCAAAACGATTGGTGGTAGTCGGCCCGGCTGACAGCCTTGGTCTCACCTGCAGACAAATCCACCACGCCATAGCAATTGCAAAAATAGCTGCGAAAGTTTTGTGCCTCAAACACTTCGGTGTACACACCTGTACCGCGAATGCCCGCAGTTAAGGTGGGCGTGATAATTTGGCGCTTACCGCCTTTGCCCCACACACTGGCAATGCCGCCAGTCAGCAGGCGTAATACACTGACAATATTGAGCGTATTGCCGCGTTCGACCACAAAGCGTGAGTTTTGGCGCACCTGAAACGCTGCATTACCGATCACAAAGACCAAGCTTGAACCTGGACCGGTGGCAATTGCATCGCCTGATTGAATGCTTTGCTGCGGCGCCAAACGCTGGCCATTGATCAGCGCATCACCCACCAGCTCCACCACATTACTGCGCTGCTGGGCCTGCGCTGCGTTATAGCCGCCCATGGCGGTCCACGCGGCGGCCGCGATGAGAAAGCCGCGCCGTTTATACCAAAGTACTTCTTGCTCGGTGCGGCCCAATAGGCTGTGCTGTTCCATAGTGATGGTCTCCTGTAATGGTCATATGTCGTTATGTGGTGGCAGGTTTTGAGACACCGGAGGCTCTTTGGTGTCTGTGTGTGAGAAGCTATCACGAAACGTGAAATAAATCGAGCAGACAAACATGGTGACCATGATCAATACCAAGGGCAGTAGTACCAAGCCTGCACCTTGGCCAAGACCCAAAAGAGCAGCCAAGCCGCTGATCAGGGCGCTGCCTACAAAAAATACAGCCAACCAAGTCAAGGCAAACACAGTGTAGGCTGCCCAGTTGCGCAGGCAGGCCACAAGGCTGAAAAACACCGCCTTGGACGGCGGCACGTTATGCCAATGCACTAAGGCAGGTGCATGCCAAAACAAAATACTCAAAAAACTGTACAAACTTAAGCCAGTCAACAAGGTAGGAAAAAAATTAGGTAGCTCCGTGATGGCGGGGCTGGGCACAGGGCTTTTGGACAACTCTTTGGCCAACTCACCGCCATCTATGAGTGCTACCAGTGTCACCACCACTAGCAAGCCTACTGCGTACATCACACCCAGCTTGAGCATGGCCACCGAGCGTTCTTTGCCAGAGCGAAAGGCGCTGGCCAGCACGTTAGGCATGGGAAATTTGCCTTGCAATGCCAGTAGCGTGGCCACCATCATGCCCAGCGTGGTGGCCGGAAAAATCACCATCGCCACCATGATGCCAATGAATGGAACTATGGCCAAAATCTGCGTGAGCGCCAAAGACATGAAAAACAAACCTCCCAAAGCCACAGGTTGCTTGAAAAAGGTGGTGATGCCCAGTTTGACCCAGGCAAATCCAGTGCTGGCAGGTACGATGTTAAGTTTCATTCAAAGTTCTATGCCTTCAACCCATCAGGGCGGTTGTTGTGACACAAGTCATGTTTAGTTGGTTTGGTGAGCGGTGGCCACCCGCTGGCGCAGCACCCGCTCAAAATGCGCAGGATCGTGCGGCGTCAGCATACTCGCCTCACGCGGCAGATAAAAATCCCACAGCCGCGATATCCAAAACCTGAGCGCACCTGCGCGCAGCATGGCGGGCAGCAACTGCCGCTCAGCTTTGCTAAAAGAGCGCACGCTTTGGTAGGCTTCTAAAAAAACTATTTCGCGCTGCGCATCGCGCACGCCGCTGTGCAGGTCAATACACCAGTCATTTAGGCAAACCGCTACATCGAACAGCCAGGTGTCGACGCCTGCAAAATAAAAATCAAAAAACCCAGTGAGCGTCTCGCCTTCAAACATCACGTTGTCTCGAAACAGATCGGCATGCACAGGTCCGCCTGGCAATGCGACATGCGCGCTGCTGGCATGAACATGGTTTTGAAATGCCAGCTCGCTTTGCAGCAGGTCTGACTGGGCTGGGTTGATGTGCGGCAGCACCAAAGGCGCGGTGATGTTCCACCAGGGCAATGCGCGCAAGTTGGGCTGTGCTCTGCTGTAGTCGCGCCCAGCCACATGCATGCGCGCTAGCATAGCGCCCACAGCCGCACAATGCGCTAGAGCGGGCTGCAGCTGGCTCTTGCCTTTGAGTTTGTTGACTACCGCAGCAGGCTTGCCCATTACGCTGAGCAATACATCGCCGTTGGCATCGGCCTGTGGGTCGGGCACGGGGATACCGCGCAGCGCCAAGTGCTTCATCAGGTGCAGATAAAAGGGCAGTTGCTCGGCAGTGAGCCGCTCAAACAAGGTGAGTACATAGTCGCCCGCGTCGCTGGAGGCGAAATAATTGGTGTTTTCTATGCCGCCTTCGCAGCCCTTGAGGCTCTGCAGGCTGCCCAAGCGCAGGTCGCTAAATAGCGCCTTCGCTGTGTCAAACGAAACTTCGGTAAATACAGCCATGGGTTAATTCAAACAAATAAAGCGTGAAGATGGCTTAGAAACTGAAGATTTTCCAAGTGCGTGCGCCTTGCGCGCTGGCAGGTGCGTCGCGCTGGGCGGGGCCTGCGCTACCGCCTGAGAGAGGGTTGACTTGGTAGGCAGGCACGTTGGCCGCAGGCTGCACGTCGATGCTGATGGTCTGCCCACCTACCCGCAGTTCATCAATGCGCGCGCCTGCGTCTTCGGTGCGCAAGCGCTCTATTTTTTGGTCTATGGGCTTGCTGGGCTCGCGCGCAACGGCTTTGGCTGTGGGCGCGGTTTGGGCTGCAGCGGGGCTGACCCATACGCCCACAGCGCAGACAAGAGGCAAAAATCGCGTAAAGGTGTTCATCACCCCATTGTAGAAGGCTTACATAACTTATTCGGCCCACCCTGCCAGCTGCCCTAAAACTAGGGCGACAATGCAGGGTATGACTGATGTTACATCCCCCACCGACACCTTAAGCCCCAGCCCAGACGCGCCTCAAGCGCCGCGCCGTTTGCTGCTGGTAGACGGCTCTAGCTACCTTTACCGTGCCTTTTTTGCCGGCGGCGACAGTATGAGCACCACTTTGCCAGATGGCACCGTAGTTAAAACGGGCGCTATCCGCATCATTATCAACATGATGGCATCGCTCAAGGAGCAATACCCCTCGCAGTATTTGGCCTGTGTATTTGATGCCAGTGGCCCTACATTTCGCGACGCTCTGTACCCCAGCTACAAAGCCAACCGCTCCCCTATGCCCGATGATTTGCGCAGCCAAATTGAGCCTATCCACACCGTGATGCGGTTGCTGGGCTGGCCCGTGATGGCCGTGCCCGGTGTGGAGGCCGATGACGTGCTGGGCACGCTGGCGCGCCTTGGCGCAGAGCAGGGCATCGAAGTCATCATTTCCAGCGGTGACAAAGACTTGTCTCAGCTGGTCAATGAGCACATCACCATCATCGACACCATGAACGGCAAGCGGCGCGATATTGCCGGTGTAACGGCCGAGTTTGGTGTGCCGCCTAGCTTGATGTTGGACTACCAAAACCTGGTGGGCGACACCGTAGACAACGTGCCTGGCGTGCCCAAAGTAGGCCCTAAAACAGCGGCCAAATGGCTGGCCGAATACGGATCATTGGCCAACTTGGTGGCACACGCAGCCGACATCAAAGGGGCTGCTGGCGAGAACTTGCGCAATGCGCTTGCATGGTTGCCCCAGGGCCGAGAGCTGTTACTGATTAAAACCGACTGCGAATTAGCGGGATATGTAGATGGCTTGCCAGACATGCATAAGCTCATAGCGCAAGCAGAAAACAAGCAGGAGCTGGTCGATTTTTATGTGAAATATGGCTTCAAAGGCTTAGCCGCATCGCTCAAAGCGGGCGGCGCGAGCAATGGCAGTGGGCCAAGAACTGCCTCTGCATCTAAAGCTGCACCGCCCCTAAGCGCCATGGACGACTTGTTTGCCGAGCCCGCACCTGCGCCCTCGCAGGCCACCGAAAAAAAGTACGACACCATCCTCACTTGGGAGGCTTTTGACGCATGGCACAGCAAAATTAAGTCGGCCACGCTGACAGCGCTGGATACCGAGACCACCTCGCTCAACGAGATGCAGGCGCAGATTGTGGGCTTGTCGTTTAGCGTACAGCCCGGTGAGGCAGCTTACATTCCGCTGGCCCACGCAGGGCCTGATGCGCCCGAGCAATTGCCTCTGAGCGAGGTGCTGGCCAAGCTCAAGCCTTGGCTAGAAGACGCTGCACACCACAAGCTAGGCCAGCACATTAAATACGACCGCCATGTGTTTGCCAACCACGGCATTGAGGTGCAAGGCTATGTGCACGACACCATGCTGCAAAGCTATGTGCTGGAGGTGCACAAGCCCCACGGCTTGTCCAGCTTGGCCGAGCGCCATGTAGGCCGCCAAGGCATCAGCTACCAAGACCTGTGCGGCAAGGGTGTACACCAAATCGGCTTTGCTCAAGTGGATGTGCCTAAAGCAGCCGAGTATTCGTGTGAAGACTCTGACCAAACGCTCGATGTGCACCTTGCGCTGTGGCCACGCCTGCAAAAAGACGACAAGCTCAAGTTCATTTATGACTTAGAGATCGCCAGCTCCGAGACGCTGTACCGCATTGAGCGCAACGGTGTGCTAATTGATGCGCCCATGCTGGCCACCCAGAGCCACCAAATTGGCCAACGCATCATGGAGCTAGAGCGCGAGGCGCATGACTTGGCGGGCCAGCCGTTTAACCTGTCCAGCCCTAAGCAGATTGGTGAGATATTTTTTACCAAACTAGGCCTGCCCGTGGTCAAAAAAACCGCCACCGGCGCGCCCAGTACCGACGAAGAGGTGCTCGAGAAGCTCGCTGAAGACTACCCACTGCCGGCTAAAATCTTAGAGCACCGAGGCTTGGCCAAGCTTAAGGGCACGTACACTGACAAGCTCGCCCAGCTGGCGCACCCGCGCACAGGCCGCGTGCACACCCACTACGCGCAAGCCGTGGCGGTGACGGGCCGCTTGTCCAGCAACGACCCCAATTTGCAAAACATCCCCATCCGCACACCCGAGGGCCGCCGCGTGCGCGAGGCTTTTGTCGCGTCCGCAGGCAGCGTGATCGCCAGCGCCGACTATTCGCAAATCGAGCTGCGTATCATGGCTCACATCAGCGGCGACGAGGCGCTGTTAGGTGCATTTACGGCGGGGCTGGACGTGCACCGCGCTACGGCGGCTGAGGTGTTCGGTGTTGAGCTGACCCAAGTCAGTAGTGAGCAGCGCCGCTATGCCAAGGTGATTAACTTTGGCCTGATCTATGGCATGAGCGCCTACGGCCTGGCGCGCAATTTAGGCATCGACAACACCGCAGCCAAAAACTACATTGAGCGCTACTTTGCCCGCTACCCCGGCGTGAAGCAGTACATGGACGAAACGCGCCTGAGCGCCAAAAGCCAAGGCTATGTAGAGACGGTGTTTGGCCGCCGCCTGATGTTGCCCGAGATCAGCAGTCCCAACGGCCCCCGCCGCGCAGGCGCAGAGCGCGCAGCTATCAACGCACCTATGCAAGGCACAGCAGCAGACCTGATCAAAATGAGCATGAACGAAGTGCAGCGCGTCTTAGACTCAGAAAATCGCGTCACCAAAATGATCATGCAGGTGCACGACGAGCTGGTGTTCGAGGTGCCCGAAGCAGAGGTGCAATGGCTGCGAGTCGAAATCCCGCGCATCATGGCGGGCGTGGCTTCTTTGAAAGTACCGCTCCTCGCCGAGGTGGGTGTGGGGCCTAATTGGGACAAGGCACATTGATTTTGCTCATGCAATTTGCTACTTAATTAATAGCTAACTATTTAATATCCACGTCGGAAAAATGCTATTTTTTCTTCCAATATGCGATATTTTAGATCGACTGGGCTAGTTTTTTTGTATCGGCACCGCACGCTGCCATAAGCGCTGTGGGGCAGCCCAACAGAGCACTCGCCCGCTTCGCGCAAAGCTGTGCCGAGCTCGATGCAGGGGAGTTCGCTGAGCTCGCCTTTGGCTTGTAGAGTGAAGGCGCTACAAAACTACGGCGTGAGCAGGATATTCAAGATATCCAAGGCTATATTCAAAACACAAAAATAGTTAAGAAAAAAGGCATTTTTCCGACGCGGATACTTAATAGTTTGCTATGTATTTAGTAGTTAGGCGGCGCACTCAGTTCGGCAAACAGCTCGCCATACAGACGAAAGCGCCGTGCGCAAATATCGTCCACACCGGGTGCAGACTTAACCGCTGCAATCACGCCGCAGCCTGGCTCGTGTAAATGCGTGCAGTTGTAGAACTTGCAGTGGCCCAGATGCGCTGAGATATCGGGCATGAGCGAGGCCAAGCCTGTAGGTTCGATATGGTGCAAGCCAAACTCTTGAAAGCCTGGGCTGTCGATCAAAGCCGTCTTTTGGTCATTGCTTTGGTCATTGTTTTGCTCATTACCCAACCAATACAAGGTGGTGCTGGTGGTGGTGTGTTTGCCCGAATTCAAAGCCTGTGAGATTTCGTTGGTCAACACCCGTGCGCCAGGTGCCAGTAGGTTGATCAAGGTGCTTTTGCCAGTGCCGCTGGGGCCCAAAACCAGCGTGATTTTGCCTTCTAGGTGCTTCATCAAATGCGCTTTGTCCACATCGCCCGAGAGACGCAAACACAGTGGCAGCACTCCGTAACCCATGTGCCGGTAGGGTGCTAGGCGCTGCCACGCCAGCTCAAACGGCTCGGGCAGATCGCTTTTGTTCAGGGCAATCAGGGGCGTGATTTTGGCCGCCTCGCAGGCGATCAGCGCGCGGGTAAGCTGGTGCTCAGAAAACTCTGGCTCGGCTGCAATCAAAATCAGCACTTGGTCTAAGTTAGCCGCAAACTCTTTGGTGCGAATCTCGTCTTGGCGGTAGAGCAGGTTGCGCCGTTGATCGACTTTTTCTATCGTGCCCTCGTCTTCGCTGGGCAGCCACTGCACATGGTCACCCACCACCACTTGTGATTTTTTGCCGCGCGGATGGCACAAGGTGCGCGAGCCATCGGGCGACTGCACCATGCAATGGCGGCCAAAGCTGGCCACTACCAGGCCGTTGACTAACCCGCTTGCCGAGCCGCTTGCCAGACTAGGTTGTGTGCTCATCGGGCTACGATCAAGGCGTCTACCTCTGCAGCGCACTCTAGGTCTGTGATGGAGATGCCTTTGACATCATGGGTGTTAAACCGCACCACACATTTGCCGTAGTGCACACTCATATCAGGGTGGTGATCGTAGCGCTCGGCGATGAAAGCGACGGCATTGACAAAGCTCATCGTTTGCAGATAGTCGGCAAAAGTGAAGGTCTTTTGAATTGCCACGTTGGCACCATCGCCGTCCAGCGTCCAACCGGGGTGCTCAGCCAGCTTGGTGATAATGGCGGTAGCTGACAGGGCGCTGCGCTGCGCTGTAGTCCAGTCTTTTTTCAGTAGCATGTTGCTCATACGCCCATCCTTGCCAAGCGCTCAGACGCAGGCGGGTGCGAGTAATAAAACTTGACATACATTGGGTCGGGCGTGAGGGTGGATGCGTTGTCTTCATACAGCTTGAGCAGGGCGTTTTTCAGATCGGCACCATTGGTCTGCGCCACGGCGTAGGCATCAGCCTCAAACTCATGCTTGCGCGAGAACTGCGCAAATATCGGCGAGATGAACACAGTAAAGACCGGCACTGCCATCATGAACAGCAGCAGTGCCAGCGCGTCGTTAGGCCCGCCCGGAAGAGGCCGCACCGACAGGCCCAGATAAAACCACACCTGCTGGCTCAGGTAGCCCAGCAGCGCAAAGCCTGCCAAGCTCATCGCAAACATACTGACGATACGTTTGATAATGTGCTTGTGTTTAAAGTGGCCCAGCTCATGCGCGAGCACAGCATCTACCTCGCCAGGGTTTAGTTGCTTGAGCAGCGTATCAAAAAACACCACGCGTTTGCTGGCACCAAAGCCGGTGAAATACGCGTTGGCATGGGCGCTGCGCTTGCTGCCGTCCATCACAAACAGGCCCTTGGCCGCAAAACCGCAGCGCTGCATCAGTGCTGTCACGCGGGTTGTTAAAGCCTCATCGTCGAGTGGCTTGAATTTATTAAACAGCGGGGCAATCAGCGTGGGGTAGATCACCAGCAGCAACAGGTTAAAGCCCATCCAAAACAGCCACGCATACAGCCACCACAGGCCGCCCATCGCGCCCATGAGCCACAAAATCAGCGCTGCAATGGGCAGGCCAATGAGCGCGCCAATGAGCGACGACTTGATCAAGTCGCCTAGCCACAGCTTGAATGTCATTTTGTTAAAACCAAAGCGCTCTTCGATACGAAAGGTTTGGTACAGCGTGAACGGCAGGTCGATGATGCCGCCAATCAGCACAAAGCTGCTCAGCAGTGCCAACTGCTGCCACATGCCGGGGCCCATGCGCGCGTTCAGCGCTTGGTTGAGCCAGTCCAGGCCGCCCAAGAGCGTCCAGGCCAGCAACACGGCAGTGCCAAAGCCCAGCTCTAGCAGGCCAAAGCGCGACTTGGTGATGGTGTAATCAGCGGCTTTTTGGTGTGCTTGCAGGGTGATGCGGTCGGCAAATGCGGCGGGCACGGCATCGCGGTGCTGCGCTACGTGGCGCATCTGGCGCGAGGCCAGCCACACTTTGAGCAAAAAACCGGCTATCAGAGCCAGTGCAAATGCCAAAGTAAACGCAAAAGGCGTGATGAGCGGTGCAGAGAGAGTTTCATTCATAAGCTTGATTTTAGGCGCTGCGCACACGGGGCTGCAGCTTGCGGCTATAAGATCAGTCAAAATGCAGGGTATGACTGTTCACACCCACTTACCTGCTGCGCTAACCCGTACACCCGCTACGCTCAAAAAATCTGACCAAAACCTGGTGTGGCTTGACTGCGAGATGACCGGTTTAGACCCCAAAGACAACCGCTTGATTGAAATTGCCGTAGTGGTCACCAATGCAGACCTGAGCATTCGCATCGAAGGCCCAGAGATAGCGATTTACCAGAGCGAGATTCAGTTGGCCAAAATGGACAAATGGAACCGCACCACCCACGGCAACAGCGGGCTGACTGCCAAGGTGCGCGCCAGCAAGGTTAAAACCCTGCAGGCTGAGGCGCAAGTGTTGGATTTTTTAAAGCACTATGTTCCCGCAGGCAAGTCACCACTGTGCGGTAACACCATAGGCCAAGACCGCAAGTTTTTAGACCGATACATGCCCAAGCTCGAAGCGTTTTTTCACTACCGTAACTTGGATGTCAGCACACTCAAAGAGCTGGCCAAGCGCTGGTCGCCCGAAGTGTACAAAGGCTTTAAAAAGAAGCAAAAACACACCGCAATGGCTGATGTGCATGAGTCGATTGAAGAGCTGGTGTACTACCGCGAGCATTTGCTGAAATAAAGCCCTAGAGAACCTAGCCCATAAAATACTTGCGGGAAAACCCTTAATCGTGCGATAATCTAAGGCTTCGCTGGATTAGTTAGCGAATTTTGTGCATCTGCCAAACTCCATAGACCACGACACACTTTCGTGGTCATCGCGTCAAAGTTAAAACTTTTTAGTTTTTGTAAACACTTTCACGCTGAACTTGTTGGTTGGTTGATGTTTTTGTATCAACCGTCTTGCCCAACAAGACACCGCCTTTAAAAGGAATGGTTCGCGCCCTCAAATAGGGTGCGCGCCTGTGTGCGAACATGAATGAAGATTTCCAAACGAACGAAGCTGCTCTAGAAACTGCTGTGTCAGAGTCTCTGGATGCCAATATGGCTGTAGAGCTGGAGCAATCAGCTCATGAGGCTGGCAACACCAGTGAGCCGAGCGAAACCACAAACGCTGCAGAGCAAGAAGAGCTGGCTGGCGAAGCCGAGCCTGTAGAGCCTGCCGGCCCTAATGATTTTGAAATCATGGGCTTATCGCCTTCTTTGGTGCAAGCCACCAAAGACCTAGGCTTTACCAAAGCCACTGCAGTGCAGCTCAAAGCAGTTCCATTGGCACTGCAAGCTGGTGGCGACAAAAAATTTGTCGACCTGATGGTGTCTAGCCAAACAGGCAGCGGCAAAACTGCAGCCTTCTTGTTGCCAGTGTTGCACACGCTCGAGGCCGACATGTTTGCCAAAGAAGCCGCTGAAAAAGCCGAGTACTTGGCCGAAGTCGAAGCCGCCAAAATGCGCGGTGAAGTACCGGCCAAAAAGCCTAAGCGCAAAGACCCAACCAATACCCGCAACTTCAAAGCGCCAACACCCGGCGCACTGATTTTGTGCCCCACCCGCGAGCTGGCCCAGCAAGTGGCCAACGATGCGATTGACCTGGTGCGCCATATGCGCGGTGTGCGCGTGGCTTCCGTCATTGGCGGCATGCCATACCAATTGCAAATTGCCAAGCTGCAAAATGCCAACCTGATCGTGGCTACACCAGGTCGTTTGCTCGACCTGCAGCGCAGCAGCCAAATCAAACTGCAGGACGTAAAGTTCTTAGTCGTAGACGAAGCTGACCGTATGCTTGACTTGGGCTTTAGCGACGACTTGGCCGAGGTGAACAACCTGACCGCCCAGCGCCAGCAGACCATGATGTTCAGCGCCACGTTTGCATCCCGCATTCAGCAGCTGGCCGCCCGCGTCATGCGGGAACCTCAGCGCATTACCATCGACACGCCACAAGAAAAGCACAACAACATCAAGCAGGTACTGTTTTGGGCTGACAACATGCAGCACAAACGCAAGCTGCTAGACCACTGGATGCGCGACACCACTATTGAACAAGCCATTGTGTTTGTCAGCACCCAAGTAGAGTGCGATGGTCTGGCCAACGACTTGGCTGACTCTGGCTTTGCCGCAGCAGCACTGCATGGCGCGCTCAGCCAAGGTATGCGTAACCGCCGGCTGAACATGCTGCGCGAAGGCCGCATTCAGTTTTTGATTGCCACCGATGTAGCCGCGCGAGGTATTGACGTGCCAAGCATCAGCCACGTGTTTAACTATGGCCTGCCGATGAAGGCCGAAGACTACACCCACCGCATTGGCCGCACAGGCCGCGCGGGGCGCAGTGGAACAGCAGTGACGATTGCCGAGTTCCGTGACCGCCGCAAGATTGGTGACATTGAGTTTTTCACCAAGCAGCCAATCAAGTCGGAAGTGATTCCGGGCCTAGAGCCTACCGTGCGCGAGCGCCCAGTGCGCCCAAGTTTCGGTGGCCGTCCTAGCTTTGGCGACCGCGGGAATGACCGAGTCGGTGACCGTGGTGGTGATCGCGGTGAGCAACGCAGCTATGGTCCACGCCCAGGCGGTTTTAACGACCGCAATAAAGGCGGTGGTTTTGGCGGTGCAGGCGGTGGCTTCGGTGACCGTACCAAAAACGCCAGCGAAGGCGGCTGGGGCGGACGTCCACAGCGCGACGAATCGCGTGGCGATCAGCGCGGCTTTGAGCAGCGCGGTGCAGACCAAGGCCAACAGCAAGAACAACGCGGTTTTAGCGGTGACAACCGCGGCGATCAGCGCAGTGACTCACGCGGGTTTGGTACTCCGCGCCAAGAGCCGCGCGGCTTCGAAAACCGTAACGCTGACCGCGGCGGCGACCGCAACTTTGTACCCCGCGCGCCGTTTGGCGCTGACCGTGGTCAAGAGCGTGGCCAAGACCGCGACAGCCGTCCCGCGCAAGACCGCCGTGCTGCAGACCCACGCGGCGAGCAACGCCCCTTCCAGCGTCCCGAGCGTACGGCCACTTGGGCTCCCCGCCCAGGCGACGACAAGCGCCCTGCTAAGAAGTCTTTTGTCCCCGGCAAAACCGGTGCCAGCAGCTTTGCTAAAACTGGCAAACCAAAGATCGTGAAGATCATTGGTCGTTAATCTTTAAAGACTTCAAAGTACAAAAAGCCTCGCTGTTTAGCGAGGCTTTTTGTTTTTATGCATGAGTTAGTGGTTTAACGGGCGGGCCATGTCTCTGCGCGACCAAACCACACAATCATACGGTTGCGGTCATCAGCAATCCATAAGTTGCCTTTGTCATCTTCAGCCCAGCCTACAGGCGAACCTGGTTTAGTGGCTTGTGCATTCACGCGAGTCTTCCATTGGTGAATAAGCTCTAGCGGCTTGCCTACAGGTGTGCCATCAGCCCGTACGTTGTAACGCACCATACGTTGACCCGATGCGCGGTGACCATGCCAGCTCAGTAGCAAACCTTGTTTGGATTGGCCAGCATCCTTTGTAAAAGCAGTATTGCTGTACTGCATATGCAAGGGCGCAGCATGTGCTGGCATCAGCATGGCCGGTGCGGTGGTTTGGGCGCAGCTTGATGTCGCCACACCCGCCAGTGGTTTGCGGTTTTCAACACAACTTGGCCACCCATAATGCGCGCCCTGTTTTAGCAGATTGATTTCCTCTGCGGGAAAGGCCTCATCGGGGTAGTCAATATTGTTTTCGCCCTGCAAGATGGTGCCCGAGCTGTGGGCTGCCAGCGCCATTGAGTTGCGCAGGCCCGTGGCAAAAGGGGTGAGGCTTTCTACTTGGCCAGCGGGCCAACGCATCAGTGCTTTATAGACCGCAGCTTGAGGTTGAGCACCTCGCATCTCGCTGCACTGCGGCACACCGTTTTGGGCTGCTAAAACCTTGCTGCCACCGTCTGTGCATCGGTCTGTAGCAGCGCCTACGTTGATGTACAGGTTTTTATCACTGCCAAAGACAAACTCTTTGAGCGGATGCCGCCCTTCGGATGGCAGTTTGTCCACCACACTCTGCAGTGTGATTGCATTGCCTGCAGCCCAGCTAAAACGCGATATGCGACTGGCTTCGCCCAAGTAATACATGCCATCTGGCCCGCGCCGCAAGCCATGCGGCCTGTCCAAATTCGTAAGCAGTTCTTTGACAGCACTATTTTTGCCGTTGGCGCTGACACTGAGCAAGAGCAACTTACCTTGTCTTGGCTCCCAACTGCCCATATCGACCACCAAAAACTCTGGAGTTTCAGCAGTACCGACCGCAACGATGTTGCGCGGCATCTTGAGGTTGGCGTCCTTGGCAGTGACTTGCCCTAAACACCAACCATCCACCGTCTTTGCTTCTAGGCCAGGGAACGGACCGCAACTTTTGGTGTTGTTCTGGGCCTGCGCAGAGGCCAGCGATGCGAGCAGGGCTGTTAAAGCAAAAAGTACGATTTTCATGCAGGCATGATAGCCGCGTTTAGGCCGTTTTAGCCCGTATTGCGCAGCCCCGCCGCAATCCCGTTGATGCTGATATGAATACCGCGCTGCACGCGCTCGTCGCGGTCTTGCTCGGTTTTGCCGGCGCGGTAGCGGCGGATGAGTTCGACTTGCAAATGGTGCAGGGGGTCGATGTACGGAAAGCGGTGCTGAATACTGCGAGCCAGTGAGGGGTTGTTGGCCAAGCGGCTTTTTTCACCCGTGATAAAGGCCAGAGCCTTTGCGGTGCGATGCCACTCGGCTTCAATATCAGCCAGGATTTTTTTGCGCAGTTTGGCGTCTGTCACCAGCTCGGCATAGCGTGATGCCAAGGCCAGGTCGCTTTTGGCGATCACCATGTCCATATTGCTGAGCAGGGTTTTAAAGAAAGGCCAGTCGCGCTGCATTTTTTGCAGCAGCTTGCGCTTGTCCTCTTGGCTTTGCTTGCCGGGCAGGGCAATAAATTCTTCTACCGCAGAACCAAAGCCGTACCAGCCCGGCAGCGTTAGGCGGCACTGGCCCCAGCTAAAGCCCCAAGGAATCGCGCGCAGGTCTTCGATGCGTTGCGATGGCTTGCGGCTGGCGGGGCGCGAGCCAATGTTCAGGCCCGCAATCTCGCGGATCGGCGTGGCGGCAAAAAAGTAGTCCGTAAAACCGGGTGTTTCATACACTAGCTTGCGGTAGGCCTGCATGCTAAGTTGGCTCAGTTCGGTGGCTGCGTCCAAAAAACTCAGTGGTGCAGGCTTGGTGGGCGTGAGCAGCGTGGCTTCTAGCGTGGCGGCAACCAAGGTTTCCAGGTTGCGGCGGCCGATCTCGGGGTTGGCGTATTTAGAAGCGATGACTTCACCTTGCTCAGTCACACGAATCTGCCCGCGCACGGTGCCCGGCGGTTGCGCCAAAATTGCTTGGTAGCTGGGGCCGCCACCACGGCCGACAGTGCCGCCCCGGCCATGGAACATGCGCAGTGTGATGCCGTGGGAGGCTTTGAGCTCATCAAACAGCGCTACCAATGCAATCTCTGCGCGGTACAGCTCCCAGTTGCTGGTAAAAATACCGCCGTCTTTGTTGCTGTCGCTGTAGCCCAGCATGATGTCCTGCTCAGGCGAGTGGTGCAACGCGCCCTCGGCCGCTGAGCGGCGCACCATGTCTGCAATACCGGGCAGTGCATAGAACTCGCGCATGATGGGCGCGGCATTGCGCAGGTCTTCGATAGTTTCAAACAGCGGCACAACGATCAACTCGGCGGTGGCGTTGTCGTCCAGGGTGCTGTGCATCAAGCCGACTTCTTTTTGCAGCAGCAGCACTTCCAGCAAGTCGCTCACGCTTTCGGTGTGGCTGATGATGTAGTGCAGTATGGCTATTTTGCCAAAGCGCTGGCGGGCGCTGCGGGCGGCTTCAAAGATCGCCAGCTCGCTTAATGCATGCTCGCTGTAGCGCGCGCCCACCACGCGCAGTGGACGGGTGTCATTGAGCAGGCCCAGCAGCAGTGTGCGCTTGGCGGGTTCGCCAAGTGCAGAGTAGTTTTTTTCAATGCGGGCGGTGCTGAGTAATTCGGCAATGACCTCTTCATGTTTGTCCGAGCTTTGGCGCAAGTCAACCGTAGCCAAGTGAAACCCAAACACCTGTACGGCGCGGATCAAGCCAGTTAAGCGCATGCCTACCAGATGCTGGCCATTGGTGGCCAGCAGCGAAGCCTCGATGACTTGCAGGTCTGCTAAAAACTCAGCAGCTTGCGCGTAGGGGTTTTGCGGCGCGACGGCGTGGCGCGCGGCCTCGGTACCGGTCAGCTCTTGCAGGGTTGCGGCCAAGCGCGCGTACACGCCAATCAAGGCGCGGCGGTAGGGTTCGTCTAGGCGGTGCTCGTTCACATCGGGGCTGCGGTCGGTCAGCGCCTGCATTTCGGTGCTAGTGCCCACCAGCATGAGCGATACCGACAGCTCAGCGCCCAAATGGTGCACTTCGGTCAGGTAAAAGCGCAGCACCACTTCGGCTTGGCGCTTGAGCGCGTGGTTCAGCGTAGCAGCAGTCACATTGGGGTTGCCATCGCGGTCGCCGCCGATCCAGTTGCCCATGCGAAAGAAGGCTTCATCTACTTTGCCCACGCGGTCTTCGACATCCGCATACAGCTTTGGAATTTCGCGTAAAAAAGTGGCCTCGTAGTAGGACAGGGCGTTTTCAATCTCGTCTGCGACGGTCAACTTGGTGTAGCGCAGCAGGCGGGTTTGCCATAGCTGGGTGACACGGGCGCGCAGCTGCAAGACCAGCTGCTGCTTTTCGCGTGACAGCAGGTCGCTCGCATCGCGGGCAGCCAAGATTTGGGCGATAGCGCGCTCTGCGTCCAAAATACTTTTGCGCTGCACTTCGGTGGGGTGGGCGGTGAGCACGGGCGAGATAAAGGCTTGGCTCAGTGTTTTGGCAATGCTTTTAACGGTGTGGCCGCTGGCGCGCAGGCGGGCAAATGCGGCGTCTAAGCTACCATCTTGCACATCACCGCGCTGCTCGTGCACGGTGCGGCGGCGAATATGGTGGCGGTCTTCGGCCAGGTTGGCCAAATGGCTGAAATACGTGAAGGCGCGTATCACGCTGACGGTTTGCTCATTCGACAGCGACTTGAGCAGTTTTTTTAGCCCCTCTTGGGCGGTTTCGTCGGCGTCGCGCCTAAAAGCCACCGAGAGCTTGCGAATCTTCTCTACCAGCTCATAGGCTGGCGCGCCGTCTTGCTCTCTGATGACATCGCCCAAAATACGACCCAGCAGCCGAATATCGTCGAGCAGCGGGCGCTCTTTGTCTTTTTTGGTGGCGGGTGCGTTTGCTGGGGGAGCGGCGGAAGGGGCAATGATTTTAGGCATAGTTTGAATGTGTGACTATCCCTGCATGCTAGCATTGGCAAGGGTATATTGATTACAGATGGGTTACGGGTAAAAAATGACGAGTTGTATGAAGATAGTGATTGCCACCCGAGAAAGCCGCCTGGCTCTGTGGCAGGCCGAGCATGTGCAGGCGCGCCTGCGCCAGCTGGGCCACAGCGTGAGCCTATTGCCCATGACCACCCAAGGCGACCAGATTTTAGACCGCAGCCTGAGCAAGGTAGGCGGCAAGGGCCTGTTTGTCAAAGAGCTAGAAACCGCGCTAGCAGATGGCCGCGCTGACATCGCCGTGCACAGCCTGAAAGATGTGCCCATGGTGCTGCCAGACGGCTTTGAGCTGGCCTGCGTGATGCAGCGCGAGGACCCGCGCGATGCTTTGGTGTCGCCCCACTTCGCATCGCTCGATGGTTTGCCGCACGGCGCTGTGGTGGGCACATCCAGCCTGCGCCGCATGGTGCTGCTGCGCGCGCTGCGTCCAGATTTAAAGATTGAGCCTTTGCGGGGCAATTTAGACACCCGGCTGCGCAAGCTCGATGATGGAGGCTACGCTGCAATAGTTTTGGCAGCGGCTGGCCTCACAAGGCTGGGCTTAGGGCACAGAATTGCACAAACCTTTGAGCCTGAGCAGATGCTGCCTGCCGCTGGGCAGGGCGCGTTGGGCATTGAGATTTGCACCGGCAGGCCCGACCTGGTGGCCGCGCTGGCCCCGCTGGTGCACGCGCCCACCTGGACCGCAGTGAGCGCCGAGCGCGAGGTGAGCCGCGCGATGGGCGGCAGCTGCTCTATGCCGCTGGCCGCGTTTGCGGTGTGGCAACAAGGACAGGACGGGCAGCAAGGGCTGCATTTGCGGGCAGCGTTTGGCGACGCCGAAGGCCAGGCTGACAGCGCCAAGCCACTGGCCCGGGCGCAGGGCAGTGCACTGGCTGCCAATGCCGATGAGGCGCGCGCTTTGGGTGCACAAGTAGCGCTGCAGCTCAAGGCAGCGGTGGGCTTGGCTGGCCCCTAGCGGCATAGCCAGCCCAAACCTAAGCCTAAGCCATGGCCGTACCCGTGCGCATCATCGTCACCCGCCCTGCGCTGCAGGCGGTGCAGTGGGTGGATGCCCTCAATGCCCAAGGCCTGTGCGCCAGCAGCTTTGCGCTGATCGAGATTGCTGATGCACTCTCGCCTGCGCAGCGCGCGCAGCTGCACCAGCGCGCAGCGCAGGCAGACGTGTGCATGTGGGTCAGTGCAAATGCAGTGAGCTACTTTTGGAAGAAAAAAGAGCAGTTTTCCGACGTGGATACTGCAAAGTATGCTATTAATAGTATAGTAAAAAACACACCGCAACGCCACTGGGCTACTGGCCCTGGCACCGTAGCCGCGCTGCAGGACTGCGGTGTGCCCACCAGCCAGATCGACGCGCCAGACCTGCACACAGGCCAGTGGGACTCGGAGGCGCTGTGGCTGCGCGTCGAGGGGCAAATCCAGCCTGGCACACAGGTGCTGATCTTGCGGGGCGTAGATGTGGGCACGCCAAGCGCCAGCCGCGACTGGCTGGCGCAGCAGGTGCGCGCAGCTGGGGGGGTGGTGGAGTTTGCTGCTGTCTACGAGCGCCGCGCCCCGCAGTTTGACGCGCAGCAAATGGCTTGGGCGCAGGTAGCGTCGATGGATGGCAGCGTGTGGGTGTTCAGCAGCTCACAAGCCCTTACACATTTGCCGCCTCTGCCAGAGTCTGGTGATGGATGGAGCCGTGCACGCTGCGTTGTCACCCACGAGCGCATTGCCCAGGCCGCCCGCGCCAAGGGCTTTGCTGTTGTTTGCATGTCACGCCCCGCCATCCTAGATGTAGCGCAGTCGATAAAATCCATCCTATGACCGAGTCCACGCGCCCCGCCGATATGCCCGACACCCCGTCGGATGCGATGCCCGCAGCGCAGACTGCGCCCGTGACGACACAGGCCGCGCAAGCGCTTGCCAAACCCGTCAGCTCGCCGTGGATGTTTATTTTGATAGCGCTGTGCGCAGGCTCGCTGCTAGTGAGCGGCCTGCTGTGGTCTAAGCTGAGCCGCATTCAAGAAAACCTCGCCCGCCAAAGCTTAGACGCCAGCACCCAATCGGTCGAAGCCAAAGTGCTGGCCAAATCAGCCCAAGACGCCGTGCGCGAAACCGCAGCGCGCCAAAGCGTAATGGAGGCCAAAATCAGCGAAGTCTCACTGCAGCGCAGCCAGCTCGAAGAGCTGATGACCAGCCTGTCGCGCTCGCGCGATGAAAACCTGGTGGTCGATATCGACTCTGCCCTGCGCCTGGCCCAGCAGCAAGCCAGCCTGACCGGCAGCGCCGAGCCCCTGCTGGCAGCCCTGCGCGCAGCCGAGCAGCGTATCGCCCGCGCCGCCCAGCCGCGCTTGGCGCCGCTGCAGCGCGCGATTGCCAAAGACACTGACCGCATCAAGGCTGCCACCTTGGCCGACACGCCCGGCCTGCTGGTCAAGCTGGACGAACTGGCGCGCATGGTAGACGACTTGCCTCTGGCCAACGCTGTGGCACTGCCTAGCCAAAACGCCACTGCCAAGGCGGCTGCAGCCACCAAAAGCGCGGCAGCTGTTAAACCTGCAGGCGCTGCCAGCCAGAGCGTCACTCAAAGCATGGGCACGGCGCTGAGCCAGTGGCCCCAGTGGCTGCAAAACATGTTTGGCGCTGTGCGCGACGAGGCGCGCGGTCTCGTGCGCGTGAGCCGTATTGACACGCCCGAGGCAGCGCTTTTGTCGCCTGAGCAGAGCTTTTTTGTACGTGAAAACCTCAAGCTCAAAATCCTCAATGCCCGCCTCGCCCTATTGGCCCGCCAGTCAGAGGCCAGCCGCGCAGACCTGCAACAAGCCGCAAGCAGCATGGGCAAATACTTTGATGCCACCGCCCGCAGCACAGTGCAGGCCCAGGCGCTCGTGGTGCAGCTGCAGGCGCAGATGAAAGCCACCGAGCTGCCCCGCATTGACGACACCTTGGCTGCGCTGGCCACTGCGGCTGCAGGCCGCTAGACAGTAGCTCTCATGCGCGGCGCACTCTGGCTATTGGCAATCTTCGCTGCGGCGGTGGGCGTGGCACTGTTTGCCTCGCAGGCCAACGGCACCGTCACCCTGTTTTGGCCACCGCACCGCGTGGACATGTCGCTTAATCTAGTGCTGCTGTTGCTAATGGGCGCATTCGTATTGCTGTACTTTGCGCTGCGCGCAGTCTCTGCACTGCTCGACCTGCCCCAGCAAGCCAAGGCTTGGCGCGCCGCACAGCGCGAGCGCGCCATGCACAGCGCGCTGCGCGACGCGCTGGCCCACCTGCTGGCAGGGCGCTTTAGCCGCGCCCGCAAGCTGGCCGAGACCTCGGCCACACATGCCGGCGCGCTGGGCACCACCGTGCCCCAAAGCAACGAGGTTAAAGCCATGGCCCACTTGGTTGCCGCCGAAGCCGCCCAGTCGCTGCAAGACCCCACGGTGCGTGACGCACAAGTTCAGGCCGCGCTCGATGTTGAGCTGCCCAAAAGCGCAGCCCACCTGCGCGAGGGCGCCCAGCTGCGCGCCGCCCGCTGGGCGCTAGAGGACCGCGACCCCACCTCGGCGCTTGCGCGCTTGGCCAGCTTGCCCCAAGGCACCCAGCGCCGCACCATTGCCCTGCGCCTGAAGCTGCGCGCCACCCGCCAAGCCCGAAGCAACGCCGACGCCCTAGACACCGCCCGCCTGCTGGCCAAGCACGGCGCATTCTCGCCAGCTGCTGCGCAAAGCATGTTGCGCAGCCTGGCCACCCACACCCTTACCGACGCCTATGACGCCCAGCAGCTCATGCGCGCCTGGGCCAAGCTGACCGATGCTGAGCGCAAACAGCCCGAGGTCGCCACCCACGCCGCCCTGCGCTTGGTCAACGTCACCGCAGGCACCCTTGATGCGGCCGAGCACCAAGACCGCGCCAGAGCTTGGTTGCAAACCATTTGGGATAGCTACCCCACCTTGAACGATGGTGCCCAAAGCCGCCTGGTGCAAGCCCTAGAGGCCACCTTCGATACCATCGACACGGCCTGGCTAGGCAAAATCGAATCCGCCCAACGCCAGCTGCCCAGCGACGGCCGCCTGCAGTATTTGGCCGGCATGGCCTGCATGAAACGCGAACTGTGGGGCAAAGCGCAGCAACTGCTGACACTGTCCACAGAAGACTTAAAAGACGAACCGCTCAAACGCTCAGCATGGCGAGCGCTGGCACTATTGGCTGAGAACCGGGGCGATGCTGCGGCGGCGGCCAAGGCTTGGCGCAGTGCTGCGGGCGGGTAAAAGTCCGTACGTCAGCAGGTTCAAAAAGCTATAAAAAATATAGCAAACTATTGAATATCCACGTCGGAAAACTGCCTTATTTTCTTCCAAAATGTGTTTGTCAAATATGACATCACTAGTCATATTCACTGCAAGCAGCGTACTGCTCAGCTGCGTTTGCGATCTACCGAAGCCAAGCCACCGCACCAAGCAGCTGTGATTTGCCATTTGAGCGGCCACTGAGCTCTTTGAATTCTTTGTAATACTTAAATTATATTTTCGAGCAAGTATTAAAGCTATTTTCATAGTCACGCAAAGTTTTTTACGGCCACATAGGGTTTGCGTTAATTGATTGATTTATTTAAAAAAATAAAATAAATTAAATCGAAGGGCAAAATATGAATGCAATAAATCACAGTGTAACTTGGTGTCGCTATGCACTGCTGCTGGTACTTTCTATGTGTAGCGGCGCACTGTATGCACAGCCTAAGCAATTGACTTTGTGCTGGGCAGCCTGGGACCCTGCCAATGCACTGGTAGAGCTGTCAAAAGATTTCACAGCTAAAACGGGCATTCAAATGAAGTATGAGTTTGTGCCGTGGCCCAACTTTACGCAGCGCATGATGACGGAGCTCAATTCCAAAGGCAAATTGTGCGATCTTTTGATTGGAGACAGCCAATGGATAGGGCTAGCGGCTACAGAGGGACACTACGTTAAGCTCAATGAGTTTTTCGATAAAAATAATATCAATATTAAAGACTTTAGCTCCGCGACCGTCGAAGGCTACTCTACATGGCCTAAGAATAGTACCAATTATTGGGCTATGCCAGCCATGGGCGATGCGGTAGCTTGGACTTATCGCAAAGACTGGTTTGCTAGACCCGATGTACAACGAGACTTCAAAGCGAAGCATGGCAGGGACATCGGGCCACCATCTACTTGGGCTGAGCTCAAAGAGCTCGGGCAGTTTTTTCAAGGGCGCGAGATTGATGGAAAAAATGTATACGGCGCTGCGCTCTACACAGAGCGGGGCTCTGAGGGCATCACGATGGGCGTGACTTCGGCTATGTACGCCAACGGTGCCCAATACGTCAACCCACAAAAAGCCTATGACATGCAGGGCTACATCAACGGCAAAGCATCCGTAGATGCCCTGAAAGCCTATAAAGAATTCTACGACTGTTGCACACCTCCCGGGCACTCTAATGCCTATATGGCAGAGAACCTAGACACCTACAGGTCAGGGCAGGTCGCCATGCAGATGAACTTCATGGCGTTTTTTCCTGGGGTGGCAAAGGATCCACTGGTGGGTGGAGAGAAGACAGGATTTTTTGTGAACCCTAAGATGGGCGCTGCAGGCGCTACCTTGGGTGGGCAAGGCATATCGGTGGTGAAGTATTCTGATAAGCAGGACTTGGCGCTCGAATATTTGAAGTGGTTCTCACAGCCACCAACTCAGCAAAAATGGTGGGATTTAGGGGGTTTTAGTTGCCACAACAGTGTGCTGGATAAGCCCGGATTTTCTACCAGCACATCCTACGCGCAAGTATTTCTAGAGTCTATGAAAATAGTAAAGGACTTCTGGCAAGAGCCTGCTTATGCAACATTGCTGCAGGCCATGCAAAAGCGAGTCCATACCTACGTAGTAGTAGGCGAAGGCACTCCCCAAGAGGCCATGGATGGTTTGCTCAATGATTGGACAGCAGTCTTCGTCAGCGACGGAAAATTAGCCAATAAATCATCTAGTAATCCATCACAGTCGGGTGTTCAAGAGGTAGGCGGCCGAATTCCAAGTCTGTGGTGGCTGGCAGTTCCCATCATGCTATTGGCAGGGTTTTTCATCGCCATGCTAATGAGAAAGCGCAGTTAGCTTTTCATGCTTATTGCATATTGAGAACGCAAGGAATTCATATGACATCAGAACATACACAAATGTGTAAGCTAACTCGTAGGCAGCAATTGCGAGCATCAGCATCCATACTACTAGGGTCAATTATGTTGGCGCGTCTAGCGCATGCTGTTACAGGCGATAAACAGACAATCAAGCTGGGTCAATCAGCGCCTATCACTGGGCCTCAAGCGCGTGTGGGGCTTGCATTCAGAGACACGGCGCGGGCTGTATTCAGTGAGGCCAATGCCAAAGGTGGCATCGGTGGAAGATCTATTGAGTTGATCACGCTAGATGATGAGAATCGCGCCGAGCGTACTGAGTTAAATACCAAGCTACTGGCCACTGAGCATCTTGTGATAGGCCTGTTTGGATTTGTAGGCGCAGGGGCACACCGAGCAGGAGCCCGATCAGCTGCTGCAGAGGGTTTGCCTTATATCGCTCCAGTCAGCGGTGGAAAAGAACTGCGCACTGGTGCGGTACCAGGCATATTCAATATGCGCGCCAGCCATGATGACGAGATCGAATCCGTAGTGCGGCATACGCATCAAATCGGTATTCAAAGGCTATCGCTTATTTTCGAGTACAACTCGGACGGATGGGAGGTGAGAGATTCACTCATTGCTGCACTGAAGCAAAACGGTGAAAAGATCGCTTCACTTAGCAGTATTGACCATGAAGGTAGCGACTTTAGCTTGTCAGGTGCTTTGTCTGCAGTGCTTGCAGGCAAACCGCAGTCTATTTTGCTAGGTGCAGATTACGCTGCAAGTGCACGTTTCGTAATAGCTGCGAGAAAAGCAGGTTATACAGGTAGCTTTTATACCTTATCTACAGTGGGCGGTACCGCTCTGATCGAAGCGCTAGGCGCTCTAGCAGCAGGTCTTTCTGTCACCCAAGTGGTTCCGTTTCCATGGACATCATCAACGCGTATTAGTCGTGATTTTCAAGCTTTTTGTTTGCGCAATACGATTGAACCTTCATTCGCAAGCATGGAGGCTTATCTTGCTGCCAGCATGGTCGTTTCTGCACTTAAACGATCAGGTCAGTTAACACCTTCAAGCCTGTCGGTAGCTTTACAGAGTTTACCTATGCAAGATTTTGGAGGTTATCAAGCGACTTTTTACTCAAAACCTCGGCGTACCCTGGAACAGATTGATCTTACCGTTTACAGCCGGGCTGGGAAATTTTTGAAATAGTCGTTGAAATTGGCTTGTATATGCCCAAAATCTGAGTTGGCAGAGATCGTTTTAAAAGTACCCCAAAGATTGGTTAGTAAAAAGCGGTTTACGGTTTCCACCATAAACCGCTCATTAGCTCATGAAGTGCTGATTACATACCCCAGCGCAGCGCGGGTGTATGGACAGCAGCGTCCCACATTTCTAGTATTTCAGCGTCAGCAGCTGTGACAGTGATTGAGCACCCCGCCATCTCTAGAGAAGTCACATATGAGCCGGTAAGGTAGCGAACTACCTTCACACCTGAACGGTCTAGCACCTTGCGCGCAGCATTAACCATTAGGTAGAGTTCAATTAATGGGGTGCCACCAAAGCCATTAACTAGTAAGATCACTTCTTGTCCAGGTTGGAGCGCCAGATCGTGAATCACTGCATCGGTCAATTCGGTCGCTATCTCATCAGCACTTGCCAAAGGTACACGTCGACGACCTGGTTCGCCGTGAATTCCGACCCCAATTTCCATGTCAGTAGCGCTAATTTGAAACGTGGGTTTACCAGCTGCTGGTACAGTGCATGAGCTCAATGCCACGCCCATCGAAGCAGTCGATTTATTGACGGCATCACCTAAGATTTTGAGTTGCTTGAGAGAATAGCCACGCTCAGCTGCAGCGCCTAAAATTTTCTCCACAATTAGTGTGCCTGCAACGCCGCGCCGTCCAGTTGTATGCGTAGAATTTTCTACAGCTACGTCGTCGTTGACAATAACCGTTTCATTATCTTGGTCTAGAAGTTCTGCGGCCATGTGAAAGTTCATCATGTCACCAGAGTAGTTCTTGACAATAAATAGGACTCCAGCACCACCATCAACCGCATTGGCGGCATTGAGCATCTGATTGGGTGTGGGGGAAGTGAAAATTTGCCCAGGGCAGGCAGCATCCAACATCCCATGGCCTACAAAGCCGGCGTGCAAAGGCTCATGTCCAGCGCCTCCACCAGAGATTAAAGCTACCTTGCCCGGTTTAATATTTTTTCTGCGCACAAACTCGTAATCATCGCCCAAGACGACAATCTCTGCATGGGCAGCAACGAAACCATCCAAGGATTCTTCTAAAACGGAATCTATACGGTTAATAAAGTTTTTCATAAAGAATTCAAATCTAAAAATTGGTGCGGGTAATTCGATTTAAGATTTTTCGAGCGTATCGCAAATAGAGGCAATAATCAACGCCATAGACCGCGATCCAGGATCAACATGGCCTTTCGCTCTGTCGCCCAAGAACGAGGATCTTCCGCGCGTAGCATCCATATTAGCTGTAGCTGCGGCGCTATCGTGTGCGCATTGGCGTACACGGGCAATCATATCTTCGCCGCCTAGTGATAAAACTTTTTGCACGGGATCCAGCACATCTAGCAAAGTCTTTTGTCCAACCTCGGCCTTACCCAGGCGTGTGAGCGCATCAATACTGGCACGCAGTGCGGGTGCAAAATCACTGGTAACTGGCTTAACAGGTAGTTCTTTACTCAGCGTTAATAAAAGCGTACCAAAAACAGGGCCTGAAGATCCGCCGATCATAGCAATACAGGTTTTACCCATGATATTGAGTGCATCAAGCAGACTCGAATGCTCCATGCTGGGAATTTTGGCCTGTATAGCCTGTGCACCACGCTTCATATTCAAGCCATGATCGCCATCGCCTATAGCTTGGTCGAGTGCGGTCAATTCCTCAAGGTGATCTACCAAAGTTTGCGTGGAATTTTGAATAATTTGTTGCAATGACATAGTAAAACTTCTTTCTGTAAATAAATTAGCGAACGCGTTGACCAGAGGCATCGAACCATAAGATCTGAGTCATATCAGCACTGACAATCTCGCCAGGCTCAAACGAAATACCCGGTGGCACCGAGGCTATGACGTCGTGTGCGCTACCAGCGACACCCAAATGCACCAAATACTGATCACTCAAAAGTTCAATCCGTTTGACTTGGCATTCGGTATGCAGCGGGTTCGCAGACTGCTCTTTGTGCAAGACAATATGCTCTGCACGTATTCCAAAAGTAGCTACGTTGTGCGGTGCACGCGACGTCGGAAACACTGACCGATTCACCAGGTTAATACGGGGCGATCCAAGGCGACTGGCCACGTTGACGCTCATGGGGTCTTCGTAGACTTGTCTTGGCGTGCCCAGTTGTACCAGTTGTCCGGCATCAAGCACACCAATACGAGAAGCCAATGTCAGCGCCTCTACTTGGTCATGTGTTACATACAGCATGGTGGCACCCAGGTCTTGCTGAATATGTTTGAGCTCAAGCCGCAGGTCGTTGCGCAGTTTTGCATCAAGAGAAGACAAGGGTTCATCCATCAAATACACAGCAGGATTGCGTACGAGAGCACGCCCAATCGCCACACGTTGCATTTGACCGCCTGATAATTTCGTGGCGGGATTTTGAAGCTTGTCTTCCATGCGCAGCAGCCGAGCAACATCATGCACTTTGATTTTGATGAGATCTTCGCTTGTTTTACGCAAATTCGAGCGCAATGGAAAAGCTAAGTTGTCATACACGCTCATGTGCGGATAAAGTGAATACTGCTGGAATACAAAAGTAACATCGCGAAGAGCAGGTGCAGTGCGCGTGACGTCTCGACCGTCAATAAGGACTTGACCGACGTCAGGGGCTTCTAAACCGGCTACCAAGCGAAGTGTGGTGGTTTTTCCAGCGCCGCTAGGGCCTAGTAAAACAATAAATTCTCCACTTTTCACGTCAAGACTTAGGTTTTGAACGGCCTGCGTGTCGTCAAAGCGCTTGCTGACACCTATCAGTTGCAAATCAGCCATGGATTGCACCTCGCACAGTTGGAGTAGATACTGGGGTATCGTCACGTATGGTGTGGATCGCTTTGCCAGAGACTTGGTCAAAGAGCGTGATCTGAGAAGAGTCAAACGACAAACCGACATGATCGCCGCGTTGGACTGAAGTGTTTACATTGATCTTAGCGCGAAGCGTGCAGTCGTTTGTAGTTTTCAGAGTGATGACTTGGCAGGTGCCTAAATATTCGGAGCCCAAAACTTCAGCGCGAAAATCTGAGCTTGCATCTAGTCGTACATGCTCTGGTCTCACACCGTACAGCACAGGACGCATCACTACAGCCTCGCGCAGTGCTGGAAACTGCACTGCCGCAGCTCCAATGTTCACAGCTGTTGCGCCTTTGGGGAGGCCAGCTTCAAAAGGTATGAAATTCATCGCAGGAGAACCCATAAAATCAGCGACAAAAACAGTCGCGGGGCGGTCGTAGATTTCTTGTGGTGCGCCAAGTTGTTCAATCACACCTTGGTTCATGATGGCGATTTTGTCAGCCATGGACATGGCTTCGCGCTGGTCGTGTGTCACGTAGACGGTCGTAGCACGCAGACGATCATGCAGATTGCGCAATTCTTCGCACATGATTTCACGAAACTCAGCGTCTAAGGCGCCTAAGGGTTCATCCATCATAAAAGCCAATGGCTGCCTGACGATGGCACGACCCAGTGCAACCCTTTGGCGGTCACCACTGGTAAGTCCGGATACAGATTTTTTAAGAAGCTGGGTAATTTGCAATATACGCGCGGCATCCTCAACCCGCTTGCGTATTTCTTTGCGCTCCATGCCTTGCGATACCAATGGAAAGCCGATGTTTTGCTCGACGTTCATATGTGGATAGAGTGCAAACATTTGAAACACCATTGCAATGTCTCGTTGCGATGCACGTTTGAGCGTCACATCTTCATTGTTTAAGTAAATTTCCCCAGAGGTTGGCATTTCCAGGCCCGCAATCATTCGCAAAGTGGTGGTTTTACCGCATCCCGAGGGGCCAAGTAAGCAAAAAAATTCGCCATCGTTCACAGTGAAATTAGAATTTATCACTGCGGTAAACTCAGCAAACGCCTTAGAGAGGTGTTGGACTCGAATTTCAGCCATTGTTATTTCTTGAGTTGGTATTTATTGGGGCAGCTTTGAAACTACCGTGAACATGACTGTGCCAAATAGCATGGTCACGAAAGACCATGTGTACAAAATCAACGCGAATGGCTGAAGCAGCATCAAAATTCCTAGCGTAATGAAGGCGCAGGCCACTAGCTCCATAGAGCCGCGGCGCAGCCATTTAGGCCATGATTTTTCGAGCGCAGGCGTGCCCGTTTGAGATTTGGAAGGAGAATGATTTGACATGTGATCTAAGCCCTATTTATTTTCGTACTGCGCCAAATGTGATACCACGTAGCAGGTGCTTACGCATCAAGACTGTGAACACTAATATGGGGACTAAGAACAAAGTCGTACCAGCTGCTACTGCGGGCCAATCTTGTCCACCTTCACCAATGATGATGGGGATAAAAGGCGGTGCTGTTTGCGCTTCACCAGAAGTCAGTAGCACTGCAAAAGCGTATTCATTCCATGAGAATATGAGACAAAAAATAGCTGTCGCAACAATACCTGTTGTGGCCTGAGGCAATACGACTTTAATGAACGCTTGTAGCCTCGTGTAGCCATCGACCATGGCGGCTTCTTCGTACTCGCGTGGTATTTCATCGATGAACCCTTTGAGTAACCATACAGCCAAAGAAATATTGACTGCAGAATAGAGCAATATCATGCCTAATCGCGTGTCTGACAATCCTAACTCACGGTACATTAAATAGATAGGGATGGCTACTGCTATAGGTGGCATCATCCGCGTTGATAAGATGAAGAACAACAAATCATCTTTCATGGGCACTTTAAAGCGTGAGAACGCATATGCTGCCATTACTCCCAGGCCGACTGACAAAATCGTAGAGCCCACAGCAATGATGAGAGAATTTAAAAACCTTGGAACATAGTTAGTCGAGCCAGCGACTGCCATGTTGTTGGCGCGAGCAACCTCGTCACATTTTCCAGCTGCTGGAGGCAGTGCTGCAATGTACTCTGGTGACTGACGTGAGCGCGTTGTAAAGAGATTGCAGTAGCCTTCTACTGTTGGTGTAAAAATAATTTTGGGTGGGTAACTGATAGCGTCTGATGGCGTTTTGAATCCGGTCAGAACAATCCAGGCCAGCGGGATGATAGCAACAATTGCATAGAGAGCGACTAAAAATCCCGCTATCCACCGCGCTTTGGTGCCCGGTTCAACAACTGAGTGGGCTGTACTAATGAGTTTGCTCATGATGGATTACCGATTCTTAACATAGTTGAGGGCTTTGACATAGATATTGGCCATGCCAAATACAGCTACAAACAAAACAATCGCAAACGCTGACGAGTAGCCCGTACGCCAGCTTTCGAATGCTTGGCGTTTTAATGTGATGGAGGCCAACTCGGTTGCTGAACCAGGTCCGCCGGAGGTAAGCAGGTTGACCATGTCGAACATCTTGAAGTTTTCTATGCCGCGAAACAGTACTGCCAGCATGATGAATGGCAAAACCATTGGTAAAGTGATCGAGAAAAACTGACGTAGTTGCGATGCTCTGTCAACCTCGGCGGCTTCGTATATGTAGTCAGGTATTGAGCGCAGTCCCGATAAACAAATCAGCATCACATAGGGCGTCCACATCCAAGTATCCACAATAATGATGGCCCATGGTGCCAGCTTGGTTGAACCTAGCATCTCGAATGATGATGCAGACACGCCAGATATATACGACACTGCATAGTTAAACAGTCCCACCTGAGGTTGGTATAAAAATGCCCAGAAATTGCCCACCACTGCAGGCGACAGCATCATGGGCACAAGAATTAGAGTGGTCCAAAAACCATGGCCACGAAATTTACGGTCAATGAGGTAGGCAAGCGTAAATCCGATGACCATCTGAAGCAGAATAGTCCAGAACAAGAAGTGCGCAGTAGTCTGCATCGCTATCCAGATATCAGGATCTGTTAGTACAGAAACATAGTTATCGATACCCACGCCCAGTATTTCGGCGTTGGGGCGATTGGCCTTGAAATTGGTAAACGATAGTTTGATTGTCCAGATCAGCGGAAATATGTTGATCATTAAAAGGATCAGCATGGTCGGCCCAATGAAAAGCCACGCTATGGCACGGTCTGAAAGACCCCGAAGTGCACCTGCCATGGGGGGTGGTGTAGCGCGAGCGCTGCGTTCAGCGACACTTTTGATGTTCATGGTTTAGGCAATTCAATTTCGCTCATGCGGTATGTACATAGTGAGATTCAACAATCCAGCCTAGAAATCATCGCGAAATTCATTAATAATTCTTTGCGTGATTTGTAGGCTGGACCAATCGGGTTTACTTCAACTTACCGTCTTCTTTGAAGACCTTCTTCCAGTCGGCAACCAGTGAGTCGAGAGCTTCTTTGGCAGTACCCTTGTCAGCCACCACATAGTCATGTACTCGCTTTTGCATGGCTTGCATTAGCTGGGCATAGGACGGCTCAGCCCAAAAATCAACGACCATACCCATGGAGTCTAAGAATGATTGAGCGAATGGTGAGCTTTTTGCATATCCTGGGTCATTGAGTACGGCATTGTGAGCCGATGATCCACCGATGGCTTGCCACTTCTTTTGCACATCTGGATTGGAGAACCACTTGATGTACTGCAATGATGCGTCTTTGTTAGGTGAGTAAGACACTACCGAAATGCCTTGACCACCTAACTGCACGCCTTTGCCCTTATCAGATGGGTTCGAGAAGAATCCGATCTTGTCGCCGCCAACTGATGGGTCTTTTGCCAAACCTGGGAAGAAGGCAAACCAGTTCATCTGCATTGCAACTTGACCAGATTTAAATGCGTCCAGACCTTCGCCCATGTAGGCGTTAGTCATGCCTGGTGCAGTGCTGCCTTTGTACATGGATTTATAAAACTCTAAACCTTTGACAGCATCAGGTGAGTTTACAAATCCATCCATAGCATATGGCTTCTTCGGGTCTTGGTACTTAAAGCCCATAGGATACAAAGCATTGGTGACACCCATAGTGATACCTTCTGATCCACGCTCGGTATAAATGTAGGCGCCGTAAACCTTTTTACCGTCAATCACGCGGTTCTGAAAAAACTCAGATACTTGCTTGAGCTCTGTCCAAGTCTTAGGCGGTGCTAAATCACGGTTAAATTTCTTCTTGAATTCAGCTTGAATTTCTGGTTTGGCAAACCAGTCTTTGCGGTATGTCCAGCCCACTGCATCAGCCATTGCTGGCAGTGCCCAGTAGTTTGGCGTGCCTTTTGGCCACTCAGCGTAACCTGTGACTGTAGCTGGAGCAAAATCTGTCATCTTGATGCCTTCTTTGGCGAAAAAGTCGTTCAGTTTGACATAGTGACCGCTCTCTGCTGAGCCACCTACCCATTGGCTGTCACCAATGATCAAGTCACACAGCTTGCCTTTGGAGTTGAGTTCATTCAGCATGCGATCTGCAAAGTTGGGCCATGGCACGAACTCAAACTTCATTTTGATGCCGCTTTTGGCAGTGAAATCCTTGGATAATTCCACTAAAGCATTTGCAGGATCCCAAGCTGCCCAGCACAGCGTGATGGTTTTTTCTTGGGCATGTGCACCAGCACTACCCAAAGCCAATGCAGCAGCCACAGTCAATGCGGATACTCCAGGCAATTTTTTAAGGATTTCTTTCATAGCGATCATCTCCATATAAAGATATTTCAAACAATAGTCACCATCACACATCAGGCCACTTACTCAAAATTGAGGTTGATGGCCAAGATACCTATCAATGATTGAATTTCATTGATTGATTTATTTTAATTTATAGATTAAATAAATCAATCAGGGTTTATACCAACTCTCGTCTGTCTGATGTGCGGGCGCTGGTGCTTTGAGACCTTGGAGATAAATCGTTTGGTTAAATGACAGATATTGGGCAACACATCGGTGATGGCATCGAGAGCGCAGTTTGAAATTTTGTCGGTCATCAACAATCAGCGTAATGCTTTTCGGCGCGATGAGCCCAGGGGGTCTAGGTGTCTTGTGATGCAAAGCGGTTAGCGATTGCCCTAGTCTGAAGACAGTTCAGTGGTAGTTTTCCGCAGTCAAAATTTCTACGCGCGGCTTGACGACTTGGATCGCGCCACGAACGTTTTCGCATAAAGCGCGCAAGACCTTGGCTGCAGTTGAGATGCAGTATTGGTTGTCTTGATCCAGCACGTAGGCCAACTCACCCCTGCTTAATAGTGACTGATGTACGTCAGTTAAGTCATGCACTGCAAGGGCAGGTTTTTGCTTTACCCCGAGCTCGTTGAGCGCGCGCAGCACGCCTAATGTGCCAGAGCTGCCACTGCTGTAGATGCCAGCAAGACGCACGGGATTCATTTCAGTTTGAAAGAACCTCATGAGGACACGGTAAGTACCTTCATCGTCCATGGGCAAATCCGGCGATCGAACGATGCGCAACTGTTTGAAATCGTCTTCGATAATCTGTGAAAAGCCTACTCTGCGGTCTATTTCGGAGCTTAGCCGCGTAGAGTGTGAAAGCATCAAAAGTGTGTCCTTAGAAGATTCACCGCTCATTCTTGCCAGTAATAGTCCGCCGGTTCGTCCTGCTGCTCTGTTGTCTGGCCCTACGTACACCTCACGTATAGATCCCGCAACATCAGACAAAAGCGTGACGACGTGCACGCCCGCACGGACTTTTTCATTGATTGCCTGTTTTACTGCAGGTAAGTCAGGAGCTAGGATGGCAATACCTTCGCAATCTTCTACTTGCATCAAATCGTTGGCAAATCGCTCGGGGTCATCGGCATTAAAGCAGTAGGTGACCTCCGTAATATTTTGATGTCGAAACTCTCCAGCTTGTTGTGCAATACGCCGTTCAACCAAGTCAATAAAATTGGCATGGCCGTCGGGCAAAACGTAGGCAAATCGGAGGTTTTGATTCTTGCGTGGACGCCCGCGCATAACGGGCGGCGTGCCAAGATCGGATACCGCTTGCATGACCTTCTTCGTGGTCTCGGCATTAACACCTGGACGCCCATTAAGAACACGGTCCACAGTGGCGGTACCCACCCCAGCACGGCGTGCAATATCAGGGATGGTGACTGGCGGTGCGGTGGTCATTGGCTAAGGTTGTTAAAGTAGAACTTTGTATGTCATCAATTATGATTGATTTATTTTAATGCAAAGCCGTATTTTTTACTGACTCAGTTTAAATAGTCTGAGCGGTCACTTCAATCGTAAATAAGTCTTTGGATCTTTCGCATTGGATTATGTCCGCGAAGTGCAGTAAATCTAAAGAACCAATAAAATTGCTATAAAAAATATAGCAAACTATTGAATATCCACGTCGGAAAAATGCCTTATTTTCTTCCAAAATACACCTTCTCAATGTGGCATAGCTAGCCGCATCGAGTGCCAGCAGTGCAGCGGTCTATGGAGCTGCTTTCTTTGCAATCCACCGCACCCAAGCCACAGCATCCTGCTGCTGGGCTAAAGCATTTGCCTCGTCGAACAGCGTCTGCACGGCTGCAGGCTCGCTGGTGCCTATGGCGCGCAGCACGACGGCTTTTTGGGCCATTAGCAGGCTGCGAAACTGGTTTTCGCTATTGAGCTCAATGCGCGCAAGTTGTGTTTTGATTTCTTCTAGTGCTTGTGTGGTGTGATTGAGTGCTAAAAGCACATCCACTTTGAGTACTGCAAACCAAGTCTGCCAGTTCTCAAATCCGGTCATCTTCCACATCGCAAGGCCCGCATCCATGTCTTCTAGTCCTGCAGCAGCATGTCCCATGCGTGCGGTGGCCCAGCCGCGCACGACGCGCGCCATGCCGATAAACTCTGGAAAACCGTATTGCGAGGCAAACTCAACGCATTGCTGAGCAAACTGCTGGGCTACCTCAGGCTCATCGCGCATGCAGGCAATGTTGAAGTTGGCCAGCAGCGAAAATCCTAACGAATGTGGTTGATTGAGCTTTTGGGCCAGAGCATAGGCATCTAGCGCATGCTGGCGCGCAGCGTCGGCGTCGCCACATACGAAGGTCGCCAAGGCCAGGTAAAAGCGGCCAAACACCCCAAAATCCATCATGTACACGGGATACAGTGCGGCATCGCGCTCAGGTTGGTAGCGCGCTACAGAGTTTTCTAGGTGTTGGCGGGCTTGCTGCGGATGACCTAAGTGAAACTGCACCATGCCGTTCATATTGCCAGCGGCCATCACCGATTCGTTGTCGTCACCTTTGTCGTGCGCTGTCTTGAGCAGCGCAGTGGCTAAAGGGTTGGCAATGTCAAACTCAGCGCGCCCCCAGTGGTACAAACACAGGCCGTAAGTAATGGGAAACTGCCTAGGTTGCCCGGGCAATGCGTGGCACAGCGCATGTGCACGCTTTTGCACATCACCAAAGGGCGCGCTTCCTGGGCCCATGAGCACCATGGTGGTGGGGCCTAATACCGACAGCAGGCCGAGCTCACACTCAGAGCGCTCGGGGCTGGCAGCCACATTCTTTAATGCGTCTAAGCCTTCTTGCAAATGGCCTGCGGCTTCGCGCGGTGCGCCGCGACCTAGTGCCTGCATGCCAGCTTGCAACAAATAGCGGCCAGCCTCGAGCGCGCGGTTGGCGCGCGCCAGGTGGTGTGCTATCAGCTCAGAGGCGCCTTGCACTTGCGAGGCAAACTCGCCCGTTAACGCATCGGCCACACTGGCATGCAGAGCCACGCGGCTTTTGAGCAAGATGGAGTCGTAAGCTGTCTTTTCGACCAAAGCGTGTTTGAACTTGAGCCGCTCAGAGCCATTGCTAATTTGCAGCACCAGCCCTGAGTCGGTGAGCCCCTGTAGCTGCGTATCAAATGTCTGTGCGCTGAGCTTGGCACAGGCTTGCAGCAGCTCACGCGGAAACTCGCCCCCTATCACCGCAGCCACTTGCGCCAGGGCTTTGGCTGGGCCTAGGCGGTCTAAGCGCTCCATTAATAAATCCATCAAGGTGTCAGGTACGCCCAGCCCGGCCATGCCCACAGCCCGCGCGCCTGTGGCTTGTGCGTCCATCAGCATGCGCGTCATCTCTTCGATGAACAAAGGAATACCGTCTGTGCGCGCAACGATGGCGCTTAGCTCTGTGGCGGGCAGGGCCATGCTGGCGCACAGGTTCAGCGCCATTTGGCGTGCTGCGTCTTCGCCCAGTCGCTCTAATGTGAGGGTGGTGATATCAGCCTGGCTATTGAATTGGGGCGCAAAGCTCGAGCGCGCGGTCATGAGCACAAAAGTGCGCGCCAGCTTGCCGCTGGACAAGAGCAGGTCTAGCAGCTCTAGCGAGGTCGGGTCAGCCCAGTGCAGGTCTTCTGCCAGCAGCAGCAAAGGCTGGTTTTGTGCCAAGCCTGAAAAATACCGTGACAGCGTTTCGTCCGCAGAGGTAAGGGCCTCCTTGTGGGCCAGGTCAATAAAGTAGCGCAGCAGCGCGTCTTTGGTCAAAGCCAGTTGGGCGGGTGGTGGCAGTTCAATGGGGGGGTAACGGTTTTCTACATGCACACCCACCAATGCTGCAATCAAAGCCAGGTCGCGCAGCTCAGTAATATTGGCAATGGCCAGTTGTGATTCGAGTTTTTCAATTTGCACCAGCGTGGAGTCGTTGCGCATAAAGCCTGATGCATGCACCAAGTGCTGTACAAACGGGTGCAACACACTGTTGGTATGAAACGGCGAACATTGCAGGCGAATGGTGAGGTGCGAAGTGTTTTTTAAACTGTTCTCAAATTCTGTGCTTAAGCGGGACTTGCCAAAGCCTGCATCAGCGATGAGCAAAGCGCCGGTGCAATGCTGGTCGCTCACGCGCTGCCAGCATTGGGCAAGCAAGCTTAGTTCAGCATCGCGCCCGACCAGAGGCATCAGGTTGTCACGGCCGCGCCATGCTGATCGACTGGTTTGAGACACAGCACCTGTGATGGCACTGATGCGCACCTCATCGCTAAAACCCTTAAGTGCAAACAGCCCTAAATCTTCATAGATAAACTGCTCCCCCGCAATGCGCCGGGTGCTAGGAGCAATAGCTACTTGATTAGGCTTGGCCTGGGTTTGAATGCGCCCCGCGAGATTGGGCGTAGACCCTGCAATCGACAGCGCGTTATGCACGCCGACGGTGACCTGCCCAGTGGCCACACCCACACGCACTTGCAGTGGTATGGTGCCCACCTGAATGTTGGAGATTTCTTGTACGATGTTCAAGCCCGCATGCACGGCGCGCACGGTGTCGTCTTCGCCAGCAATGGGGTAGCCAAAGTACAAGTCCACACCATCGCCCACAATTTTGGCCACATGGGCGTTGTAGTGAATGGCGATACGCTTGACCATGTCGTGGTAGGCCGTCATTGCGCCGAACAAGTCCTCGGGGTCCATCTGCTCAGCCAGTGCGGTCGAGCCCACCAAGTCGCAAAACAGTACGGTCATTTGGCGACGCGATAAGGCGGCAGGCTCGCTACCCGAAGCAATGGCTGTCGATTCAGTGGCCAGACCACTGGCATCATGCAGCGGCAGAAGGGTGCCGCAATTGCCGCAAAATTTGGCCAAAGCTGCAGCAGCACTGCCGCATTTCACACATAACATAGACGGGCTTTCGAGAAAGTCAAACGGGTTGCTGGAGCTCAGTGGGCTTAGTGGCCACGCGGGCGTTTTTGCAGGTAGCGGTCACCGCCCGATGCCGCGTCAAATGCAGCCAATGCAAACATGATCAGCATGTCATAGTCCAAAGCTGTGGTGCCTGCATTTTTATTTTGTGGCTCGGTCCCCGAGCGGTTTTGGTACCAACGTGCCCACTCTTGTGAACCAGGTGGATAAAGCAGAAAGGGGGATCCGTCTGGCGGAAAAGAGCGGTTAGGTGAAGGGTACAGATTGGCAACAAAAGGATATTGCGCAGTGCCGTGGCAGCTCAAGCACGCAGAAGCACGCTGCTCTTTGCGCACCTCACCATCGGTAAAAATAACATTGTGGCGTTTAGACACATCAATAGGCCCCGACAAGCGACCACCCCAACCGAGCATTTCTTTGGAGAAACTGGGGGCTTGCGGATTGATCCAGTTTTCTTCTAGTGCCATGGGTTTGTCACCTATGGCTTTGCCTGACGGCGATAAGGCCAGTTGTGGGTCATTGCCCCACTGGGCACCCAGCGGCACCAGCTTGTCCCAAGTGCCGCTGCCTGCAGCATCGTACTGATAGACAAAGGTGGTGAACACCCAGCCCGTCTTGGGAGATGCTACCGAGTCTTTGACGATGATGTCAAATTGAAGCACGCGCAGCGGCAGCAGCGAAGGCGCTGCGCTCTGGCCGGGTGTTTGACTGGCTTTCAAGCTGTCGGCTACAGTGGGCCGCCAGACATGCCATACCGCTGAATCCTTCAGCACAGGCCATTGTTCGGGGGTCGCGGTGACTGCAGCAGCTTTAATCACCATGGCGCCTTCTGGGAAGACGACGTTTTTGCGATCAGGGTTAAACGGGTTAGCCCACAGGCGCTTGAGCATGGTCGCAGACAGCGCATCGTAGTAAACCACCGTGTGATTTTGCAGAGGGATGTTCAGGCCAGTGAATGCACCCACCGGCAGGATTTGACCCGCAAACGCGCCTAATATCGCTTCGCGGCCCTCGCTGGCACTGCCTTCGGCCTGCCAAGGCATGTCATACCAGCCTTTTTGTGTGGGGTTCCATGTATTGGGCTTTTCAATCATGTCGCGCATAGCCGGCGCGACAAATTTTTTCAGTGCTGCCACATAAGCGGGTGCTGCAGCGACCGTGATGGGCTTGCGCGGGGCTATTTTTAACCAGCTATTGGCAGGTGCTTTGCTGGGGTAGTCAAAGTTCAGTGTGCGATAAGGCCCAGTCCACTGTCCTGCGGGAAGCAGTCCGTTGTTAGAGGCATAAGGGTCAGCGGCGAAGCTGGCGCTGGCTAAGAACAAAGAGGCGATAGCGAGGGCGTGTTTTCGAGCGAATGTAGCGAGGGATACAGACATGGCGAGAGGCTCCTCAATAGACAATTGTGGTTTGGACAGCTTGCAACTGTGCGCCGTGGATGCTCTGCGCAGTCGCGCTAGCGCGATGCTTGCCTGAGCGTGTCTTCCATCAAGGCGTCATTCATGGTTTTGTTCAGCCGCACAAAGCGTTTGAGCTTTTCAGTCAGGTCGCGCATGCGCACAGTCACCCCAATGAAAACACTGGTCATCAGTTTAAGCGCGACTTCGGGGTGCTCTTGTGACATGCGTTGGAACATTTTTTGGGTGAGCGCAGCGCAGCGTATATCGCCCGATGCAGTACAGGTCAAAGAGCGCGGCCCTCCATCCATCAAACTGAGCTCGCCAATCGTAGCGCCAGGGCCTAAGACAGTCACCGTAATGGGGGCACTGTTGTTGGTGGGCAGGGCTTCTACCACGGCTTCGCCGTGAAGTATCCACAGCATATAGTCGCACCTAACCGTGTCGCCTTCTTTGACCAGCGCCTGGCCATCGCTGTACTGGCGCGCCCGCATGTAGCTTGCGGCAATGCTAGCTTCTGCGCGCGTGATGGGGTTGAGGCATTTGGACTCACACAAAATAGTGACGAGCGTTTCTTTGTCCAGCGCTTCAATCTCTTTTTGGTGCAAATCATGGGCAACTAAAGACTTGTCTTCTGCAGATGCGCTGGATTTTGATTTGAACATGCTGGCGTGGAGTAATAATTTGTGTGAATATTATCACGCTAGACCTTAACTACTGTGACGAAAACACAGCTGCAAATAAGGCAAATAACGGATACAAACATCACCTAATGCATTAGTTTCTGCTATCGGTGCTAAATTGGATTGGAGTGCAGCTATAAATATTACTTTTCTAAATTGTAAAAAAGCCGCCAAGCGTTTTCGCTGGCGGCTTTTGTTTTTAGCGTGCAGCGATTACTGTTGCTGCTGCGCTGCGGCTTCAAATGGCAGCTTCATATCACGCAGGTCGCGTTTGGTTTCTACCAAAACCAGCGGGCTTTGGTCGATAACCACAGCGGGAGGGCGTTCGCGGGGAACATGCACGGGCTTAGGCTCGGCAGCGATCTGGGCCTGAACGGCGGCAATCTTGTCGGCGTTGGAGTTAACCCACTCTAGGCCAGAGCTGTTGGCTACTTGCGCCATGTCGGCCAAGGGCAGGGCATAGCTGGCGACTTTGGGCATTGCTACTGCAGTAGATGCCGCTGTGGGCGCACTGCTGGCTGCATCAGAGGCGCGTGCAGGTGCCAAAGCCGCAACTGGAACATAAGCCTGAGCTGCAGCGCGGTTCGCTGAAGGCACTGGGTTTTCAGCAGGCTCTTGCGCGTACTGCGCTGGAGCTTGGCTCTGAGAGTTGCCTGAGCCGTCGCTGTCGTTGCGGCGCTCACCACGCTCGCCACGGTCACGGCCATAACGGTCACGCGAACGACGCTCGCGTGGTTCGCTGCCATCAGCCCGACGCTCGCGTGGTTCGCTGCCTTCGGCTTGAGGAACGTCGCTAGTCTGAGCACCGTCTGCAGATGCACTGCCTTGGTCTGCGCGCTCGCTGCGCTCACCGCGTCCACGTCCGCGGCCACCGCGTTCGCCGCGTTCACGACGACCTTCGGTGCGCTCTTCTGCGCGGCCTTCTGGATTAGTGCCGTCGCTACCTGCCTCATTGCCTTCTTCGCGGGCGATGCGCTCAGCGCGCTGGATGGCGCGTTGCTCTGCATTTTCTTGTAAAGAATTTTGGCCATTTTCCGACGTGGATATTGGATTAGTTGCTATGTTTTCAGTAGCGTTTTCTGCAATACCGACATCGTTGCGTGGAGCGCGTTCACCACGCCCACGGCCACCACGACCGCCGCGCTCAGAGCGACCTTCGCCATCGGCACGCGGCTCGCGGGCCTCAGCGCCTTCGCGCTGTGCACGGTCAGCGCCTTCGCGCGGCGCACGGTCAGCGCCCTCGCGTGCAGGGCGATCACTCCCTTCGCGGGGTGGGCGATCACCACGGGGTGCACGGTCGCCGTCACGGCCACCGCGTCCACCACGGCCGCCACGTCCACCGCGCTCGCCATGACGACCTTCACGGCCTTCGCGGGTTTCGCCATCACGTCCGCCTTCTGCACGGTCGCCACCCCGGCCACCATCGCGTCGCACATCGCGCCCAGCGCTACGGCCTTCACGTTGCGGGCCGTCTTCTTTCTTAGCTTCTACAGCGGCAGCGGGTGCGGGCGCAGCGTCACCACCGAACAGACCTTTGATCCAGCCGAAAAAGCCTTTTTCAGCAGGCACAGGTGCAGCCACCACAGGCGCAGCTTTGGCTGCAACAGGTACGGCCACAGCCACGGCCACCGGCTTTGGTTCCGCCATCGGTGCTGGTGCATCTGGCAACACGCCTTTGATGACAGGCGTTTGCTTGTTGGTTGGCTCTTGTGAGCGGCGCGTTACCGTGGTCGGGTCTTCAATCTCTTCGGCCATTTTGTAGCTGGCTTGGATGTTATCTAGGCGCGGGTCATCGTGCTTTAGGCGCTCTAGCTTGTAGTTAGGCGTCTCGAGTGTTTTGTTAGGCACCATCAGCACATTAATACGCTGTTTCAGCTCAATCTTGGCAATCTCGGCGCGCTTTTCGTTCAGTAAGAACGAAGCCACTTCCACTGGCACTTGGCACAGCACGGCGGCGGTATTGTCCTTTTGTGATTCTTCTTGGATGATGCGCAAAATCTGCAATGCCGAGCTTTCGGTATCGCGAATGTGGCCTGAGCCACCGCAGCGCGGGCACGGAATTGACGCACCTTCGCTGAGGGTAGGGCGCAGGCGCTGGCGGCTCATTTCCATCAGGCCAAATTTGCTGATGGTGCCGAACTGCACACGGGCGCGGTCTTGCCGCAGCGCGTCTCTCAGCCTGTTCTCTACATCGCGGCGATTACGGCTTTCGTCCATGTCGATAAAGTCGATCACCACCAGGCCGCCCAAGTCGCGCAGGCGCATCTGGCGGGCCACTTCGTCAGCGGCTTCCAGGTTGGTGCGGGTGGCGGTTTCTTCAATGTCGCCGCCTTTGATGGCGCGGGCGCTGTTCACGTCCACGCTTACCAAAGCTTCGGTTTGGTCAATCACAATTGCGCCGCCGCTCGGCAGCGTGACGGTGCGCGCGTAGGCCGATTCAATCTGGTGCTCAATCTGGAAGCGGCTGAACAATGGCACGTCGTCGCGGTAGCGCTTGACCTTGCTGGCATGCTCGGGCATGACATGCGCCATAAACTGATGCGCTTGTTCAAAGATGTCGTCGGTGTCGATAAGGATATCGCCTACATCGCTATGAAAGTAGTCGCGAATCGCGCGAATCACCAGTGACGATTCTTGGTAAATCAAGAATGCGCCTTTGCCAGCCTTGCCAGCTTCGTCAATGGCTGACCACAGCTTGGTCAGGTAATTTAAGTCCCACTGCAGCTCGGGGGCGCTGCGGCCAATGCCTGCGGTGCGGGCGATGATGCTGGCACCTTGCGGGTACACCAGCTGATCCATGGCTTCTTTCAGGTCAGCGCGGTCTTCGCCCTCGATACGGCGGCTTACGCCACCGCCACGCGGGTTGTTAGGCATCAGCACTACATAGCGGCCTGCTAGCGAAATAAAGGTCGTCAGAGCTGCACCTTTGTTACCGCGCTCTTCTTTTTCTACCTGCACCGCCAGCTCTTGGCCTTCGCGGATCACATCTTGAATGCGGGCCTGGCTGGGCGACACATTGCCATTAAAGTATTGCTTTGAAATCTCTTTGAAGGGCAAAAAGCCGTGACGGTCTTCGCCGTAGTCGACAAAGCAAGCCTCGAGTGATGGCTCTACGCGGGTGACCACGGCTTTGTAAATGTTGCCTTTGCGCTGCTCGCGACCATCGATTTCGATCTCGTAGTCCAGCAGTTTTTGGCCATCGACAATGGCCAGGCGTTTTTCTTCCACTTGCGTGGCATTGATGAGCATGCGTTTCATGTTCGTTCTCCAAATGCAGCGGGCCTTTGAACGGCTTAGCTGCGTGCTTTAACAGACGCTGTGTGCGTCAACGATAGCCAGAGAGGACGTGAAAAAGAAACTTAGGAATTGCCGTAGGTCTGCAAGGCCGCGCTTTATGAGCGCAGCCGCAGCACAGGCGCGGGGAGTGGGGTGAGGGTTGCACAAGCGCTTGTTGCTACATGATGTGCAGCTGCCTGGGCAATGAATGCGTGGACTACAGTGCTAAAAGGCATACCCAAAGCAGCTATAAAGCGCTCAAAGTAGGTATTTAGCATGGCCAGCAAAAAAATCATCTCATCTTCAATCCGAATGACCCGCCTATTCATGTTGGCTGGTCACTCTTAGGTATTCCGTAACAGTGTTTCGTATTCAGCGTCGGCTCGACTGAGGCAGCTTGGGTACCGCTAGAAGCTAGAGCTGCTAAGCCTGTACGCGGGCTGTGCCAGTGGCATCGACCTCTAGTGTTTTGCGCAGTGCTTAATTTTTAAGTTGTCCACATTGGGGCTAAACTCAGGTAAATCAACCACTTAAACGCAATAGCTAGTGAAAAACATTATAGGCGGGAAACAAGCTGTTGCGAGTCCCCAGCCCTCCAAGCCCCATTCAAGCCCTGATTTCGCTCCGAACTCGGGCCATTTGGCAGCCCAAAGCGAAGCTAAAGCCAGCCTTATCACGGTCGATGATGGCTCCGAAGGCCAGCGGCTGGACAACTTTTTGCTGCGCGAGCTCAAGGGTGTGCCGCAAACGCATATTTACCGCATCATTCGCAGCGGCGAGGTGAGGGTGAATAAGGGCAGGGCGCAGGCCGACACCCGCCTGGCAGTGGGTGATGTGGTGCGCTTGCCGCCTGTGCGTGTGAGCGACAAAATTGCTGAAAAGGCGAACAAACCGGTGCCCGCCCGCAGCTTTCCTGTATTGTTTGAAGATGACTACTTTTTAGCTATCGACAAGCCCGCAGGCGTGGCTGTGCATGGCGGTAGCGGGGTGAGCTTTGGCGTGATAGAGCAGCTGCGCAGGGCGCGGTCTGAGGCAAAGTATTTGGAGTTGGTGCACCGCTTAGACCGCGACACCAGCGGTATTTTGCTGATTGCCAAGCGCCGCAGTGCCTTGGTCAATTTGCAAGAGCAGTTTAAAAACCGCGAAACCGGCAAAACCTATTTGGCCTTGGTGCAAGGCGCCTGGCCTGCCAGCAAAAAAGTCATTGACCAGCCGCTGCACAAGTTTTTGGTGAGTGGCGGGGAAGACGATGGCGAGCGCCGCGTCAAGGTGGTGGGCAAAGACGACCCGAACGGCATGCGGTCAATTACGCTGGTCAAAATCATGCAGCCCTTGTCGGTGAAGTTTGCCTCAGGCGACATCACAGCATTTACCCTGCTTGAGGTCACCATCAAAACCGGCCGCACCCACCAAATTCGTGTGCACCTGGCCAGCAATGGCCACCCGATTGTCGGGGACGATAAATACGGCGATTTTGAGCTGAACAAACAACTGGCCAAACAAAACTTCAAACGTATGTTTTTACATGCTTGGCAGCTCAGTGTGGCGCACCCTGCGACCGGGGTGGAGATGAACTTTGAAGCCCTGTTGCCTGCTGACTTGTCCAGCGCTTGGGGGCTCAACATAGAGGGTAAAACACCAGATGCTTAGTAGGTTCGATCAGCACTTGATGGGCCTGCAAACGCCCAGCCAAGCACCTTGGTGGCAGCTGTTTGCCGTAGAATTTTGGTTCTTTGGCCTGAAAGAAGCGCGCGCCTGTTTGTTTGTGGGCTTGTTTTTCTTAAGCGTGTTTGCCGTGCCGCGCGGCGGCCTGTTGGGTGTACCGCGATATGACCTGCTATTGATTATTGCATTGGGCATTCAGGCATGGATGCTGTGGACGGGCCTAGAAACGTGGGACGAATTCAAAGCCATCGGGGTGTTTCATATTGTGGGCTTTGCACTTGAGGCCTTCAAAGTCTCGGGCGGTATCAAGTCGTGGAGCTACCCCGACCCGGCCTACACCAAAGTGTTTGGCGTGCCGCTGTTTGCCGGTTTTATGTATGCCTCGGTGGGTAGCTACATCATTCAGGCATGGCGCTTGTTCGACCTGCGCATTCGCCACCATCCGCCGCACTGGATGGCGGCTTTGATTGCCTGCCTGATTTACGCCAATTTTTTCACGCACCACTATATTGGCGACTACCGCTGGTATCTGGCCGCCGCGCTGATTGGCCTGTATGCCCGCAGTACGGTGATCTTTCACCCCATGAGCGCGCCGCGCCAAATGCCGCTGATTGTGAGCTTTATTTTGATCGGATTTTTCATTTGGCTGGCAGAAAACATCAGCACTTTTT
>JANPDG010000133.1:0-30381 GCA_031431335.1 Polaromonas sp. | reverse complement strand
CTTCAAAGCTGTCATGCAGCGTGTGCACGACATCATTGCAGAAATTGCTCCTCACGACAGCGTAGAGCGCTTTACAGGATTAGGGGTCGATGTGGTGGAGGGTTACGCCAAAATCGTCAACCCGTGGACGGTAGAGATTGCCCTGAACGATGGCACGAAGAAAACACTCACAACCCGCAGCATTGTGATTGCCGCTGGCGCGCAACCTATCGTGCCGTCTCTGCCGGGCATAGAGCATTCTGGCTATGTCACCAGCGACACGCTGTGGGACGCATTTGCCAAACTTGATGAGCTACCCAAGCGCCTCTTGGTACTGGGCGGCGGCCCCATAGGCTGCGAACTTGCGCAGAGTTTTGCACGCCTAGGCTCCCATGTGTCGCAGATTGAGATGGCACCACGTATTTTGATTCGAGAAGACGAAGAAGTGTCTGCCCATGCTGCTAAGGCGTTACAAGCAGATGGCGTGCAAGTGCTAACTGGTCACAAAGCATTGCGCTTTGAAAACTCGAATGGCGTTAAAGCACTTATTGTCGAGCATGCAGGTGCTGAAAAGCGTATTGAATTTGACGAAGTCATCTGCGCGGTAGGCCGCATTGCGCGTCTCAAAGGTTATGGTTTAGAAGACTTGGGCATACCCACCAGCCGCACCGTAGAGACCAACGAATATCTAGAAACTTTGTACCCCAATATTTTTGCTGCAGGCGATGTGGCAGGCCCTTATCAGTTTACCCACACTGCGGCACACCAAGCTTGGTACGCCGCAGTCAACGCGCTATTTGGCACCTTTAAGAAGTTCAAAGCCGACTACCGCATCATCCCAGCGGCCACTTTTATTGACCCTGAAGTAGCCCGTGTTGGAATTAACGAGCAAGAAGCCAAGGCGCAAAATATTGCCTATGAAGTCACTAAGTACGGCATTGACGACTTGGATCGTGCCATTGCCGACAGCGAGGCGCATGGTTTTATTAAGGTGCTGACTGTACCTGGCAAAGATAAAATTTTAGGTGTCACTATTGTGGGCGTTCACGCTGGCGACTTGCTTGCTGAGTATGTCTTGGCAATGAAACACGGCTTGGGCTTGGAAAAAATTCTAGGCACCATTCATGCCTACCCCACGCTTGCAGAATCCAACAAATACGTTGCTGGAGAGTGGAAGCGTGCCCACCAACCCAAGAAACTGCTCGAATACGTGAAAAAGTACCACGATTGGCGTCGTGGTTAAACAACTTGGATTGAACTAACCAATCTCTCAGCCTGTCTCAACCGCATTAGCGCACAATTTGTGCAGGGGATTTATATGAAAAAATTAATTGCTCTTTTAGCTACCGCTTTTGCATTTTTAATAGCTTCCAGCGCAGCGTCTGCCCAAGGCTTCGATCACAGTTACGCTGCGTGGGACGCGCAACTGAAAAAGCAGGTTAAATGGCTGCCAGACAACAAGCAAAGCCGGGTTAACTACAAAAGCTTTGCAGCAGAGCGAGGCGAGCTCACCAAAACGCTCGAAAGTTTTAGTGCTGTGACGCCTGCCCAGTTCGGTGCCTTTAACAAAGAACAACAGATGGCGTTCTTGATCAACGCGTACAACGCTTTTACCATCGAGCTGATTCTGACCAAGTACCCAGATCTCAAGTCGATCAAAAATGTGACCGTGATTGGCAGTCCGTGGAAAAAAAAGTTTTACCAGCTCTTGGGCGAAGAACGTAACCTCGACTGGTTAGAGCACGAGCGCCTTCGCCCCAACATTGCCGCAGGTGGGTACCAAGACCCGCGTATTCACGTCGCCATTGTCTGCGCCAGTATTGGCTGCCCAGCACTGCCGCAAGATGCGTTCACAGCCGGCAAGCTAGACAGTCAATTAGAAGATGGTATGAAGCGCTTTGTGGGTGACAAAACCCGCAATCGCTACGCTGACGGTAAACTCCAAGTTTCCAGCATATTCAAATGGTTCAAAGAAGACTTTGAAAAAGGCTACAAAGGGTTTAGCAAAGTAGAAGATGTATTTGCCAAATATGCCGACAGCTTAACCAGCGACGCCGCTGTCCAAGGACAAATTCGTGCCAAAACTGTTTCCATCAGCCATCTCGACTACGACTGGTCTCTTAACGACGCTGGTCGTTAATTGTTATTTTCTTAGCTTGGCCCTTGCAGCAGGGCCAAGTGCTTTTTCGCAGTCGCAAAATGCAGATGTACCAGCGCCTTGGCGATTTGTGGGCCTGCCACAGCGGTACGCTAAGCCTCACACCTTATTTGATGTTATCGAATTAGATGGCAAAAGAGTCTTGCGCGTGCGTACAGACAAGTCTTACGGCAATGTGGTGCACGACTGGAAAGCCCCCCTAGAAACCTTGAAATTTCGCTGGCGACTGGACGAGGCTTTACTTAAATCAAGTCTAAATTCTAAAAAAACCGAAGACGTGGCGCTCAAAATCTGCCTTAGTTTTGATATGCCTTTAGACAACGTCCCCGCTGGTGAACGCACACTTTTTAAGTTTGCCCAGTTCTTTAGCCGCGACAAGCTGCCCACCGCCACATTGTGCTATGTGTGGGCGCATTCTGAGCGCGTCGGCACCGAACAGGCCAGCCCTTACACGGGGCGAGTGCATTACATTGTTGTCAACAGCGGCGAGTCTGGGCTAAAAACATGGCAAGAGCATTCACGCAACGTGCAAGCGGATTTTTTGAAAGCTTTTGGTCAAGAAACGAGCGCCTTGCCAGCAGTTACTGCCATCATTGTGGGTGCAGACTCTGACAACACGGAGGGCACGAGCCTAGGGTATGTGGCTGATATACAAGTAACGCCCTGACCGCCTGAGCCTTGGTCTGAATCTATTAGCATCTCCATCACGTAAAGGTATCAATGACTGGAACATACGCAACGCACTGCGACACTTGGTTTGACAGGCCCCTTGTGTAATAAATGCACGTTAGACGCGACAGATACCCAAAATATACGTATATGACAGGCAAAACTCTCTTACTTTTTAACTACGACTGGGACGCCAGCGGTTTTGATCGATTAGCCCGTCAAACAGGCCTAAGGTTCGATTTTCGGGGATTTGATCTGTTTTCATTTCCGAGCAACGCCCACTTGGTTTGGTTTGACATTGACCGTATGGTCGATAAGCTGGCCGCACAGGCCAAGGCTCAGGGTTGGACAGCGGTCACCTCGCAACATGAGCAATTTGGTGCACTCACAGCCGCATTGCTGGCAGAAAAAATGGGCTGGCCAGGTACACAGCCCAAAGCTGTGGCAGCCTGCCAACACAAACTCTACGCACGTGAAGTGCTGCACAAGATCTGCCCCGAGGCCAGCACCCACTCTCAGCGCCTGTCTTGTGCCTATGGCGAGCCCGTACCAGGCGGCCTCGAGTTTCCAGTATTTGCCAAGCCCATCAAAGCCGCCTTCTCTGTGCTGGCCAAAATGATACGGTCGCACGAGGAGCTGCAGCATTTCACCCGTTTTGGCGCTTATGAGTTATGGGTCATCAAGCGCTTGGTCGAACCATTTGAGCGTGTGGCCAAGCGCCTGCTACCCCAGGCGTCTACAGCCCACAGCCTCATGCTCGAAGCCCCTGTGAATGCACCCCAATACAGCTTAGACGGCATAGTCCACAACAGACAGATCAAGCCTCTAGGCGTGGTCGATTCTGTGATGTACCCCGGCACGCAAGCATTCATGCGTTTTGACTACCCCAGCAAGCTATGCGCTGAAATACAAGCCAAAGCGCTGGACGTAGCGAGTAAGTTTCTAGTCGCTGTGGGGTTTGACTACGGCATGTTCAACATGGAGTTTTTCTATGACGCTGCCACAGACAAGCTGACCGTCATCGAATTTAACCCGCGCATGGCTTCACAGTTTGCTGACTTGTACTTGCGTGTGGATGGCATCGATCTGTATGCGATGGCAGTGGCACTGGCGCATGGGCAAGACCCATGGGCTGCGCCACGCGTGCTACCCACAGCTGGCGCTGCCACCAGTGCGGTCTACCGCGTATTCGACCACAGCGCCTCGCATTTGACCCAGCGCATACCGCCTATGCCAAGCGCAGCGCAGCTCCACCAGCTGCAACAAAAATTCCCTGACCACTTGTTGCTACAGTTTCCTAAAGCAGGCCATTCTCTGGCGCGAGACTTTAAATGGCTTGGCAGCTACCGCTACGGCATTTTGCACCTAGGTGGCCAAGATGCTGCCGATCTGCGCGCCAGGGTTGATATGGCTAGCGGCATATTGCAATGGCCGCTGCCTTATGCAGACAGCGTATTGCACACAGGAGCCCACGAAACTTCTGCAGCCCTTGACCACTCTCACTCCCATCACACTCCACACCCAGCTTGGAAGCTATCTACATGACCTATTCACTCACTATTTTCTCCGTTCGCCGCTTGGCGAGCCTACTTGCCATTGGCGCGCTCAGCACTCTGCTAGGTTGCGCAGCCATCAACGCGCAAAACCCCAGCGGCGCACTCAAACCCGTCAACGCCCATGTAGTAGACGCCACCAGCTCTGTCATGCTCAAAGGCCACGATGTGGTGTCCTACTTCACCCAAAACAAACACGCCATGGGCAGCGCGCAATTTGCCAGCAACTACGAAGGCGTGAACTTTTATTTTGCCAACGCAGCCCACAAAGCACTGTTTGATAAAGAACCCGCCAAATATATCCCACAGTACGGCGGCTACTGCGCCGACGGCATCGTGTATGGCATTCCATGGGGCGGCGATGCCGACACCTGGACCATGCGCGATGGCAAGCTGTATATTTTTGGCGGCCAAAGCTCCAAAGACGCTTTTGAACTAGACCCAGCTGCCAACTATGTGCTGGCCGACAAGTACTGGAGCGAAGAGATCAAAGGCAGCAACAGCTTTATTCAGCGCACCAAACGCCTGATGTTCAAGGTGCCGCACTACAAGAGCGGCAAAGAGCTGGCAGACTTGGTGGCGACTAAAAAAGCCAAAGGCTAAAGCTTACCGCTCACCAGGCGCAGCACCCGATCACAGCGCCCCGCCAGCTCTTCATCGTGCGTCACCATCACAAACGCGGTGCCGTGGTCGCGGGCGAGTTGTAGCATCTGCACATATACGCCGTCGGCTGTAGTGCGGTCTAAGTTGCCGGTAGGCTCGTCGGCCAACACACACGCAGGCCGCGTGACCAGTGCGCGGGCGATGGCAACCCGCTGGCGCTCGCCGCCAGACAACTCACTGGGGCGGTGGTGCAGGCGGTGCATCAGACCCACTGATGCTAGCATATTAGTAGCAAACTTTGTATATTCCACGTCGGAAAACCGCCTAATTTTTAGGGGCATGGCCACATTGTCCAATGCGGTAAACTCCGGCAGCAAGTGGTGAAACTGGTAGACAAAACCCAGGTGCTGGTTGCGCCAGCGGCCTTGCTCTGCGGCGCTCATCGCGGTAATGTCGCGGTCCATCAGCTGCACACTGCCAGCGGTAGGCGCGTCCAGACCACCCAGCAGATGCAAAAGAGTGCTTTTGCCAGAGCCTGACGCACCGACGATGGCCACCGTCTCGCCAGCGCGCACTTGCAGGTCGATGCCTTGCAACACGGTGACGTCTAATGTGCCATCGTGAAAGCGCTTGGTTAGGCCACGGGCTTGCAGGATGACTTTGTTGGGCGAATTAGCAGCAACACAAGCGTTATTTATCACATCACTCATAGCGCAGCGCCTCAGCAGGGTTCACACGGCTGGCGCGCCAGCTGGGGTACAGGGTGGCAGCAAACGACAGCACCAAGGACAAAATAATAATCGGCGTGATGTCGGCGCTTTGCGGCTCGCTGGGCATGCGGCTGATCAGGTAGATATCGCGCGGTAAAAAGGTGGTGCGCAACACGCCTTCTATCCACGGCACGATCACGTCAATATTAAAAGCCACCAACAGGCCCAGTGCCAGGCCCAAGAAGGTGCCAATCACCCCCACCATCGCGCCCTGCACCACAAAAATCCCCATGATGCTGCGCGGGCTGGCCCCCAGTGTGCGCAAAATAGCAATATCGGCGCGCTTGTCTTGCACCGTCATCACCAGTGTGCTGACCAAATTGAACGCGGCCACGGCGACAATCAGTGTCAAAATAATGAACATCATGCGTTTTTCTAACTGCACAGCGGCAAACCAGGTGCGATTTTGCCGCGTCCAGTCGCGCACCAGCAAGCCGTCAGACAGCTGCACCGTGAGCTGCTGGCCCACTTCGCGGGCTTGGTGCAGGTCTTTGATTTTCAGGCGCACACCAGTGGGGCCTTCTAGGCGAAACACTTTGGCAGCGTCATCCATATGCAGCAGCGCCAGTGCAGAGTCGTATTCAAAGTGACCCGATTCAAACGTGCCCACCAGCGTGAATTGTTTTAAACGCGGCACCACGCCTGCGGGCGTGACCTGACCGCTGGGCGCAATGAGCGTGACTTTGTCGCCCACGCGCACGCCCAATGAGCGCGCCAGCTCGCCGCCCAATATGATGGCAAATTCGCCGGAGATCAGGCTTTTAAAAGCATCGTCTTTGAGCGCTTGACCCAGCTCTGTGACTTGCGATTCGAGCGCCGGGTCAATGCCCCGCACAATGGCGCCCTTCATGTCCTCGCCTCTGGCCAACAGCGCCTGCGCAGCGACAAATGGCGCAGCGCCAATCACCTCGGGGTTGGTGCGCACTTCTTTGAGAGTGCGCACCACATCAGGCAGCGCAGCACCATTGGGCGCAAACACCTCAATGTGCGAGACCACGCCCAGCATGCGGTCGCGCACTTCTTTTTGAAAGCCGTTCATCACGGACAGCACAATGATGAGCGCCGCCACCCCGAGGGCAATGCCCAGCATGGAGACGCCAGAGATAAAGCTGATAAAGCCGTTGCGGCTGCTCGAACGCCCTGCCCGGGTGTAACGCAGCCCCACTTCAAGTTCGTAGGGTAATTTCATAATTTTTGTCAGTTGCGCTATTGTGGCATTACTACAGGCGTCACAATCAGGCTCTTATGTCACAAGACAGTCACTACTTGATTCCTTTTGCATCGGTTGGTTCCGATGGCTGCCAGCACGCTTGGAAAACCCTGCAATTGCCCCACTTAGACAAGCTACTGCAGCACATGGCTCTGACCAGCACCGACACAGCCGACGAATACACCCTCAGCCCTCCGCACGAGCGCGCAGCGGCGCAGCAACTGGGCCTGTGGACGCAAGACGGCTGCACGCCCTGGGCAGCGCATGAGCTGGCGGGGTCCAAGGCCTATGGCTACCAAGCCGGGCAAGCTTGGGCATTCATCACGCCTTGCTTTTGGCATGTGGGCGTAGACCAGATTCAAATGCTGCATCCTGAGTCCTTGCAACTGACCGAGACGGATTCACGCGCTGTGCTAGAGGCCGTGCGCCCGTATTTTGCCGAAGACGGTATTACCCTGCACTACGACAGCCCCACGCGCTGGCTTGCGCAAAGCCCTCTGTTTGAAGGCTTGGCCACGGCCTCGCTTGACCGTGTGGTGGGACGCAATGTGAACGCTTGGATGCCCGAGGGCCCGCAAGCCGCGCCGCTGCGCCGCCTGCAAAACGAGATGCAAATGCTGCTGTACACCCACCCGGTCAACGACCTGAGGCAAGCTGCTGGGCAACTGGCTGTGAACTCGTTTTGGGTCAGTGGTGCGGGCAGCTTGAGCGCCGATTTCATTGCGCCTGCGCTCGGTCACTTCACCGTGCTAGACAACCTGCGCACCCCCGCACTGCACGAAAGCTGGGACTGCTGGAGTGGTGCATGGCAGCAGCTGGACGCCACCTTATTCAAAGATCTAAGCAGCTCCACTTTGCGCCAACAGCCTTTTAGTATCACTTTTTGTGGTGAACGTAGCGCGCAGCGCTGGAGCAGCGTACAACCATCTTTATGGAGCGATATGACCCGTTTTTTAAGGCATTTTCCGACGCATTCATTCATTAGCTCGCTATGAAATTAATAGTAAGAGACACTCCCCCCCGCGCCGCCTTTGCACTCGAAGAGGCAGGCGTTCACCCGCTGCTCGCCCGCCTGTATGCAGCGCGCGGCATAAGTACCAAGGACGAGCTGGACGACGGCTTGGGCAAGCTGCTCGCGCCCTCCACACTGCTAGGCTGCGCAGCCGCAGCTGTGCTGCTGGCCGATGCTATTGCCGCGAATAAAAAACTCTGCATCGTGGCCGACTACGACTGCGATGGTGCGACCGCCTGCGCCGTCGGTATGCGCGGACTCAAGCTGCTGGGCGCTAAACACGTTAGCTACATCGTGCCCGACCGCGTGGTCGACGGCTACGGCCTCACACCGCCGATCTCGCAGCGTGTGAAAGACAGCGGGGCAGACGTGCTGATTACCGTGGACAACGGCATTGCCAGCGTCGAAGGCGTGGCCAAAGCCAAGGCGCTGGGCCTGCAAGTGCTGGTCACCGACCACCATTTGCCTGCGCAAAAAGACGGCGTGGTGTTTTTGCCCGATGCCGATGTGATCGTGAACCCCAACCAGCCTGACTGCACGTTTGAAAGCAAGTCGATTGCCGGAGTGGGTGTGATGTTTTATGTGCTGCTGGCTTTAAGAGCTGAGCTCAGAACACGCGGCATCTTCGATCAAGCCAGTCAACCCAAGCTAGATGTGCTGTTGCCCATCGTCGCTCTGGGCACTGTAGCCGACGTCGTCAAGCTCGACCCCAATAATCGCCGCCTCGTGTCCCAAGGGCTCAAACGCCTTAAAGCCAGCGCCTTTCCTGCGGGCATAGCTAGTCTTTTTGAGGCAGCGGGCCGCAAACGCGAGTTGGCCAGCACCTTTGACTTTGGCTTTGCTCTGGGCCCGCGCATCAACGCCGCAGGCCGCTTGGACGACATGAGCTTGGGCATTGAATGTTTGCTGACCGACGACAGCACGCGTGCTGATGAGTTGGCGAAAATGCTGGACGGTATCAACCGCACCCGCCGCGACATTGAGGCCGGCATGCGCGAACAAGCCGAGCAGGCTGCCGAAACCATGTTTGACGAGTCCGAACTACTTAGCCATGGTGGGCCCAGCGCGGTAGCCATCTTTGACCCCGACTTTCACGAAGGCGTGGTGGGCATCGTCGCCTCGCGCATCAAAGACAAGCTGCACCGCCCTACTTTTGTATTTGCACCCAGCGGGGCAGAAGGGCAAGAGCATTTGCTCAAAGGCTCGGGCCGCTCGATTGCAGGCTTTCATTTGCGCGACGCGCTGGACTATATTGTCAAGCAATACCCTGGCGTGCTGCTGCGCTTTGGTGGCCACGCCATGGCGGCGGGCTGCACCATTGAAGAAGAAAACTTCGACACCTTTGAACATGCACTACAAGAAGTAGCCGCCCAATGGATTGACAAAGCCACTTTGCTCAGACGGTTAGAGACCGACGGCCCTCTGCCCGCCGAATACCGCCGCACCGACATGGCCGACACACTCAACCAAACCGTCTGGGGCCAAGGCTTTGCACCGCCTGTGTTTTGTGAAGAGGTGGAAGTTGTATCGCAGCGCTTGGTGGGCGAAAAGCACCTCTCGCTCAAGCTCAAGCACCAAGGCCAGCCGGTCGACGGCATATGGTTTGGCCACACCGCGCCGCTGCCATCGAAGGTGAAAATGGCTTTCAGGCTCGAGGCCGACGAGTGGCAAGGTGTGCGGCGGGTGAAGTTTTTTGTAGAAGGTGTGGAGGGGTTTTAAGCGGTGATAGGGATATCGCCAGTGTATTGAGACAAGCCAAGTACTATTTTATTAATAGCAAACTATTGAATATCCACGTCGGAAAACTGCCTATTTTTTCACTAAAATAGCGTAGAGAGTAATCTTCTCAGTACAGGAGCACCGTATGTCCAGTTCCAGCCCCATGTCACCCCCAGAGCGCAAGATCGATATCTTGCTAGCGCACTACAGCGCCAGCCACCAAAACCCACGCAACTCAGCCATCCACACTTTTGCCATCCCGCTGATTATGCTCAGCCTGTGCGGGCTGATGTTTGCGCTGCACCCGTGGGTGGCTTACGCTTTTATCGCTGCCAGCATGGTTTATTACGCGCGTCTTTCGATGGTGTTTTTCGCGGTAATGTGCGTTTGGTCGGTGCTGATTGCTGCGGCCATTCACGCCATGGGCCCGCATGTGCTGGTGGCTTCGGTGCTGATCTTTGTCGGCGCTTGGGTAGCGCAGTTTATTGGCCACAAAATTGAGGGCAAAAAGCCCAGTTTTTTTGAGGATATTCAGTATCTCTGGGTCGGCCCGCTGTTTGTGGCCGCCAAGTTTTTGCCCAAGCTAGGTATCCGTTGGTAACAAATCTAACCAAGCGCATCCGTCCATTTGGGCTGTACCTGATGGTCTAATGTTCTAAGCATTTTGCTGGAGTAAAAGATGACCTTTTGGATAATTATTGCTGTGATTTTGGCGGTTGTTGCACTGGCCTGGCTATGGTCAACGCAGCGAAAAGTCAAAGACCCAGACGGCGAGCAGGAGTTAGAAGCGTGGCGCCCGCGCACCATCCGTCCGCTCACCAAGCTAGAGCTCAAAGCCATGGGCCAAATCCAGGCCGCTGCGCCACACTGGATTGTGTTGCCGCAAGTATCGCTTTCAAGGTTTTTAAAAGTCAAAACTTCACTGCCGTACGGTCCCTGGTTTTACAAAGTGGGGCGGCGTTGCGTAGATTTTCTCATCTGCACGAAAGGCGGTGATGTGCTTGGAGTCATTGAGTTGCAGGACAGCAAAACACTGCAAGCCCACATCTCCAGCGGCGTGCTGGCCAAAGAGCGCACATTAACGCAAGCCTCGATCCCTGTCTGGCACTTTAACCCCGAGTCGCCCGACGCTCTGGAGCAGCTTGAGGCACTGATCCACAAAAAACCAAGCGACCAGGCCGCCCACTCGGCTCACGGCATCGATTTTCGCCCCACAGATGCTGCCCCACGCGGCGCTGGCATTGAAGCCATCGAGCTAGACGACACCCGCTGGGAGCAAGCCTGGCCCACCGAAGACACACGCCCGACTGCATTTTTGGACATGGCAGAGGAGAAGGATCCCTTTGACAAAGTCAGGGGGGCTTCTTAAGCCTGTTTACAGTTGATGGCCGCAACTGCCGCAAAACGCATCTCCCGGCGTGACCACAGAGCTGCATTTGGGGCAAGTGTGGGTGACGATTTCAATGCTCGGTTGCGCCATAGCGGGTGCTGCGGCTACTGGCGCAGAGGCCGCAAACAATGGGGCGGTGACTAAAGCGGCTGCAGCCACTGCAGTGGGCGTTACAGATGCGCTGGAGGCAGGCGCTGCAGACACCGGTGCCAAAGGCGCAGCTTGGACGTCAGCCGCTTTTTCAAACCGCTCCGGCATTTTGGCTGCCATGGCTTCGCCCTTGGCTTTGAGCTCTTCGGCGCGGCGTTTGGCAGCATCCAGGGAACCGCGCAATTGCTGCTCTGCATCTTGCAGGTTAATGCCTTGGATATTGGCCAAATACACTTGGCAGCAGCCTCGGATATAGACCAAGCCTGGCAGCGTGAGCGCCACAGCCCAGACAATACCGCCGCCCAAACCGGCGGCCATCATATGGCCCGCACCGCTACCGTAGCCTTCCATAGAGCCACCCATATTGCCGCCCATGCCGCCCATCATGCCTGCTAAAGAGCCCATGCCCATGCCGCCGCCCATGCCAATGATGCTCGCTGACAGGCCGCCTGTAATCAAAGTGCCCATCATCATCATGCCGCCAATCACCGAGCCCACCACGATGGTGATAAACAACACCACCACCATCATCAAAACGACCATCACAATGCGCTGACGCGCTATGGCTGCCAAGCGCGATAAAGCCTGCATGGTGGTTGCACCGCTCCAAATGGAAGGCGCGGCCAGCGGCGCTATCACTGCATACATCGCAAACACCGCGACGCCTGAAATCACCACAAAGACAGGGAATACAAAAGTCAGCAACAACGGCCCTAAAAATGGCACTTTGCAGATCCACAAAACTAAAGCCATAGCCAAAATGCCCACGATATACGCCGCTAGCACCAACAGCATCACCAAAATCAAACGGTGGCCTGTCGCAAGCGAGGCCATCACTGCCGCCAGCATAGGGCGCGATGGTGTGCCTTGGGCCTCGTCCATGAGCATCATGCCCGCTGCATTAACGCCGTAAAACGCCACTGCAAAACCCAAAATCATGAACACTGCGCCCACAGGCCAAGCAATGCGCGCTGTGACAACACCGCCTAAAGCAAACAGCAGCCCTGCAGCCATGAAACTGACCAAAAGCAAGGCGGCGGCGCGCCAGTTACGCACAGCGTCTATGGCTGAGACGAGGCTGGCCGATTGGCTCAATTGTTGTTGGATCGACATGGCTTAACTCCTTGAATTTTTAATATGAATGAGAGAAATATCTGCTGACACCTAGCGGTCGCTGCTGGCATTGCTGGCGCGGTCTTGGCGCTCTTTTTCTTCTTGGCGCAGCTGTACGCACTGTGGGTGCTTGGCAAACTGGGCGCTCTGGCATTGGTTGCTCATGCAGTTGGTCAGCGCCAAGAAAATCCGGCTACCGCACGCCTCTTTGGGGCTCGATGGCCCTGTGCTGGGCGCTTGCACCACAGGCGCAGCGGGCGCTTGGGCCTCACGCGGGCCAGCGGGCGCTGGCGCCGCTTCAACGCGAGCGGGCACAGGCTTGGCAGCCGACTGCAACACGCTCTTGTCCACCTGCTTAGGCGCGACTGGCTTGGCTACCAAAGGCTTAGGCTTGTCTATTGCCAAGCCAGCCTGCTCGGCAGACTCAGTGATCACCACCGCTTGGGCTACAGGTTTAGCTGTGTCTGAGGGTGCGGCTGGCGCTGGCGTGGGTGCTGCCGCTACAACGGGCGCGGTAACTGGGGCCGCAGGGGCTGGCGGCGCAGCTACAGCAAAAGCCGCCACATCAGCTGCAGGCGCTTTGGTACGCGAGATCCATAAATACCCAGCACATGCCAGGGCCAAAAACACCGCAGCGGCTGCCAGCCATACGCCTACAGGCTTGGGCGCTGTATGCTGAAATGCCATGGGCATGGCTGGTACTGGTACTGGTACTGGTACTGGTACTGGTACTGGTACTGGTACTGGTACTGGTACTGGTACTGGTACTGGTACTGGTACTGGTACGGGTGCGGGTGCGGACTGCAGGGGCGCAGGCGGCTTTGCAATCAAAGCAGGCACCGCCACCACTGAATCAGGCACCTGCTTGGGGGCACCGCACGACTTACAAAACTTAGCGTTCAGATTATTTTCGGTGTTGCACTTTGGGCAACTGTATGTCGGTGCGGGCGTGGGCGTGGGTGTGGGTGCCTGCGCAGGTGCCGCAGATGCCAGCAAGTTGCATCCGCATACTTTGCAAAATTTGGCTGCCGAATTGTTTTTTGCAGCGCATTTCGAACAACTATGAGCCATGCTCCATCTCCCTAGGGTGTTATTGACTTATCGCTGTCAGTGTACTGTAACTTTGGAAAGCTTTTGCGATTTAACTGCCCTGTCGCTTGAGCGCTTGGCAGGTTGAGTAGCAGCGGATATTCAACATTCTATTTTTGGAAGATTTTATAGCATTTTTCCGACGTAGATATTCAATAGTTTGCTATTATTATTATAGTAAATAATATGATGATAATCAGCTCAATACGGCTGAACAGCACATTTTCCAGTGGCCGCCCGACGCCCTATCTACGCCACAATTTGGCTTGGCTCCAAAGCGGTCGAAGATAGCTGACCCAATAGTCATTAAGCTATCGTGGTCATTGAACTTCTGCATTGGCACTCCGTCTTAGAGAGTGCTAATATGATATTTCTTGAAAGGAGTTCTGGTATGTCTGGAGCTTTAATGTTATCTCCTAGCGCGCCCCGCAGCTGGGGTTTAGTGCCCTCCATTGGCAATTTGGACGCCTATATTACGGCGGCCAACCGCATGCCCATGCTCACCCTTGAGGAAGAGCAGAGCTTTGCGCGCCAACTGCGCGAGACCAATGATGTAGATGCTGCTGGTAAGTTAGTGCTATCTCACTTGCGCTTGGTGGTGTCTGTGTCGCGCCAGTATTTAGGCTACGGCCTGCCGCATGGCGATTTGATCCAAGAGGGCAATGTTGGCCTGATGAAGGCAGTCAAACGCTTTGACCCCGAGCAAGGCGTGCGGCTGGTAAGCTACGCGCTGCATTGGATCAAGGCCGAGATTCACGAATATGTGCTGAAAAACTGGCGCATGGTCAAAGTGGCCACCACCAAAGCCCAGCGCAAACTGTTTTTTAACCTGCGTTCCATGAAGCAAGCCTTCAAAGCCGACGCGGCCGCTGGCGATCAAGCCACGCATCGCGACACCTTAAGCGAGAGCGAAATCGCCCTGATGGCCTCTAAGCTCAACGTTAAGCGCGAAGAAGTCATCGAGATGGAAACCCGCCTGATGGGCAGCGACGTGCTGCTTGACCCCAGCCCGGGCGATGATGGCGAAGATGCGTTTGGCCCGATTGCCTATTTGGCCGATACCCACCACGAGCCCACAGCACTGATTGCCGCGCACCAGCGCGATGTGTTGGCTACCGACGGCATTGCCACCGCGCTGTCTGAGCTGGACCCACGCAGCCGGCGCATTGTCGAGGAGCGCTGGCTCAAGGTCAACGACGACGGCTCAGGCGGACTGACCCTGCACGACCTGGCAGCCGAGTACAGCATCAGCGCGGAGCGGGTGCGCCAGATTGAGGTGGCAGCCATGAAGAAAATGAAGAAAACGCTGGCCGAGTTTGCGTAAAGCGCCTGCGTTGCCAGCGTGATACCCCAAGCCTCCTCGCATGTCGTGTGCAGGAGGCTTTTTTGTGCCATACATCACGCAAATCATGCCGTTTGGCGAGATTAAATTGAAACTTAATGTGACATTTAGCTCAATAAAGTAACATAAGCGACATCCCATGATGTCACTCCATTTTGCCCTCGCGCTGCTTCGCGCCGCCACAACCCATCTTCACACCTGCTTGCAACCTGCCCTGCAGGCCGCTGTGTGCGTCCTGGCTTTGCTGCACGCCAGTGCAGGCTTGGCACTACAGCAGATACCGCAGCCCGTCACAGGACCCGCAGTCTCAGCGCCTCGCCAACTGAGCACCATCGTTCTAGGCAACCAAGACAAACACCTTGAGATTGACAAGCTGAGTCAATACTGGATTGATGAGAGCGGCGAGGCCACCATCGAGCAGGTGATTGCCGGTCAAGAAGGTGCCAGCATATTCAATCCACGCCAGCAGGCCCAGCGCCATGCCATCCACAACAAGGCACTGTGGATTCGGTTCAATACTCAGATCACAGATGCACGCTCTGCTTGGTTTTAGAAGTCGCTTTGTCCAGCACAGACGATGTCACGCTGTATTGGCGCAATGAACTTGGGCAGTGGGTCAAGCTCAATGCGGGCGATGGGGTTGCGCACACCCAATGGCCCGTGTTAGATCGTTTTCCACTTTTTAAGCTCAGCCAGGATACTGCGGGCCCGACTGAATACTACATGCGCGTGGCGCACCAGCGCACACCGTTTTCAGCACCACTGCAGATCTACCGCGACACTGAGTTGGTCGCGCAGCGGCAGATCGAGCATTTCTTTTTGGGTGGCTATTTTGGCATGCTGCTCTTGGTGAGCTTGGTGTGTGTGGGCCTGTCGGTGGTGATGCGCGACAACACCTTTTTGCAATACCTGATTTACATCTGTGCCATTGGCACATCGCAGGCCACTTACACCGGCTTGGCTGGTCAATACCTGTGGCCCAACGCCAGCGCGTGGGCTAACAGTGCCAACTTTTTTCTCCCGGGCCTGGGGTTGGTAGTAGGCATGTGGTTTGTGCGCACTGTGACAATGCCTCGGGTGTACCTGCCGCGTGTTGACCAATTGGCCTTGCTGTTCATCGCCATTCAGTCCATCAACTGTGTGATGGAGCTTGTTTATCCCACGCTATGGGGCTTTTATGTGCTGACGGCCATGTCACTGGCCTTGGCGCTGATTGTCTACACCATTGCTTGGTATGGCTGGACGCGCGGTGATGTGGGTGTGCGCTGGATTGCCATGGGATTTTTACCTGTAGTGCTGGGCTTGATGCCTGTGATTTTGCGCAACATGGGATTACTAGGCACCAACTTTTTAACCCAGTACGGCGTGACGCTGGGCTCTGCGATTGAAATGCCTCTGCTACTCTACGGGCTGGTGCTGCGGGCCAGCGCGCGCCGCGAAAGCCGTGCGCGCACCGCCGGGCTGCCCACGCAAGATGCACTTACCGGCCTGTCCAATATGCGCGACCTGCTTACCCATATTCATGGTGCGATGACGCGTGCCAAGCGCTACGCCCAGCCTTACGGTTTGATTTTGGTCGAGATGCAGAACTACCACTGGTTTGACAAAGAGCATGGCCGCGAGATCAGCGACCGTGCCCTGGTGTTACTGGGTACGCGGCTGCAGCTGGTGGCGCGCGATGTGGACACAGCCGGCCGTATTGACGCGACGCATTTTGTGTTGCTGATTGAAGGGCCTTGTAAGCCAGGCTATGCGGCCAAAGTCGCGGCCAGAATCGCCGCCGGCGCTCACCGACCCACCGACCTGCTTCCCGTAGGCTCTAGTATGAAGCTGCGTATCACCTGCGCCCTCATGCCCGACCCAGAGGCACTCGAACTAGGCGACGATGCCAACGCCCAACTCGGCTGGTTAGTGGCCTGCAGCGAGTCTCTGCCAGACGAGCCGCGCAAGTCGATTCGGACCTTGAACTTTTAAGCAATCAATCTGTGCTGACATGACTTAGCGCATGCACTGCAGATGCCACTTATATTGCGCCGTCTTATTTAACTACATTTTTAGGCAGTTTTCCGACGTGGGTATTGAATAGTTAGCTATTATTTCAGTAGCAATTTAATATCCTCAACCAACACTGCTGCTCCGCTGCCATAGCGCGTATACAGGCGCACGCGGCCTTGGGTGTCGAACACGTAGCTGCCTGCAGAGTGGTCCATGGTGTAACTGCCAGGTGTTTTACCCTCGGCTTTTTTAAAGTACGTTTTGAAGTGTTTGGCAGTGGCGGTGGTTTCGTCAAGCGTGCCGCGCAGTGCTAAAAATGTAGAATCAAAATTGGCCATATACGCCTTGAGTACCGCCTGTGTGTCACGCTCAGGGTCTACGGTGATCAAGATAGCTTGCAGCTTATCGCCGTCTTTACCGAGCATCTTTTTCACCTCGGCCAGCTCGGCCATGGTGGTGGGGCACACGTCAGGGCATTGCGCAAATCCAAAAAACACCACCACGATTTTGCCTTTGAAGTCGGCCATGGTGCGGGTAACGCCAAACTGGTCGGGCAGCGAAAAGTTTTGCGAATAATCTGCACCTGTGACATCTACTGACTTGAACTGTGGCTTAGTGTCAGTGCAGCCTGATAGGAATAATATTAGGCACATTACCGACGTGGGTAATAGATAGTGTGCTATCTTTTTTATACTAAAAGACATATTCATAGCTCCTATAAAACATAGTGATCGACCAGTAGCGCAGCAAACAGCGCACTCAGGTGAATCAGTGAAAAGCGAAACGTTTTGCGGGCCAGTGTATCGCTGTAGTTTTGCCAGAGCTTGAACCCGTAGTAACAAAACCCTAAGCTCAGCACGACAGCGGCTGCGAGATAGATCCAAGAGCTCATGCCATACGCAAATGGCATGAGGCAAGCGGCAAACAGCACAAAGGTGTAGAGCAAGATTTGCAAGCGCGTGAACTCATTGCCGTGGGTCACTGGCAGCATGGGCAGACCGCTCTTGCGGTAGTCTTCTACGCGGTACAGCGCCAGCGCCCAAAAGTGCGGTGGTGTCCACAAAAAGATAATGAGGAACAAGATCAACGCCTCGGGCGACACCTCGCCAGTCATGGCCGCCCAGCCCAGCACAGGTGGCATAGCGCCCGATGCGCCGCCGATGACAATGTTTTGTGGCGTGAGTGGCTTAAGGATCACAGTGTAGATCACAGCATAGCCAATGAAGGTGGCAAAAGTCAGCCACATGGTGAGCGGGTTGATATACACGTAGAGCACTGCAGAGCCAAGAGCGCACAGCACGGCAGAGAACAGCCCGGCTTGCACATCGCCCAGCTCGCCTTGCGCTGTGGGACGCCAAGCGGTACGGCGCATTTTGGCATCAATGCCTTTTTCTACAAGGCAGTTAAACGCCGCCGCCGCGCCTGACACCAACCAAATGCCAAGACAAGCAATCAGCATGGTCTGCAGCTCAGCCCAGCGCGGCACGCCGGGCACGGCCAGCACCATACCAATCAGCGCGCAAAACACGATCAGCTGGATCACGCGCGGCTTGGTGAGCGCGTTGAACTGTGCTATTTTTCCTTTGCGGGGCGCAGTAGTGGGCAGCGTGATCGGGGACTCTACAGCCGTATCAGCAGGTGACTCTGCCCTGCTCATCGCCCGCCTCCCGACAAAGAGCTGTAAGACGAGTTCACATGCCCTAAGCCCAGCGCTGTCGACTGCGCCACACCGCCGCGCTCATCATGCTGCACACTGCCCATTTGCAAGCGCGCTGCGCTTAGCACCCCAACCGTCACGATCACCAAGCCTGCAGCACCTGCAGTATGCGACACAGCGGCCAGCAGAGGCCAGCCCAGCACCACATTGCTCAGTCCTGTCACCAATTGCCATAACAAGAGTGCTGCAATCCACCATGCGGCTGTACGCACTGCGCTGTGCTCTGGCGCGCTGCGGTGCATTTTCCAAGCCGCCACACCCAGCACGCCAAACAGGGCGAAAGCGAACATGCGGTGCACCACGTGAATGGCCGTGAGTGCAGGCAGCGTAATGTTTTGGCCAGCGCCCGTCAGGCCCAGCTCACGCCATATTTCAAAGCCCTCACGCATATTCATCTGCGGCACCCACTGGCCTTGACACATCGGAAACTCACTGCAGGCCAGCACAGCATAGTTGGTACTGACCCAACCACCCAGTGCGATTTGTATCCACAGCAGGACAAAGCCCCAGAGCAGCCAATGGCGAGCGCTGGAAGGCATTCGGGCTGCGCTGTGATCGTCGCCCAGTCCGCTGTCAAGCCGGTAGCGCGTGGCCTGTGTTTGCAGCAGCGCCAGCAGCGCCATGCCGCCTAGCAAGTGCATCGTCACAATCGCCGGAAACAGCTTCATCGTCACTGTGAGCGCGCCAAAAGCACCCTGCAAGCACACCCAAGCCAGCGTCAGCGTGGGCCACCATGGCGAGACGCGCAAGCGCCGGTGCAATTGCTGGCGGTGCACCCAGGCCATCACTGCGAGCACCAAGATTAGTACGCCTACTGCGCTGGCAGCGTAGCGGTGAATCATCTCGATCCAGGCTTTTTGGTGCGTCACTGGGCCTGTGGGCATGGCAGATTGTTCGGCGCTGATCTGCGCTTGCGCGCCCATTGGTGTAGCACTGGCGTAGCAGCCCGGCCAGTCGGGGCAGCCCAGACCAGAGTCGGTGAGGCGGGTGAAAGCCCCAAACAGCACCAAGTCAAACGTCAAAAACAAAGTCAGCAGCGTGAGCGCACGCATGCGCTGGGGCAACGATGCTTGGCGATTGCGCAGCCATACCCATGCCAGCGGGCCCATAGCCAGCAGCAGGCCTAGCAGCATCAGCTTGAGCGTGGGCGCAAAGTCGTACACATCTTGCGGCTGCATCAGGGCTGCTCCACTTTTCGGGGAATCTCTTGGTCGCGCCCAGGGCGATCCCAGCTATTGGCAGCACGCAACAAGCGCTCTATGTCACGCTTGGCTTTAGCAGCGTTCACGTCTGCCGGAAAACGCATCATCCAGTTACCCAACGGGTCTACCAGGTACAGATGGTCGCCAAGCTGCTTGCCAGCCTCTGGTTTGAGCCACTGCGCTATAGCCGCTTGGGGCATGCGCAGCGCATAGGCGCCTTGGCTGAGCGAGCTTACTTGCTGCGCCAGCGCAGTCTGCACGGGCGCGGCATCGCTGATCAGCCACACACGGTCAAGACGGTCTTTTTCACGCCCTAAGCTTTCGCGCAACTGGCGCTGCAAGTACACATGCTTTTCACAGGCAGCATCACACGCGCCACCTGCCACGCTCACCAGCAGCCACTGCGCCTTGAGTGCAGGCAAGCTGCCAACAGCACCGCCCAGCGCCATGACCTGCACATCTGGCAGAGCGACTTGAGGGTCGACCAAAACGCCATAGTTGCTTTGGGCTTGGGGCCGAACTACATAAAAGGTGAAATAAGACGCGATCACGGGCGCAGCGCACACCAACAACACAGCAATCATTTTCAAACGGCCAGAAACTTGGCGCGGCATGACCGCTGCGCCAGGCGTGGGCAGATCGTGCACCGTCATGGTTAACGGCACATCTGTGTACTCTGTGGCAGAGTTAGCTGCGGACAGCACAGCGGGGGGCGAGGATTTGGAACCAGACATACAAGACTATTATCAGGCCGCACAAGGCAAACCATTGGAAAGCGTAACCATAGTGTTTAGCCACACCGGCATCGACCTGCGGCCAGTTGCGCGACAGGCCATCGCTCTGTACGGCACCATTGGCCATCGCAGGCGCAGTTTGAAGCACAGCCATAGGCAGTGCAGCATACCCAGGGCCTATGTTTACGACAGGTAGATTTTGCCGAATACGCGATGGCCTTGCTGATGCAGGTGCACTGGCGGGACTGTTGGCTTCGCCCAGGGCGTACACACGCGAAATATTTTCAATGATTCGGCCCGGCACCATAACTTCTTGGCCTGTACTGGGCAGCTCTGGCAGCCGAGTACGGTCCTGAATATCGCGCTGAATCCAGCCGCGCTGCACCCAGACTATAGATTGTGTGCCCTGCAGTTGCAGTGGCGTCACCACGTAAAATCCGGGTCGCCCACCCATAAATCGGTTATCTAGAAACACGGTCTGTGCGTCTAACCACAAGCCCTGTAGGCTCACATTACGGTGCAACAGATTGCTTTGAGTTGGCGTCCAATCGCTCAGCGTAGCCAGTTGGCCCTGCGCCACAATTTGACTGGCGGTGCTTTGTTTGAAGTCGGCACGTCGCAGTTGCCAAGTGCCCAGAGTCAGTGTAGCGGTCACGCCCGCCAAGGCCAGCGCCAAAAACAACCAGCGCCGCGGTGTCTGTCGTGTAACCGCGTTGTTTGCCCCGGCTTTGGTGCCCTCAGGCTGCAAATGGGGTGCGTTCACAGGATAATCGCCTTTATGCAATATCTTATCGCTCTCGCTTTTATCGCCATCATCGCAAGTCTTGGTGCCGCTTTGTTTTTTATGATGCGCGGCGGTAGCAAAGACCCGGCTGACGTGACACCTGAACAAGCCCACTCGCAACGCAACAAAGGCATGGCCCGTGCACTGGCGGTGCGCGTAGGTGTGTCTGTGGTGCTGTTCATTTGCATTTTACTGGCTTGGAAGCTGGGCTACATTCAGCCTCATGGTTTGCCTGTGGGTAAATAATCTAGGTGCAATCAGACTGAGCGCTCAAACTACAGGTCGGCAAAAATAAAAAAGCCGCTAAGCGGCTTTTTTATGACGCACTCGTTGTTTTAAAGCCAGTACACCAAGATGTACAAGCCCAACCACACGACGTCCACAAAGTGCCAGTACCAAGCTGCACCTTCGAAGCCAAAATGCTTGTCGCTACTGAAGTGACCTTTTTGCAAACGCAACGTGATAAAAAACAGCATCAACATGCCCACAAACACGTGGAAACCGTGGAAACCAGTCAGCATAAAGAAGGTAGAGCCAAAAATACCCGATGTGAGTTTGAGGTTCAAGTCCGTGTAAGCATGGTAATACTCATAGCCCTGCACAAACAAGAACACCAAGCCCAAGAGCACAGTCGCCCACATAAAACCAATGGTTTTGGCGCGGTTACCAGCGATCAGCGCATGGTGAGCGACCGTGATGGTAACGCCAGAGGTCAACAGCAACGCAGTGTTGATCGTAGGCAGTGGCCAGGGGCCCATCGTTTGGAAGGGCTCAACAATACCTGCAGGCGATGTTGTTGCACCGGGCGCAATGCTGGGCCACACGGCTTTAAAGTCAGGCCAAAGTAACGCATTCTCCAAGCTGCCAAGGGCCGGTATAGAGTGGGTACGCGCCCACCAAAGTGCGGTAAAGAAAGCACCAAAAAACATCACTTCTGAGAAAATAAACCAGCTCATACTCCAGCGGAAAGACAGGTCAATTTTGTGGCCATACAAGCCCGACTGGCTCTCGGCAATCGATGTACGGAACCAAAAGAACAAGACGGTGAGCCACCACACTAAGCCCAGAGCCAGCGAGTAGGCACCCCAACCAGCGCCATTGATCCATTGGCCTGCGCCCAAAATCACAAAGAACAGTCCAATCGCCGACATCACTGGGAAGCTCGATGGCGCGGGAATAAAATAGTACGGCGTTGTGCCGGGGGATGCTGAACTCATATTAATAAACTCCTAGCTCTCTCAATTCTAAAACTTAAATGCTTCTGGCCGCCGTCAAAGCAGCCCTTACTTGGCGGCTATCACTGCCCAGCGCACAATAAAACCCAAACTCACTACGAATACAGCAGCCGCTCCCAAACCCACCACGATCAGGTGGACAGGATTGAGCTTTTGCGTGTCTTCTTCAAATTCACTGCCTTTGCGCAAACCCACAAACGACCACGCCACAGCTTGCACCGTGCGCAACCAGCTGCCTTTGCGTTGCATCACGTTGTCAGACACCAATGCGCTGTCAGGCTTGATGCTCATACAGGCGCTTTCACGGCAGGCTGGATCTGAGGCATTAGATCTTTAACCACCGCCGGTAAAGCAGCCGCTGTATTGCCCGCAGGTGCAGCAGGTGTTTTGCCGCCCACTTCAAAAAAGGTGTACGACAAGGTGATGGTCGTCACGTCTTTGGACAATTTGGGGTCAATCACAAAAGCCACAGGCCAAGATTTTTTCTCACCTGGTTCGAGCGTGTATTGGTTAAAACAAAAACACTCTAGCTTATTAAAATGCGCCGACGCTTGCTTTGGCGCGTAGCTAGGAATCGCTTGGGCTGCCATGCGGCGATTTTGGATGTTTTGAAACTCATACATCACCGTCGCCAGCTCGCCTGGGTGCACCTGAATCGAGCGCTGAGCCGGCTTGAACTCCCAAGGACCTCGGGCATTGGCATCAAACTCGACTGTGATCGTACGGGTTTTGTCGATCTGCGTGTTGGCCGCAATATTGCTCTTGGCACCGGGGATTTGCTTTTCACCCAGCGACAAGATATTGATCCCCGTCATTTCACAAATGGCTTTGTAAATCGGCACCAGCGCGTAGCCGAAAGCAAACATACCCAACGTCACTACGGCGAGCTTGCCCACCATTTTGATATTTTCGGTTTTCAATGCCATTGCGCTGTACCCAATTTAAGGCTTAGTGCCACCCACCGCTTGCGCAGGTGCAAGCAATGGCACAGGCGCAGACATAGAACCGATCGGTGCCATTTGCGGTCTTTTAGGCGTGCCAAAGTAGGTTAAGCGCACAATAAAACCGATGAAAAAAACCAAAACCACGGAACCTAAAATCAGCCCCAAGGTCAGGTTTTTCTTTTTTTGCTCAGACGACATATCAACAATTCCTAACTAAGGCCGTTCGCTGGGTGGTTGTGCTTAAGCCTCAACAAAGGTCTTAATTCGCCACAATTTTGGTGGCCGCTTTGTTCAACTTAGGCGGTGTTTCAAAGGTGTGAAACGGTGCAGGCGACGGCACTTCCCATTCCAAGCCTTCTGCGCCGCGACCGTCTGGGTCTTGCCATGGGTTTTGCTTTGCTTTTTCGCCCTTGCCCATCATGGTAGGCAACACGATAAAGAAGAAGAAGTAGACCTGCGCAATACCGAACGCAAAACCGCCCACCGACGCCAATGCATTAAAGTCCGCAAACTGCGCTGGGTAGTCAGCGTAACGACGCGGCATACCAGCGAGCCCCAAGAAGTGCATTGGGAAGAAGGTCACGTTAAAAGCAATCAGGCTCCACCAAAAGTGAATCTTGCCGCGTGTTTCGTTGTACATCACACCAGTCCACTTAGGTGACCAGTAGTAATAGCCTGCAAACAGTGCATACAGCGAACCTGCAACGAGCACGTAGTGGAAGTGCGCTACAACATAGTAGGTGTCTTGCACTTGGGTATCAATCGGCGCGACCGCCAAGATCAAACCTGTGAAGCCGCCCATCGTGAACACGAAGATAAAGCCCACCGCGAACAGCATAGGCGTTTCAAAGGTCATCTCGCCCTTCCACATCGTGGCGATCCAGTTGAAAATCTTCACGCCTGTAGGCACAGCGATCAGCATCGTAGCGTACATAAAGAAAAGCTGGCCAGTCACTGGCATGCCGGTGGTGAACATGTGGTGTGCCCACACGATGAACGACAAAATGGCAATCGACGATGTAGCGTAGACCATTGATGCATAGCCGAACAGCTTCTTACGAGCAAACGCTGGGATGATCTGGCTGACGATACCAAAGGCCGGCAAGATCATGATGTACACCTCAGGGTGGCCGAAGAACCAGAAGATGTGCTGGAACATCACTGGGTCGCCTCCACCAGCAGGGTTAAAGAAGCTGGTACCGAAATGACGATCTGTCAAAGTCATGGTGATCGCACCAGCTAATACAGGCATCACAGCGATCAGCAGGTACGCGGTGATGAGCCATGTCCAACAGAACATGGGCATCTTCATGAGTGTCATGCCGGGCGCGCGCATGTTCAGAATGGTGACGATGATGTTGATCGAACCCATGATGGAGCTTGCGCCCAAAATGTGCAGCGCGAAAATACCAGCGTCCATACCGGGGCCCATTTGCAGCGACAGCGGTGCATACAGCGTCCAGCCGCCTGCGGGTGCGCCGCCAGGCATGAAGAAGCTGGCCACCACCATCAAAGCGGCAGGAATCATCAGCCAGAAGCTGAAGTTATTCATACGCGCAAAAGCCATATCACCTGCGCCGATTTGCAGCGGGATCATCCAGTTCGCAAAGCCTACAAAGGCCGGCATGATCGCGCCGAACACCATGATGATGCCGTGCATGGTGGTGAGCTGGTTGAACAGCTCAGGGTTGACCAATTGCAGACCAGGCTGGAAAAGCTCGGCGCGAATGCCTAGTGCCAAAATGCCGCCGATGATGAACATCGTGAAGCTGAACAGCAGGTACAGCGTACCGATGTCTTTGTGGTTGGTGGCATACACCCAACGACGCCAGCCTGCGGGGGCGTGGTCATGATGGTCGTCGTGTGCGTGGTCGCCTACATGATCAATAGGGTGGCCGTGGTTGTCTAGAACTGCGCTCATATTTTGTCCTTCGGGTTCTGTAAAGAAGTGAAGTTAAGTTTTAAATTTACTTGCGTGCAGACGTAATGTCAGCGGGTTGCACGATTTGACCAGTCTTGTTAGACCAATTGTTCTTAGTGAACGTAATCACCGCTGCAATTTCTGTGTCGCTCAGCTGCTTCCAAGCAGGCATCGCGCCGTTGTTTTGACCGTTGAGCAAAATGTTGATTTGCTTGGACTTGTCCGCATCCAAGACCACAGCTGCGCCATCAATCGCCTTGATCGGGCCCGCGCCCTTGCCAGTGGCTTGGTGGCACGCTGCGCAGTTGGCGTTATAGACTTTTTCGCCGCGCTTGGTCATGTCGTCTAAAGTCCACACTTTGCTGGGGTCATCCGCTTTGGCAGCGAGTTTTTTCTTTTCGCCATCCACCCATTTGCTGTAGTCCTCGCCGCTTACCACTTTGACATGGATGGGCATGTAGGCATGTTCTTTGCCGCACAGCTCGGCGCACTGGCCGTAATAGTCGCCGATTTTCTCGGCACGAAACCAAGTGTCGCGCACAAAGCCTGGAATCGCATCTTGCTTGATACCGAATGCAGGCACCATGAAGGCGTGAATCACGTCGTTGGCAGTGGTGATAATGCGGACTTTTTTATCCACAGGCACAACCAATGGATTGTCGACCTTGAGCAAATAGTTGTCTGGCACGACGGTGCCCTTGGGCAGTCCGGTGTTGGACAGCTCACGGTGCGTGTTGTCCAGCGTAGAGATAAAACCAAGGCCCTCGCCCTCGCCTTTGATGTAGTCATAGCCCCATTTCCACTGGTAACCCGTAGCTTTGATGGTGAGATCGGCATTGGTGGTGTCTTTTTGGGCTACCAGCACTTTAGTTGCAGGCAAGGCCATGCCAATCACGATCAAAAACGGAACAATTGTCCAGCCGATTTCAACCCACAGCGGCTCGGCCAGCTCTTGCGACTTGTGGCCCACCGACTTGCGGTGCTTCCAGATGGAATAGAACATGACGCCAAAAACAGCAAAGAAGATCACCAGGCAGATGATCATCATGAACCAATGCAGCCAGTGCTGCTCGGCTGCAATCTTGGTCACTGCGGGATGCAGGTTCAGCTGGTTGACAGCAGGGCCACCGGGCAAGTCGTTGACAGCATAAGCTGCCGAACTCAGGGCGACACCCATGCCTAGGGTTAAGTTATGCAGCAGACTTTGCAGCACGGCGGAGATGTTTTTCACCTTATTCACTTCTATTTGCCTCAAATCAACATCAATCAAAAAATCACAACTTCTTTCACTGGCTCTGCGCATCGCTCATGCTACTAACATCAAACACCACGCAAAGCCATGCGTATCTCTCGGGCCAGTGCGTGGCGCAGCTCTGGACGAATATGCCGCCCAATATGCACCTTCACACCTTGGCCTGACAGCTCGATCAACGACCTGTCGTCTGCCTGGGGCTCTACCCGCACCCAAGCGCGATTGAACTCTGAGCGCGACACTTTGCCAGCGCTGGTTTGTTCAACCACCAATTGACTACCTTGCAAGACAATTCGCTCACCGTCCGTGGCGTGCCGGGCGTAGACCACAAAGGCCGCACCCACCATGATCAATTCAGCCCAAGCGAAAGGCATGATCATCTTCGCACCGTGCAGCCAAAAGCCTCCGGCGATCCCAAGCGAGACCACACACATAGAGGCGTACAGCCAGCACAACTGGGAGGGCGTTATCGAGCAATTACGCAGCAATTTCCAGTGAATTTGCTGGTCAGACACGGTAGCGAATCGAAAACCAAAATCAGGCACAGACTAGACGTTTCACATCCATCTCTCAAAACCTGTTGAAATCATCAGGCGATTTTGAAAGGAGCGTGGGAACATACCCAAAATTCTTGCAACTACTTATTGTAGCGCGGGTTGACCCCTAGCTTGCGTTCACCATTAGCCTTTTAGGGGTGTTATCTCTACTTAAGCCTACTTTTTGGCATCGGCGGTTAAGGCCCGGGCTTGCCCCGCGCGAGCATTGCCCGCATATCTTGCATCGATACTGCCGACTCTGAGCTGACTTTGATGCGCGGCCTAGGCTTGTAAGCGTGCCCGTAAATCACCTCAAAAGTCAGCGTAATAGAGCCGTCTGCTGCACTAGCGCCCCAGCGCTCGCGCATAGCCGCTAGCAGGCGCACGCGGTAGCTGCGCCCACGCAGTCCCGCAAAGCGCTGCGGGTGCAAATTGCGCCCTATCCCGCGCAGCTCCTTCAGTGCCCGCTCCGGCGTGGCAAAACTCAGCGTGATGCGCTCCATGTCCATCACAGGCTCGGCAAACCCCGACTGCACCAGCATATCGCCCCAATCGTGCATGTCGGTGAAGGTGTGGCTACAAGGCCCTAAGCCCAATTCTGCGTACAGCGCCCTGAGCTCGCGCACAGTGTCGGGGCCAAGGCACGAAAACATCAAAAAGCCGTCCACAGACAGGGCGCGCTGCCACTGCGCCATCAGCGCCAGCGGGTCGGCCTGGCTGTGCAGCAGCATATTGGCCCAGACCAGTTGCACGCCACCGTCTGCAGGCAAGCCAGCGTGCGGCGATGCACCACGCCAGCGGGCCACATGCCACCACGGTTTTACTATACTTTTAATAGCTAACTTACTAACATCCATGTCGGAAAACTGCATGAAACATGCACTATTCTTATAACGCAGTGCAACCGCTTCATGGGTACGCAGCCCGCCTGCTACAGGCTCCCAGTGCGCCCACGCGGCTGGTGGTTTTTTAATCCATTGCAGCCGCTCTTGCATACGCGAGCCCACTTCTTCGTGCAGCCAGGGTGCTTGCAAACTGGCCAGCGCATCGCCTTTCGCACCCTCACCCCGCCCGCTCAGGCGCTGCCAGCGTGCGGCGGCAACGGGGTCGATGGTGGGCGGAAGATGCTGGCTGGACATGGTGGTTTATTACAAAGATATGGCTGCGAGTATATTGGTGTACTTTGCCTAGGGTGCCACCCTTTATTCACTTACTGATGCCTACCGGCCTATTCTCCCGCCTGCTCACCCTGGCCGCCAGCGCCCTGCCCAGCCAGTGTGCGGTGTGCCGTGCTTGGTGCCGCGACACGGTCTGCGGCGCTTGCACTGCGCGTTTTGCGCCCGATCAGCACCGCTGCATCACCTGTGCGCACACCCTTCCCGGCGCAGCCACGCAGTGCGGTGTATGCCTGCAGCACGGCACCAGCCTAGACGCTTGCTACGCCGCTGTGGACTACGACTACCCTTGGGACGGTCTACTGGCCCAGCTGAAGTTTGGCCGTGGCGCGCGCTCAGGCGGTGTATCGGGCGCTGACCCAGCGGCTGCGCGCTGCATGGCCAGCCTAATGCACCAGCGCAGCGCAATCACTTTAGCCCTGGCGCAGGCCGACTGGGCAGTGCCTATTCCTTTGTCAGCGCTGAGGCAGCGCGAACGCGGCTTTAACCAAGCCCTGCAGATCACCCACCATCTGCTTGCCCCACAAACTGCGCCCAACTCAAAAAGTCCAGCGCCACCCATCGTCCGCGCGCGTTTGCGTGCCGATCTGCTGGTCCGTACCCGCGAGACCCAGGCCCAAATGGGCCTGGGCCGTAGCGAACGCCAACTTAATATGCTCAACGCTTTTGCCGTAGAGCCCACTTTGGCAGCCCAGGTGCAAGGCGCGCGGCTGGTATTGGTAGACGACGTCACCACCACCACGGCCACCCTGGGCTCGGCCGCTGCCGCCCTGCGCCGGGCCGGTGCGGCCCATGTCACAGGCATTGTCTTTGCCCGCACCCCTGCCTCGGGGTATAATCATGGGCTTTGCTGACATCATCCTCAAACCACTAGGAACCTTACACCATGGCATCTACCAAGCCTAAGAAAAAGAACCCACGCCTCGCGTCGGGCCGCAAACGTGTTCGTCAGGACACCAAAATCAACGCTGCGAACACCTCGCTGCGCTCCAAATACCGCACTGCGGTGAAGAATGTGGAAAAAGCTGTTGTCGCGGGCGACAAGGCCAAGGCCACCGAGCTCTTCGCCAAAGCGCAAGCTATTGTGGACACGGTTGCTGACAAAGGCATCTTCCACAAAAACAAAGCTGCTCGTGATAAGAGCCGCTTAGCTGCTAAGGTGAAAACCTTGGCGACCGCCAAGTAATATTGGCACCCAAGCCCTGGTGGGCTCACTGAACGTGAAACCACCAGCCGTTTGACGCGGGTGCGCTGTCAGCAAAGAAAAAGCAAAAAGCCGTCGCAAGACGGCTTTTTTGTGGGTGGTTTAAGTGTCGCTAAGGCGCTGGAGGCAAGAGGCAAGCCTCAATCACTTGCAGATTATTGTCTTTGGCAAAATTCATCACAAAATCCCAAGCCATCACCTCGTGGTCGCGCAAGTCGCGGTGCACCACCACACACTTTATATCGCCTAAGTTGGTAGGCAAACACCACTCCGAGTAGCTCAAATGGGAGCCTGGCACCGCGCCGCCGGGGCGAAACTGGCTCATCACGCCGCACAAACGCTCGGCCCAGTCGCTAGGGCGAAACGTTTTGCCGTCTTGGGTGACGCCTTGGATAAAGACTTGTTGAGAGCTGGGTGTGGACATGGGTGTTAAGGCACTAATGCAGCAGGCAGGATCGCCGCTTGTTGCACTGCACAACAATTCTATCTTATAGAAGACTGCGGAAAACTGTCACATGCCTGTCAAACGCAGGGGCAGCAATATAGCTGTTGCAAACCCAACCGCAAACAGCCACAGCGCGCATCGCAGCGATGCAAAAGCATCGTCACTGCCACGCGCTCAAACCGCTGCATTGCCTCTAAAATCAATTGCCCACAGCGGAGCTTTAAAGCCCCGCTGATTCAACTGACTCCGAATGTTTGCTGAACCACCCACCATGACAACCCTCGTACCTGCCGCGTCCCCCACCACACAGCCCCATGTGATGAACACCTATGGCCGCGTGCCGATTGCGCTGTCGCATGGCCAAGGCTGCCGCGTGTGGGACGTGAACGGCAAATCGTACCTCGACGGCTTGGGCGGCATTGCCGTGAACACCCTAGGCCACAACCACCCCAAGCTCGTGCCCGCCCTGCAAGACCAGCT
>JANPDG010000132.1:0-3601 GCA_031431335.1 Polaromonas sp. | reverse complement strand
GTCAAATACTCGTCTTGGCTGAACGGGTAAAAGCTCACCCACAGGCCAAAGCGCTCCGACAGCGAGATGTTTTCTTCCACACCTTCGCCAGGGTGCACTTCACCGTCCGCGGTGTGGGTGTAGGTGAGGTTTTCTTTCATGTATTCGGGCAGCAGGTGGCGGCGGTTGCTGGTGGCGTAGATCAGCACGTTGGCTGACGCGGCAGACACACTGCCGTCTAGCACCGATTTAAGCGCTTTGTACGAACTCTCACCATCGTCAAAGCTCAGGTCATCGCAAAACACAATAAACTTTTCAGCTCGATCAGCCACCACGTCCATGATGTCGACCAAGTCGATCAAATCAGCTTTGTCCACCTCAATCAAACGCAATCCTTGCGCGGTGTATTCGTTCAAACACGCTTTGATCAGCGACGACTTGCCCGTACCGCGCGCACCCGTCAGCAGCACATTGTTGGCAGGCAAGCCTTGCACAAACTGCAGTGTGTTGCGCTGGATCTTCTCTTTTTGTGGGTCGATTTCTTTCAGGTCGCTCAGCGCCATCTTGCCCACATGACGCACCGGCTCCAGCGCGCCATGGCCGCTGCTGCGCTTGCGGTAACGCCAAGCGGTGGCGCCAGTCCAATCAGGCGCAGTCAACGGCTGCGGCAGCACAGACTCAATGCGCGCCAGCAGGCTTTCGGCTCTGACGAGCAAGTGTTCAAATTTTTCGTTCATAGCGTTGCCTTCAAATGTGGGTGGCGATAAATACGCCATTGCCCACCACGAAACTCAATTTCTTTTTCAAAAGCACAGCCCACGCTGAGAGCTAATTTGACAGAGGCAGTGTTGTCAACATGGATAAAGCTGATTAAGGCAAGTTCTGGCATGGATGCCGATGCTGCAGCTTGCACGCCCCGTACCGCTTCACTTGCAAAGCCTTTACCCCAATACGCTTTGCTCAAGGCCCATTTGATCTCAGGCTCAGGCCAATCGTTGGGATACCAAAGCCCGGCGGCTCCAAGCACTTGGCCTGTGCTCTTTTCTTCAATCGCATATGGACCATAGCCACGTAGTGCCCAATGGCCTGCCATGCTAGACATTGCCCGCCAACTCTCACCCTCCGTCAAAGCCCGGCGAAATGTGAATTGTGTGCACTCAGGGTCTGAGTAATGCGCGTGTAATGCGGGCCAATCAGCATGCGTAAACTGGCGCAAAATTAAACGCGCAGTCTCTATGCGCAAAGGCATTGTGATATGCATAGCTCAAGTATCTAACTTAACTGCGATAGTCCGCGTTGATCTTCACATAGTCGTAGCTAAAGTCGCAGGTCCACACGGTGTCCTGCACATCGCCACGGCCTAGGCCGACGTGGATGGTGATTTCGCTTTGCTTCATCACACGCGCGCCGTCTGCCTCGAGGTAGCTTGGGTTACGGCCACCGTCTACTACGACGTGAACGTCATCTAAGTGCAGGCTGATTTTGGTTTGGTCCAGGTCAGCAATGCCTGCGTAGCCTACTGCCGCCAAGATGCGGCCCAGGTTGGGGTCGCTGGCAAAGAAGGCTGTTTTGACCAATGGCGAATGGGCAATCGCGTAGGCTACTTTGCAGCATTCGTCAATGGTTTTGCCGCCGCTGACCTTGACGGTAATGAACTTGGTGGCGCCTTCGCCGTCGCGCACGATGGCTTGGGCCAGCTTGCGTGCCACATCCATCATGGCGGCTTTTAGTTGCAAAAATTCGGGGTTTTCCGACGTGAATATTACAGAGTTTGCTATTTTATTTGTAGCGATTACCACAAAACTATCATTCGTTGAGGTGTCGCCGTCCACCGTCACGCGGTTAAACGAACCGTTGGCCAAGTCGGTGGCCAGTCTCTGCATTAGGTGTTGCGGCACGGTGGCGTCAGTGGCCATAAAGCCCAGCATGGTGGCCATGTTGGGGCGGATCATGCCTGCGCCTTTGCTGATGCCAGTGATGGTGACTGTCTTGCCACCAATTTGCACTTGCGTGCTAAACGCTTTGGGCAGCGTGTCGGTGGTCATGATGCCTTCGGCAGCGCGCAGCCAGTTGTCTTGTTTGGCGTCTTTAAGCGCAGCAGGAATGCCCGCTTCAATACGGTCGTGCGGCAACGGCTCCATGATCACGCCAGTGCTAAAAGGCAAAATTTGCTCGGGCGCAATGTCCAGCTGGCGCGCCAGCGCGATGCAGGTAGCGCGGGCGCGCGCCATGCCGTCGTCGCCCGTACCTGCGTTGGCATTGCCGGTGTTGATTAGCATCGCGCGAATGCCGATGTTGCGTTGCAAATGGTCACGGCAAATTTGCACTGGCGCAGCGCAGTAGCGGTTTTGGGTAAACACACCGGCCACCGACGCGCCCTCATCGAGCAGCACCACGCTCAAGTCTTTGCGGTTGGCTTTGCGAATACCTGCCTCGGTAATGCCGATGCGCACACCTGCCACAGGATGCAAGCCTTTGGGATCTGGAGCTTGAAGGTTGACTGCCATAGCGTGAGCTTTCTGCTTAAATTATCAAAAAAATATGCATTTTTCCGACGTGGATATTCAATAATTTGCTATTATTTAAATAGCAAACTAAATGATCTCACCATACATTTTAGTTACGCCAGCTTGCCGTGGCAGAGCTTGAACTTCTTGCCACTGCCGCAGGGGCAGGGGTCGTTGCGGCCTACGCGGGGCATGCCTTCGGCGGGCATCGCTGCGCGTTGGCGCAATGTGTCTTCGTCCACCGTGGTCTCAGCTTCGCCCGTCTCGGTCGGCGCGGTATAAGTCACGTTGCTGATGTTTTCGGCGCGCTGCTCCATCTCGCTGGTCGCTTGCTCGATCTGCTCGTTGGTTTGCACCTTGACAGTCATCAACACTTTGGTGACTTCGTTTTTCACTTGGTCTAGCAGCTGTCCAAACAGCTCAAACGCTTCGCGCTTGTATTCTTGCTTGGGCTGCTTTTGCGCGTAGCCGCGCAGGTGAATGCCTTGGCGCAAATAATCGAGCGAGCTTAAATGCTCGCGCCAGTTGGTGTCAATGCTCTGCAGCAGTACCATACGCTCAAACTGCGTAAACTGCTCGCTGCCGACTTGCGCCACCTTGGTGTCAAAGTTCTCGTGGGCCGTGGCCAGTACCTTCTCCACAATCTCTTCGTCGGTGATACTGTCCGACTTGGTGACCATGCTTTGCAAGTCCACCTCGACCTGGAAATCGCTTTGCAGCGCAGTCTCCAGGGCGGGCACATCCCACTGCTCTTCAACCGTCTCGAGCGGCACATACTGGCGCACCAGGTCGGTGAACGCACCTTCGCGCAGCGACTTGATCTGCTCACTCAGATTGCCCGCATCCAAAATATCGTTGCGCTGCTGGTAGATCACCTTGCGCTGATCGTTGCTCACATCATCGTATTCGAGCAGCTGTTTGCGGATATCAAAGTTGCGCGCCTCGACCTTGCGCTGCGCGCTCTCGATGCTGCGGGTCACAATACCTGCCTCAATCGCCTCGCCCTCGGGCATCTTCAGGCGCTCCATGATGGCTTTCACGCGGTCGCCCGCAAAAATGCGCATCAGCGAATCGTCCAGGGACAAGAAAAAGCGCGACGAGCCTGGGTCGCCCTG
>JANPDG010000131.1:0-6598 GCA_031431335.1 Polaromonas sp. | reverse complement strand
CACACATGCTTTGCCACGGGCTGTTCAAACCCCCAAATGCTCAGGCCCAAAGCTGTGGGGCAGTAGCTGCTCCAGAGTGAGGCTGAGCAACACGCCATCGGCGTTGGCCACCCAAATGGGCGTATCAGGCGCTGCAAATTCGCGCAGTTTTTGCCTGCAGCCTCCGCAGGGCGTGACAGGGCTGTCTGCGATGCCCACCACGATTACGGCTTTGACTTTGCGACCACCGTTCATGATCATCACGCTCAGGGCGCTGGCCTCGGCGCACACGCCTTGCGGGTAGGCGGCGTTTTCGACATTGCAGCCTGCGTGAATGTTGCCATGCTCATCTAGCACGGCTGCGCCGACTAAAAACTTGGAGTAGGGCGCATAGGCCTTTTCGCGGGCGGCGCGGGCGGCGGCCAGCATGGCGTTTTGTATAGCGGCGGAAATTTGCATCAGATGCTCCTAACGCGTTTTAATGTACGGTGAGCCCAAAGCCTTGGGCGCTGTCGCTTTGCCTATGAAACCTGCCAGCAATACGACAGTCAATAAGTAAGGCAGAGCCTGAATCAGTTGCACTGGCACCTCGCCAAAGCCCGGCACTACGACGCCTTGCAAGCGGATGGCCACTGCGTCTAAAAAGCCAAATAGCAAACACGCCCACAACGCGCCCACAGGGTGCCATTTGCCAAAAATCATGGCCGCAAGCGCCATAAAACCGCGCCCTGCCGTCATGTGCGGCGCAAAAGAAGCGTTTTGTGCCAAGACCAAATAGCAGCCTGCCAGGCCGCACAGCATGCCGTTGCCCATCAGCGCCAAATAGCGCACACGCGCCACCGACACACCGGCTGCGTCGACCATCGCGGGGTTCTCGCCTACGGCGCGCAGACGCAGGCCCAAACGGGTGCGAAACAGCAGCCACCACACGACGCCCACCAAAATCAGCGCCACATAGACCAAAATACTTTGGTTCAGCAAAGGGATCTCGCTCATCGGCTTGAGCCGCACTGCGTCGATGACAGAGGGCGTTTGTCCGCCTTGCTTAAACCACGCAATGCCCAACACCACCGTGAGGCCCGCTGCAATGATGTTGATAGCCAAGCCAGAGATCACTTGGTTGCCGTGGTAAGTCACGCAGGCAAAGCCGTGCAGGCACGATAGCGCCACGGCCACCACCACGGCGGCCAGGATGGCCAAGGTGGTGGATTGGGTGGCCACGCCAACGGCAGCGGCTGCAAAAGCAGCAAACAGCATTTTGCCTTCCAGTCCAATATCGATCACACCCGCACGCTCGGCCAACACCCCTGCCAGCGCACAAAAAATCAGCGGCGCAGCCAAGCGCAGCGAAGACGCCACAATGTCTAAAACCAAAAGACTATCCACGCTGGGCCTCCTGCTCTGGGCCAGCACGGCCCAGCTTGCGGTGCATGCTGCGGTAGATGCGGCCCATCAGCGGCGCTGTGGCATACGCCATGGCGCCCGAAAACAGCACAATAAACCCCTGCAGCATCACCACCATGTCTTTGGTAAAGTCTTTGACTTCAAACGCCACCTCTGCACCGCCCTGAAAAATCATGCCAAACAGCAGGCTGGACAAAATAATGCCCACGGGGTGATTGCGCCCCATCAGCGCCACAGCAATGCCCGTAAACCCTGCGCCTGATACAAAGTCTGGCAGCAGCTTGCCGTGCACGCCAGAGACTTCGTTCATTGCCACCATGCCGGCGAGCGCGCCTGAGACACCCATGGCAATCAATATTTGTTTTTGCGGCGTAATGCCCGCGTAGACTGCCGCACCTTGGCTGGCGCCACTGGCGCGCAACTGGTAGCCGATGCGCGTTTTCCAGAGCAGCAAATACACGCCCACAGAGCAGACCAGTGCAATTACGACACTCAAATTCAGCGGTGACGAAGGCCACTCTATGCCGATCCACGACAGGGCAGTGTGCACGCCCGGCATGGTGGCGCTGGCCGCAAACACCGCGCTTTGCACGTTCATCTCCCCCGCAGGCTTGAGCACGTTGACCAGCAAATACACCATCAGGCTGCTGGCCAAAAAGTTAAACATGATGGTGGTGATGACAATATGGCTGCCGCGATAGGCCTGCAGGTAGGCTGGTATCAGCGCCCAAGCGCAGGCAAACGCTGCCGAGGCCACCACCATCAGCGGCAACACCAGCCAAGACGGCAAGCTAGGCGCGAGCCACAGGGCCATCAAGCCGCCGCCCAAGCCGCCCATCATGGCCTGGCCTTCGCCGCCAATATTGAACAAGCCCGCATGAAAAGCCAATGCTACGGCCAAGCCCGTAAAGACAAACGTGGTGGCGAAATACAGCGTGTAGCTAAACCCCCGCTGCGAGCCCAGCGCGCCTTTAAGGAGCGCATTCATCACCTCGCTAGGGCTCTGGCCCACCAGCGCCACAACGATGCCGGCTGCAAGCAAAGCAATGGCCAAGTTCACCAGTGGCACCACGCCCACATCAACCCAGCGCGGAATATCAACCGTGCTCTGGCTCATGCAGGCACCTTGGCTTGTGACGAGCTCTGTGATAAATCCTGAGCCGAACTTTGTGACACCATGAGCAGTCCTAAGTTTTGTTCATTGCATTCGTTAACGGGCAGCTCGCCCGTGATGTGCCCTTGGTTCATCACGATCACGCGGTCTGAGAGTGCCAAAATTTCTTCCAACTCGCTAGAGACTAGCAAAATAGCGCAGCCTTCGTCGCGCAAACGGCGCAGCTGGCCGTGAATAAACTCTATCGCCCCAATGTCCACACCGCGTGTGGGCTGGCCCACCAGCAGCACTTTGGGTGACTGGTTAAACTCGCGCGCCAAGATCAGCTTTTGCTGGTTGCCTCCTGAAAACTTGGATGAGCCGAGTTGCGGATGCGGCGGCCTGACATCAAAGCGCTCCATCAGCGTACGGGTCTCGCTGAGCATGGCGCGGGTCTTCATCCACAGGCCCTGGCTGTAGGTGGCCAAGCGCTCATAGCCCAGCACTGCTGACTCCCACGCCGCAAACGGCATGACCAGCCCGCGCTCGTGGCGGTCTTCAGGCACATGGGCCAGACCTGCGTTGCGCGCTGCCTGTGGGTTAAGCCACTGCGCCGCTGTGTAGGGCAGGCCGTCCAGCTGCATTTGCCCGCCTTGGGGGCGGCGCATGCCACTTAAAATTTCGATCAGCTCGGTTTGGCCGTTGCCCGCCACACCTGCTACGCCCACAATCTCGCCTGAGCGCACCTGCAGCGAGACACCGCGCAGGCGCTCTACGCCATGCGCATCAGAGCAGCGCAGGTCTTGGGCGGCCAAGCGCACAGGCGCGTTGGCATGCAGCGCGGCGCGGGCAGCTGGGGCGCGCAGCTTGCGCCCCACCATGGCTTCGGCCAGTTGCGCTACTGTGGCGCCCGCAGTAGCACACTCGTGCACCACTTGGCCTGCGCGCATCACCGTGACGGTGTCGCACAGCGCCAGCACCTCGCGCAGTTTGTGGGTGATCAATATGATGGTTTTGCCTTGCTCGCGCAGGCGGCGCAGCACCACAAACAGGGCGTCGGTCTCTTGCGCAGTGAGCACGGCCGTGGGCTCGTCCAATATCAAAATACGTGCGCCGCGGTGCAGTGCTTTCAATATCTCCAGCCGCTGCCGGTCGCCCACGCTCAGGTCTTCCACCAGGCTGTCCAGCGGCACCTGCAAGCCAGTGTCGTGCATGAGCGTTTGCAATTGGCTGCGGGTGATGTTTTGCGATTTGCGCAGATCAAAATACGGCTCTATCCCAAGCAATATATTGTCCAGCGCGCTCAGGGTATCGACCAGCATAAAGTGTTGGTGCACCATGCCAATGCCTAGGCGAATAGCCTCGTCTGAATGGCGAATGCGCACGGCCTGGCCTTCGACTTCGATGCTGCCGCTGTCAGCCGTATAAAAGCCATACAAAATCGACATCAGCGTGCTTTTGCCAGCGCCATTCTCGCCCACCAGGCCGTGGATGGTGCCTGCGAGCACGGTCAGGTTGACGTCGTGGTTGGCGCGCACGCTGCCAAAGCGTTTTTCAATGGCTATCAGCCGTACGGCGGGCGCAGAAGAAAGCCGCACAGCGGCTGGCGCGGTGCGGCTTGCGGGGGGCGAAATGGTGTCTGTGCTCACGTGATAAGCGTAGCACAGACTGTGCCCATCTCTGGCGTAGGTTTACTCACACTTGTTGGCAGCCATGAAGTCCACGACTTTGACTTTGCCAGAAATAATGTCAGCTTTGGCAGCGTCCACTTTTTTGCGCATGTCAGCTGTGACCAGCTTGTCGTTGTTAGCGTCCATCGCGTAGTCCACGCCGCCTTCTTTCAGGCCCAGCGCGCTGACACCTGGGGTGTGCGCTTTGGCGGCGTTGTACACGGCCACGTCGACACGCTTGAGCATCGAGGTCAGCATGCTGCCGGGGTGGATGCCGTTTTGGTTGCTGTCGACACCGATGGCTAGCTTGCCAGAGTCTTTAGCGGCTTGGTACACGCCCATGCCGGTGCCGCCTGCGGCTGCAAACACGACATCAGCGCCTTTGGCAAACTGGGCTTTGGTCAGCTCGCTGCCGCGACCTGGGTCGTTCCAGGCTGCGCCCGTGGTGCCGGTCATGTTGGCAAAGGTTTCTACCTTGGCGTTAGAAAACTTGGCACCTTGCTCGTAACCGCACTGGAAGCGGCGAATCAACGGAATGTCCATGCCGCCCACAAAGCCGACTTTGCCGGTTTTAGAGGCTTGCGCAGCCAGCATGCCGACCAAGAAGCTGCCTTCGTGCTCTTTGAACACCACCGACTGCACGTTAGGCTCGGCCACCACGGAGTCAACGATGGCAAACTTGAGCTTAGGAAATTCTTTGGCTACTTTTTGGATCGCGTCACCTTGGGCAAAGCCAATACCAATGATCGGGCTTGCACCGCGCTCAGCCATGCGGCGAATAGCCTGCTCGCGCTGGGTAGGGTTGGTCACTTCAAACTCTAGGTAAGTCTTGCCAGTTTCTTTTTTCCATTTCTCGATGCCGTTGTAGGCAGCTTCGTTAAATGACTTGTCAAACTTACCGCCCATATCAAAAATGATGGCGGGATCTGCAAAAGCGCTGGTGGTGGCCAAAACTGTGGTGACAGCGGCGGCTGCGATCAAAGTGGCGCGTAGGTTCAATGCCATGGTGAATTTCCTCTTTAAAAAGCTTTAAAAATCCTCCAAAAGTGTTTTTGGAGGGCTTATGAAATCTGCAAGCCAGAATCATGCCTTAATCAACGTGCCTTTGCCAAGCCGGGTTATCCTCTACGGATATTTTTTTAGAGTGATTACCCCATGCTGGACTCATCCACTCAAATTCACAGCAGCGCAGACCACTGGCGCACTTTGCCTAAGGTGCTGCTGCACGAGCACTTAGACGGAGGCCTGCGGCCACAAACCCTGCTCGCGCTATGCCAGACAAGCAACATTTCCTTACCTGTAGCCACCGCGCCCGAACTGGCGCTGTGGCTGCAAAGCAATGCTAACTCGGGCAGCTTGGAGCGGTATTTGAGGGCCTTTGGCCTGACGGTGGCCGCTATGGCGACGGCACGCGCCTGTGAGCAGGTGGCTTTTGAGGCGGCTGAAGATGCGCGGCTCGACGGCTGTGTGCTGGCTGAGTTTCGCATGGCCCCGCTGCTGCTAGAGCCGCACGGCTTGGCCCCTGAGCTGGCTGTCGAAGCCCTGCTGCGCGGACTGCAGCGCAGCAGCATGCCCGCAGGCCTGATTGTGTGCGCCATGCGCACCGACAGCGTGCAAGCCGTGGAGAGCGCGGCGCGCTTAGCGGTGCGCTATGCCAGCTACGGCGTGGTGGGCTTTGACTTGGCGGGTGCCGAAAAAGGCTTTCCTGCTACCGTGCACCGCGCAGCCATCCATCTGGCGCGCGACGCAGGCTTGGGTATCACCTTGCACGCAGGCGAGGCCGACCACGGCCAGCGGGTGTTAGAAGCCATTGAACTGGGCGCTACGCGCATCGGCCACGGCGTGCAGATTGCGCAGCCCGCCCCCGGCGAAGACGCTGCCGCCGCCCTGCGCCGCATGCACACCGTTGCTGCGATGGCGGTTGATCAAAAGGCACACGGCCGCCCAGTGCATTTTGAAGTCTGCCCCACCAGCAACACCCACACCGGCGTGTGCGCCGACCTGGCCAGCCACCCCATGAAAAGCATGCTGTCTGCGGGCCTGAGCCTGTCAGTCCACACAGACAACCGCTTAATCTCCGGCGTGACCCACAGCGGTGAGCTGGCGGCAGTGCACCAAGCGCTGGGCTGGCAAGTTGCCGACATAGAAGCCAGCATGCAAAGCGCAGCCCGCGCATCGTTTATGCCGCAGGCGGTAGTGCAGCGGGTATTGCAGCAATTGGCTGGGGGTTGATTAAAGCTATTAGTACTACTAAATAAATAGCAGACTATTCAATATCCACGTCGGAAAATGCCAAAAATACCACCTAAAATCACTACTGTCCGGTATTTCCCCGTTGAAATCTCGAATTCTCTATATGTGACAACAGCTTAGAGTGTTTTTTCAAGTGGGGTGACTCAGAAACGGGTTGGATTAAAGGGTAAGGTGATCTGCATTTTGCAGGTTATTCTTA
>JANPDG010000130.1:0-16991 GCA_031431335.1 Polaromonas sp. | reverse complement strand
CCACCGGGCGCACCCGCACCCTGCCCGCCGCTGATGCTGCGCTGCCTAAGCTGCGCTTGGCCTACGCATCCTGCCAGCGCTGGGAGCACGGCTACTACAGTGCCTACACCCACATGCTGGCCGACCAGCCCGATGCGGTGGTGTTTTTGGGCGACTACATTTATGAATACCCCACTGCAGCCAGCGCAGTGCGCGTGCCCACAGGCGGCTGGGTGGTCAGCTTGGACGACTACCGCGCCCGCTACGCCCTGCACAAAAGCGACCCCGAGCTGCAAGCCATGCACGCCCACTGCCCGTGGCTAGTGACGTGGGACGATCACGAAGTACAAAACGACTATGCGGGCCTTGCCCCAGGCGATAACGGCCCTGCAGTGGCCAATTTTGCGGCTCGCCGCGCCGCCGCCTACCAAGCCTACTACGAGCATATGCCGCTGCGCGCCAGCGTGCTGCAAGCAGGCATGGCGGGCCTTGCCAGCGGCGCTGAGATGCGCATTTACAGCAGCATCCGGTTTGGCAGCTTGGCCACGCTGCATATGCTGGACACGCGCCAGTACAAAAACGCCCAAGTCTGCACCAAAGGCGGTGCTGCTGGCTCGGGTGCGGTCAACCCCGCGCAGTGCCCCGAGTGGCTCGACCCGCAGCGCAGTTTGCTTGGCTCAGGCCAAGAGCGCTGGTTGGCCGAGAGCTTGGGCAAAACAGCCAACGAAAAAGGCTGGCACATCCTAGGCCAGTCCACAGTCTTCGGCCCCAGAGACTTTCGCATCGGCCCTGGCCAGACATTCATCAACGACGGCTGGGACGGCTATACCCCCGCGCGCAAACGCCTCACCGATGTTCTGCAAGCCCAGCAAATCTCTAACGCTGTGCTGCTAGGCGGCGACATCCACGAAAACTGGGTAGGCCACGTGCTGGCCGACTACACCCAGCCTGACAGCAAAGCTGTGGGCGTAGAGTTTTGCGGCACCAGTATCACGTCGCGCCCCAGTGCCAGCTCGGGCGAGAAAACTGCTGAGCGTTTGACTGAGAACCCCCACTTTGTATTTGCCGATGCCAAATACAGAGGCTACGGCTTGGCCGACTTCGCCCCCGGCCAGCTCACCGTGTCTCTGCGCGCAGTTGACGATGTGCGCAACACCCAAACTCAAGTACAAACGCTGGCGAAGTTTGCTGTGCAATCGGGGCGGTCGGTGATTGAAAAGGTCTAACCGCTGAGGGACTAGGCTGGCGACGAGCGCAAGGCATACGCTTTGCCATCGAGCCACAGGTATTCCACGCGGGCAATGGCTGCGCCTTTTTCGTCTTTGAATGTAAAGCCCAGCAGCGCCAGACTGGCACCTGTGGTGATCTCGGGCACGCTCCAGGCCTGCATGCGTGTGAGCGGTGCCAGCTCGATCTCCCAGAGCTTGTCGCTGCGCTTGGGCAGCGCGGCCTTTGCAAGCAGCGCCTTGGCGTCTACTGGGGCAGATTGTGCAGGCAGCACGCGGCTGGCCAAATCGGCAGGCAGCTTTAAGGCGCTGGTGATTTCGAGTTCAAGCTCAGCATGGGGGTTTTGCCATTTGACTTTGCGTGCAGTGCCTTGAAGATAAATCGGGCGATCTTGGTCAAAGCTGCTCCACCCGTGGTGAGCATGGGCTGCGCCTGCCAGTGGCAAGGCAATACCGGCGAATATAAAAGGGCGACGTTGCATCATGGTTCTCCTTGAAAAACATTCGACTTCCAAACCGCGCTATTGGTACGCTATAAAGCGGCCACACACCACCACAGCGACCCACAGCAGCATGGACACCACCATTTGCAGCTTGGCCACGGTGTCCAGCCTGTCCAATGAGCCGCGCCCATGAAACCAAGCGGCGTTACACGCTGCACAGGTCAACAGCAGCATTTTGATTGTGAAAGCGCGATTGGCCAATAGTTCCGCCGGTTGTGTTGCAAACATCATCAGGCCCGATGCCGCTGCCATGCAAAAGCCCACAGCCACAATGCCCAAGCCCAGCCGGGCCAAGTCTTTAATCGGTAAATTAGCGCCGTTACCAAACACACGCAGCTCTAGCAAGACCAAATTACCAATCAGTAGCGCAATACCCAAAATATGCACCACCTCCAGCGCGGGGTAGGCCCAAGGGTGAGATCCAAGCTGGGCAAACATTTAGATATCCTTTTGACGCAGTTGCAAAACCAACGCGATCCGCGCTTTAAGCGGCGTCAGTGGTGTTGAGTCCAATACATCGCCCACCACGCTGGTCACGCTGCCCCACACGCAGCGGGTGCTGCGCAAGACCGCGATACCTTGCTGCTGCGCATCGCACAGGGCAGATTGCAGATCGTGGGCCAGCGTGCCGTTGCCGGTGGCGGCCACCACAATGCCTTGTATTGTTGCGCTGCCTGCGACAGTCCTTGTGCTGCTGCAGACAAGGCTCGCGCTGCGCTGCGCGAGCAAGGCGCGCACCAGGCTGCCGTCGCTTTGGGTGTGGTTCAGCAGCATCTCTACCCGTGGCCATGGCACATTATTTACTATACTATTAATAGCAAACTTTCCAATATCCACGTCGGAAAAGTGCTCAATTTTTGCATCTAAATGGGTTTTTGAATCTGTCCAATGCACTTGGTCGCCCTGCACATGAGCAGCCAAGGCATGCGGGACAGAACTCAATGCATTGAGCGCATAGCTGTGTACCTTTTGCACATGCGCCGCATGGTGTACGTCGCCTGCGCACACCACCAACACGCCGCGCGCCAACGGCGACTGCGCCAACCACACGGCGTCCAGCAGATTGCGCGGCCCGTCCGCCTCGCTCGATGTTGCGGGGCGCATGGCGCAGGTTAGCACCACGGGCTTGGCTACTTGCAGCGCGGCGGGCAGTGTCAGGTGTAAAAACCAAGCGGTTTCTTCTAGGGTGTCAGTACCGTGGGTTACCACTACGGCAACGACATCCGTCTGGCCCAACCAATGCGCGCACCTGCTAGAGAGCCGCGCCATGGTGGCAAAGTCCATATCCTTGCTGTCTATCTGCGCTACCTGCTCGGTCACCAGTTCGCAGCCTTGCAAAGCCTCTGGCAGCCCATGAATCGCCATCAAGAGCTGCGTTATGCCTATTTGTGCAGCGGTGTAGCCCGTATGGTCGGCGCTACTGCTAGCGGTGCCTGCAATGGTGCCGCCAGTGCCTAAAACAACGATCTTTTGATTTATTTTTGCCACAGTGCTTGTACTTTTATAAAAGCTGGTTTAATATACAGTAACTGGATAAGAACTCAGTGCATGGTCTCAATCTCGCAGTTGCCCCGTGTACTGAGATCACACAGCAAAGCGTGTGGTGCTTGTCCAACCTTTTTACCCTGATCGCAGCTTAGGAGTTTGACATGTTTGAAAGCCCAAAGTTAACTGCTCGCCAGCAGCAAATTTTAGACCTGGTGCAAAACGCCATCGCCCGCACCGGAGCCCCACCCACGCGCGCCGAAATCGCCAGCGAGCTGGGCTTTAAGTCTGCCAACGCTGCCGAAGAGCATTTGCAAGCGCTGGCCCGCAAAGGCGTGATTGAGCTCGTCAGTGGCACCTCACGCGGCATCCGCCTCAAAGGCGACGCGCTGCGCAGCATCAACGCAGCCCGCACAGATGGCCTGGGCAAGCAGTTCAGCCTGCCCCTGCAAAGCCTAATGCAACTGGCCCTGCCCTTGGTAGGCCGCGTCGCAGCAGGCGCGCCCATTTTGGCCGTTGAAAACGTCGACCAAACCTACTACGTTGAAAGCAGCCTGTTCAAAGCCAAGCCAGACTACCTGCTCAAAGTGCGCGGCATGAGCATGCGCGACATCGGCATCATCGACGGCGACCTGCTGGCCGTACAAGCCACCAAAGACGCTCGCAACGGCCAAATCGTGGTTGCCCGCTTGGGCGAAGAAGTCACCGTCAAGCGCTTTCAGCGCAACCACCACCTGATCGAGCTGCACGCCGAAAACTCTGACTTCAAAACCATTGTGGTCGAGCCCGGCGAGCCATTCGAGATCGAAGGCTTGGCCGTCGGCCTGATTCGCAACAGCATGTTGATGTAGCCTGCTTTTATAGGCTACGGCGCATAGCTTAGTCTGACCAACCCACCTGTAACGCGGTTGTTTTTATGCAGTGTTTTTGCAAGGGTCTCTGGCCCTTGTCGAGCCGCCGCTTTGCCTATCATTTTGTTATTAGTTTTGTATTGAAGTCTGCTCTGCCCCTCTGAACTGAAATTTTCGCCGCTATTTTGCTATTGTTTCTTATGGCTTTTTATTGCCTTAACAAGGAGATTCCCATGAACCTGCTCTCGCTACTCATCGCTCCCCTGCAAGCTGTTGTACTATTTTTTGCACCCCACGCCGTAGGTGCTAAGCCATTGGGTCTAGGCCTGGGCTTGCGCTTGCCTCAGCGCACACTAACGCCGGTCAGCCTCGGTGCTGACGCCTCTAAAACCATTGCGCGCTGCACAACGCTGGCCCCGCGAGCGCGCATCACCTATCCACACAGCACCCCGCAAATCAGCGCCAAACCGATCCACCGCGTCCGGGTGGTGCGCAATGTAGACGCCAGCCTGCCAGCTGACCGTGCAGGCCGCATGGTGCTGTCGGGCACATTTGCCGATGTGTGCGCCGAGCTAGACCGCTTAGCCTTGACCGAGCTGCGCACAGCCTGATGACGATGTGTTAACAACTTACTGCGCCTAGGGCGCAGTAGACGGCTCAGTTGCAGGCACAATACAGGCATGAACATTGTGATTTTGGACGACTACCAAGATGCCGTCCGTAAACTAGACTGCGCCTCCAAGCTCGAAGACTATCCGGCTAAGGTGTTTACCAATACGGTTAAAGGCATCGGCCAGCTCAGCGTGCGCCTCAAAGATGCCGACGTCATCGTGCTGGTGCGTGAACGCACCCAGCTCACACGCCAACTGATTGAAAAACTGCCCAAGCTCAAGCTGATTGTTCAGACGGGCAAAGTAGGCTCGCACATTGACATTGCAGCCTGCACAGAGCGCGGCATCGCTGTAGCTGAAGGCACCGGCTCACCCGTGGCCCCAGCCGAGCTGACTTGGGCGCTCATCATGGCCGCACAGCGTCGTTTGCCACAGTACATTGCCCACTTAAAGCATGGTGCATGGCAGCAGTCTGGCCTCAAAGCGGCGTCCATGCCGCCCAATTTTGGTATTGGCACGGTATTGCGCGGTAAAACACTGGGCCTATGGGGTTACGGCAAAATTGGCCAAATCGTCGCAGGCTATGGCCGCGCTTTTGGCATGCAGGTAATGGTTTGGGGCCGCGACAGCACCTTGGCCAAAGCACAGGCCGACGGCTTTGCAATAGCAGCTAGCCAAGAGCAACTGTTTTCAGAGTCTGATGTGCTCAGTCTGCACTTACGGCTCAACGAAGAAACCCGCAGTATCGTCAGCCTGAACGCACTTCAACTGATGAAGACCACCGCTTTGCTGGTCAACACCTCACGCGCTGAGCTGATAGAGCAAGACGCCTTGATTGCAGCGCTTAACCGTGGCCGCCCTGGCTTGGCCGCGATTGATGTGTTTGAATCGGAGCCTATTTTGCAGGGCCATGCACTGCTGCGTCTAGAAAACTGCATTTGCACGCCGCATATTGGCTATGTCGAGCAAAACAGCTACGAACTATATTTCGGTGCTGCCTTTGATAACGTGGTTAATTTTATTCGCGGCACCCCCAGCAATATTGTCAATCCTGGTGCCCTACAGGTAAGGCGCTAGGCCGCCATGCAGCGCTGAGTGCGCTACAGATGGCTAGAGTTTGGTGTTTTTTGAACGACTAAAGTCCGTTCGCTGAATCACTTCAAAATTGATCATATTGGTTGGCGCATTTGCAGCTGCGGTTTTGGCCTGCGATTGTGCAGAGCTTTTCGCAGCTGCCTTGGCCACGTCCGCGCCGCCGCCCCAAATATCCAGATCAATATCCACGTCCTCAGACGCTGACAATGGCTGCACTTTGGTCGGAGAAAAACTGCTTGCGCTAGGGGCTGCAGCTCCGATAGTAGGCAAGCTGTTGAGTCCAGAAAAATCTTCCACTACGCCTGGGGGCAGATCAAAGTCCACCATTAAGTCGCCCAAAACACTGTCATGGGTGCTCAGGTCTTTGGCCAAAGCGTAAAGCAGCATTAACTCGCGGTATGCCTCTAAATCAAAGGGCTTCGCGTCCAGCTCTGGCATACGAAAAATAGACTCCTCGATCACGGCCAGCACCTTGGCGCTAGGCCAAAGGGCCTGTATGCGCTGCATGGCACTTTCGTAGTCCTCTAGGCCGCGGCTGTCCTTGCCGTAGCTGTCAAACTCTGGCACTTGGGCGTTAAAGACGCGGTTGAACTCTTCGCGCAGTGCGTCAAAGTCGTCGCGCTGTCCTATCTTGTGGTAAATATCAAATAAATCGAGGTAGGCCAGCGCGCTGGTACCTACGTTATCACTGATGTGATTTTGCAAAATATCAATGGCTTGGGAGTGCTGACCCAGCGACATAAAAAAGTCTGCCTGCTGCTGAATATCAAAAAGCTCTTCTGCATTGACTGAGCGGGGTGCGATGGGTGCGCTGTGACCAAAATCAACCACCGCGCGAGCGCTTGGTGCGGGGGCTACCAGCTGCGCGGTGCGGTGCGCCGAGGACGACACTGCAAAATCAGATTGCGCAGAAGCGGCTGCCTTGCGGCTAGAGATGAATGGCGCTGGGGCCGATGAAAAAGTCGCTGGCGGCGAGCCCGATACAGACGGCGGCACTGGAGCAGATGGTGGCATAAAGTCTAAGTCATCTGCACTATAGCTGGGCTGGACGCTATGGACCTTTGCCGTGCTAGGCTTTGAACTCGCCTCTGCGTGAGCAGAATCTGAATCCTGCTGACGCGACACGCTGCCCCACCAAGGCGCGCTGCGGCTGGAGCGTCTGCGCCATGCCCACGCGGCAAACCCCAATGCACCCAAGCTCAATGCCCCCAAAACGTATACCAGTGGATTGGCATATCGCTCGCGCTGCGCTTGGCTCAAATCACTGCGCAAGCTCGCCAGCTCTTTGCTTTGCTGCTTGGTTAGCTCCGACATCGCGCGCACATCGGTTTCAATGGCTTTGAGCCGGTCGCTGTCGCGCAGCAGGTCTTCGGGTGAGCTGTTGATCGCGCGCCACATGGCTGCAGCTTGGGCGCGGGCTAGCGGATCTGTGGTGGGCTGGCTCAACATCTCACTGCTGGCACGCAGTTGCGGCTCGAAGGGCTGGGTGAGGTCCAGCAAGTCCACTTTTAAGCGCGGGGTCAGGGTTTTGCTCATCTGCTGCGCAGCCGGTGCAGATGCAGATGTGTTTTTACGCTCTTGTGCACGCTGCAGGGCCGGTTCACGCGTCTGCGCCTTAGCCTGCTCACGCGCTGTGCTGCGAGCCTGGGCTTTGGCTGTATCTTCGGGGGTGTTGCCGGCTGCTGCAGCGGGGCTCGTGCGCAGTGCAGCCCGGCGCTCTTCACGGGCCTTGCGCTTGGCGGCAACGTCTGCACTAAAGCTGCCTGCCGCAGCGCCAGCATTACTGGCGCTATTAGGCACAGGCGCTGAGGGCAAGTTATTGACCGATGATGCGAATGGCGCTTGCACCACAGCAGCACTCTCACTAGGCGCATCAGCTAGGAGCACATAGCGGCGCGACACCGAAGCACCGCACAGGGCGCGTAGATACACTGTAACGAATGCTTCGTCTACCAAGGTGCTTGAGCGCACGCGCAATGCAAGTTCGGTGGGGCTGCTGCGCACCGGAGTGATCGTCACGTTTTGAGCGCCGATACGGGTTTCGCCATAAAAGACTTCTGCACTAAAACATCCTGCTTCTGGCGTATCCTCTTTAGGCTCTACACTGGCCAGCACCGACACATCCAGGCTACGACCCAACACGGCAGCGCCTCGCGAACGCCCCAACGACAAAGCATCGGCATCAACTGGCCAAGACAGTAATGCAGCAGCCACAGCTGTCACTAAAAGCGCACTGGCTTTGTGTACACTGTTTATGGCTAGGAACGGTGGATGAATGGTCATCAATGATCTACTGCTCAAGTTTTTCTGATAACCGTGTATTTTGACACAGTAACCAAACGACAATATGTTATGCAAACTGTATTTTCCGTCATTGCTGTAGTGGGCGCAGGGGCTATGGGCCGCGGTATCGCCCAGATTGCAGCCCAAGCAGGCAGCCAAGTATGCTTGTTCGATACCCAAGCCGACATGGTTTCAAAATCTATAGATGCCTTGGCAGCAGCTTGGGACAAACAGGTGGGCAAAGGCAAACTCAGCGCCAAAGAAGCCAGTGACTGCAAAGCCAGAATCAAAGCCTGCAGCGATTTAAGCGAACTTGCGCATTGTGAATTGGTGATCGAAGCCATTGTTGAAAATTTAGATATTAAGCAAAAAGTATTCATCCAATTAGAAGCCGTAGTGTCGCACAGTTGCGTGCTTGCTAGCAATACTTCGTCTATCTCTATTACTGCGATTGCGGCAGCACTACAACACCCTGCGCGCTTGGCGGGCTACCATTTTTTCAATCCAGTACCGCTGATGAAGGTCGTCGAAGTGATTGCCGGGCTCAAAACCGCCCCTCAGGTCTGCGAGCAGCTGTCGCAGTACGCCAGACAAATGGGCCACGCTTGTGTGGCTGCATCCGACACACCGGGATTTATCGTCAACCATGCAGGTCGTGCCTATGGCACTGAAGCGCTGCGCATCGTGAGTGAGGGCATTGCCGACTTTGCCACTATCGATGCTATTTTAAAAGACCAGGTTGGCTTTAAGCTCGGCCCCTTCGAGCTGATGGATCTGACTGCACTAGACGTGTCACACCCCGTGATGGAATCGGTGTACCGTCAGTACTATGACGAGCCGCGCTACCGCCCTAGTGTGATCACAGCCCAGCGCTTGGCAGGCGGTCTGCTGGGCAAAAAAACGGGGGCAGGGTTTTATGCCTATACCGATGGCGTCGCCGTCAAAGCCGCGCCAGCGGCCGTGCCTCAGGTAGACACCCTGCCGCCCGTATGGGTGTCGCCACGCGCCACGCGCCGCTCTGAGTTACTGCAACTGCTAAAAAACTTAGGTGCGACGATAGAGACAGGCGTGTCACCGTCCATGTACGCCCTGACCATCGTCGCTCCGCTGGGCTTTGATGTCACCACGGTAGCGGTAGTAGAGCGTTACGACCCAGCGCGCACCATTGGTATTGACATGCTGATCGACGACACACTCACGCGCCGCCGCGTGCTCATGACCAACCCCGCCACGCGCAAAGACATGGCGGATGCAGCCCACGCCCTGTTCGCGCGCGATGGCAAAGCAGTCAGCGTAATCCGCGACAGCGGCGGCTTTGTCACCCAGCGGGTCGTGGCCTGCATCATCAATATCGCAGCAGACATGTGCCAGCAGCAAATTTGCTCGCCTGCAGACCTAGAGACCGCTGTCACTCTGGGCTTGGGCTATCCGCATGGCCCCTTGGCTCTGGGCGACCTGCTTGGCCCCACCAACGTGTTAGAAGTGCTGTTCAATATGCAAACCGTGTATGGCGACCCACGCTACCGCCCCAGCCCGTGGCTGCGCAGGCGCGGTGCCATTGGCCTGAGCCTCAAGCATGTTGAGGCCTAAGCGCAGCGCCATGAGCCCATCACCCAAGCAGCCCCCATCTGCAAGCCAACACAGCGGCGAGCTTAAAAGCAGCACCCACGGCGAGCATGGCCGCACGATGGTGCTGACTATTGCCAACCCGAGCCTGCGCAACGCGCTCAGCCCAGCGATGTACGCTGCAGGAGTAGAGGCTCTGGGTTTCGCCGACAGCTCTAGTGAAATTCGCAGCGTCATCATCACGGGCGAAGGTGCGCAGTTTTGCGCAGGTGGCAATCTGCAACGCCTGCTGGACAACCGCAACCAGGCGCGCGAGGTGCAAGCCTCTAGCATCGACGGCCTGCATGCCTGGATCGAAGCCATCCGCAGTTGTCGCAAGCCTGTCATAGCCGCTGTCGAAGGCCCCGCAGCAGGCGCAGGATTTTCGCTGTGCTTGGCCTGCGACTTTATTGTGGCCGCGCGCGATGCCGTGTTTGTCATGTCTTACAGCAGTGTCGCCTTGTCTCCCGACGGCGGCGCGAGCTGGCACCTGGCCCGCATGCTGCCGCGCCAGATCGCCAGCGAGCTGCTGCTTGGCGGTGAACGCATCAGCCCAGAGCGGCTGCACAGCTTGGGGCTTGTCAACCAGCTCACCGACCACGGCGCAGCCCTGCAGCAGGCGCTGGCCATGGCCGACAAACTTAACGCCCGTGCCCCCAATGTGATGGCCAGTATCAAAGAGCTGATGAGCGATGCAGCACAGCGCCCATTGACCGAGCACCTGAGCGCAGAGCGCGATGCTTTTGTGAGCAACCTGCACCATGCCAACGGCGGCGAAGGCATTGAGGCTTTTTTAGCCAAGCGCGCCGCGCTCTACCGCTAACATGCTGGCAAAGCTCATCACCCTGATTCGCTGGATACTAACGCCCTTTGTGGCGCTGATTGTCTTGTTTGAGGAGTGGGGCTGGAACCCGCTGGCCTCGTTAATGCGTAGCCTCGCGCGCTTAAGAGTTTGGGCTTGGCTTGAGCGCCAAATCAAAGGTTTGTCACCTTGGCAAGCACTCTTGGTTTTTGTGGTGCCCGTCATCAGCCTCTTACCGGCCAAGCTGATCGCGCTATGGCTGATTCGCCATGGTCAATTTGTTTTGGGCGTGGCGATCTTGCTCATAGCCAAACTGGTAGGCACTGCACTGGCGGCTTGGTTGTTTCAACTCACCGAGCCCGCGCTGATGCAATTTACCTGGTTTGCCAAGTGGTATCCGCGCTGGAAGGCTTGGAAAGACACCCTGCTCGCGCAGATACGCGCCTCGGTCGTATGGCGAAGCGTGCGAAGTATCAAAACGAAAATTGCCATCACCCTGCGCAAATGGCGCGCCAGATGGACAGCCTAGCGGCGCGGGCCAGTACCTGCTACGGCAGATACTGTCCGCGCCATTTCATCATCATACATTTTCCAAAATTTTAGGGTAGTTTTCCGACGTGGGTATTCAATAGTTAGCTATTATTTTAATAGTGTTCATAACTATTCAAACCTATCCCATCCTTACTCTGCGCGCAAAGCCTTGCGCAGCTCAGCGCCGATCTCCGGCTTGAGCACAAACGGATCTGTCGGGTTGCGTGCCTGCATCACATCTTCCAACCGCGTTTGCACCGTGTTGATGGCTTTAGGGTGGCTATAGATATAAAACTGGTTGGCAGCCACAGCGTCAAACACCATTTGCGCCACGTCGGCCGCGCTCACCTTGCCGCTGCCTACGGCTTTGTCGCTCATGGCCTGGCCGATCATTTGGCTCTTGGTAGGCTTGATGCCGCGCTGCTTGAACTCTTCAGGCCGGTTGCGGTGACTTTGGCTGATGCCCGTGGGCACAAAAAATGGGCATAGCACTGATGCGCTGACTTGGTCGGTCACCAATTGCAAGTCTTGGTACAGCGTCTCCGACAACGACACTACGGCGTGTTTGCTCACGCTGTACACACCCATATTCGGCGCATTGAGCAAGCCGGCCATGCTGGCAGTATTGACCATATGGCCTTGGTAGGCGGCGTCTTTTTTGGCAGCGTCCAGCATCATGGGTGTGAACACGCGCACGCCGTGGGCCACGCCCATCACATTCACACCTATCACCCACTCCCAGTCTTTTGCCGTGTTTTCCCAAATCAAACCGCCTGCGCCAATGCCAGCGTTGTTAAACACCAAATGCGGTGCGCCAAAGCGCGCCAATGTGGCCACTCCCATCGCCTCGACCTGGTCTGCTTTAGACACGTCCAATTGAAACGGCAGCACTTGCGCACCTAAGGCGGTGACTTCAGCGACCGCTTTGTCCAGCGCATCTTGCTGCACATCTGCTAGCACCAAGTTCATGCCCAGCTTAGCGCCAATGCGCGCGCACTCCAGGCCAAAGCCTGAGCCTGCACCAGTGAGTACGGCGGTTTTGCCTTTGAAATTACGGATCATTTGTCTGTCCTAAAGAAATAAAAAATTAAGGTCGCTTCATGGCGATGTGAGGAATACCGTCTTCAACATAGCCCTGACCAAACTCTACAAAGCCCAGTTGGTTATAAAACTTCACCAAATGCGCCTGTGCGTCAATGCAGATAGCCTGCGTGCCCCAATGCTGCTGCACACAGTCAATCGCTCTGCGCATCAACTCGTGCCCTGCCCCGCCACCGCGCAAGCTCGAATGGGTCACCACACGGCCAATGCTGGCCTGCGGATACTTTACGCCCGAAGGCAGGCAGCGGGCGTAGGCCACCAGCGACTGGCCAGCCCAGCCCATCAGGTGCACCGCCTGCAGATCTGCACCGTCTATGTCTTGAAAAGGGCAGTTTTGCTCAACGACAAACACCTCGCAGCGCAGCGCAAGCAGCGCGTACAGCTGCGGCACAGTGACCGCATCGTGCGCAACGCTCTGCCAAACTAAGTCGTTCACATTGAGCGCCATCTACACCGCCTTCATCACAAAACCAATGCGCGGAAAATGCACGTGCACCGTGCCCGCACGCGCGTCCACGCGGCGCAGCGAGTAGCGGGTGCGCGTGGCGGCCACCAGCTCGCCCACCGTGCTCTCGAGCCCAAAGCTCTCAGCAGTGATACTCACCTGTGAGCCCAACGCAATGCCGTGTTCATCTTGAAATACCTCATTTTGGTAAGAAAATAAGAGGTTTTCCGACGTGGATATTGAAGAGTTAGCTATGGATTCAGTAGTATCGCTCTTTGTCATTTGCCCATGACCAAAGGCTTTGATGCGATCCATCCAGGCCAGCACGGCAGGTGTCGCGTCCAAAATACCCGCCAGCGGCGCCATATTGCGGGTGAACCACAGCGGGTGGTAAATTGAAAAATCCGCCACTGACGGCTGGCTACCTAGCACGAAGTCTTGGGCCTGAACCATCGTGTTGATGCGGCGCAAATAGCTTTTGTAGGCTGGCGCGGCGTCTTGCACATGCATGCGCGCAGCACCTGCGCGCATGGCTTTGCGGTCTTCGCCAAACGCTGCCAGCGCCTCAGGCGGGCGGCCAGCAAACATGTGCGCGGCACCCGCAGGCGAAAAGTTAAAAGCCATCGCTGTCCAAAACAGCGTGCTGTCAGCCCACTGCGCCACCGTGCGCGCTGCACCCTTGAGGCCCGCAGGGTACAGCGTATTGTCAGGCTGCAAATGCTCCAACACATCACAAATCAGCACGGTGTCACACACCACATCATTGCCTATTTGCAGCACCGGAATGCGCCGATAACCACCCGTCAAAGCCACCAAATCCGGCTTAGGCATGATCTGCGGCTGCATCACCGAACGCCACGCCATGCCCTTGTAGCCAAGGATGGCACGCACTTTTTCAGCAAACGGTGATGTGGGGTAATGGTGGAAGTAAATATCTTTTGCCATGTGTCGTCTCCAAATAGTTGGCTGCTAAATCTTCGATCTTTAATACAGGACGCAGAGGACGCAAAAGTTACGCAAAAGACGCAAAAAAGAAATACAAAAATACAAAAAGATTTAAAAAAATTATTTCAATCATCTTTTTTGGTATTCCTTTTGCGTCCTCTGCGTAACTTTTGCGTCCTCTGCGTTCGGCTGTCCGCATTAAAACTCAGCCCATCAAACCAACTTAACCAACTGCTTACCAAAGTTTTTGCCTTTGAGCAAACCCAGAAATGCCTCAGGTGCAGCTTCAATGCCTTGGGCAATGCTCTCGCGCGCCTTGAGCTTGCAAGTCGCCACCATCGTGCCCAGCTCTTTCAAGGCTTCGGGCCACACTTCCATGTGCTCGCTGACGATAAAGCCTTGAATCTTCAAGCGGCTCATCAGGATGAGCACAGGTGCCGCCAATGGCATGGGCTTGCCGTCGTAGCCAGCAATCATGCCGCACACTGCTATGCGGCCAAAGGCGTTCATCCGCGTGAGCACGGTGTCTAAAATCCAGCCGCCTACGTTTTCAAAATAGCAATCAATGCCGTTAGGTGCAGCCTCTTTGAGCGCCGCACTCAGTGCTTTGCCGTCGCTGTGCTGTTTGTAGTCAATGCAAGCGTCAAAGCCCAGTTCGTTCACGACATAGTCGCACTTGTCTTTACCACCCGCAATACCCACCACACGGCAGCCGCGCGCCTTGGCCAACACGCCTACTGCGCTGCCCACCGCGCCGCTGGCAGCAGTCACCACCACGGTCTCGCCTACTTTGGGTGCGCAAATCTTCACCAGGCCATACCAAGCTGTCACGCCGGGCATGCCCACTGCGCCTAGGTAGGCACTGAGCGCAATATTCGCTGTGTCCACCTTGCGCAGCGCGCCAATGGCATTGCCGTCCACTACGCTGTGCGTTTGCCATCCGCCCATGCCAACGACTGTGTCGCCAACTGCAAACTTGGCGTTTTTCGATTCGATCACCTCGCCTGCTGTGCCGCCAATCATCACTTCACCCAGAGGCTGCGCTGCAGCGTAGCTTTTGCTCTCGTTCATGCGGCCGCGCATATACGGGTCGAGGCTCATGTAGTGGTGGCGCACCAGCACTTGGCCGTCTTGCAGCGCGGGTGTCTCGCAGGTCACCAGTTTGAAGTTGCTTGCACTCGCCTCTGCTGTGGGACGGTTGTCTAAAAGCCATTGAGAATTTTGCATTTGATTTACCTTTACTACTAATTTAATAGCAAACTATTGAATATCCACGTCGGAAAACTGCTAAAAAAATGACCTAAAACCCATCAACCAATACGCACAGCAAGACAGAGCAGCTTAGTCTGTCGGCACAGCGTTAAGGTCATGCACACCCGCGCTCGTTGGCAAGCGGCGCACGTATTTGAATGTACCTGTGGCATGCGAGCACACCTTGCCCTGCGCATCAAAAATGCTTGCTTCGGTGAACGCCATCGTGGCCGTGCGGTGAATTAACCGCCCTTTGGCCACCAGCGGGCCCACTGCAGGCTGCATAAAGCTGGTTTTCATCTCAATCGTCACAATGCCCATGTTCAGCTCCATGCTGCGTGCAGCGTGCGCCATCACCACATCCATGAGCGTCATGCTAGCGCCGCCATGTGTCACGTTAAAGCTGTTCAGATGCTCGGGCTGCGGGGTGTAGGCAATCTCAGCTACACCGCCCTGCATGGTGAGCAGCTCAAAGCCCAAATGCTCGACAAACGGTATGTGGGCAAGGAACTTCATCGCCAAGATTTAGCCGCCTGTCACAATGCTTACGCCGCCGTCCACCGCCAGCCACTGCCCGGTGATGTGCTTGCCTGCATTGGACGCATACAGCAGGCACAGGCCTTTTAAATCTTCATCATCGCCCAAGCGCTTGAGCGGCGCGCCCTCTTTGAGCTTATCTTCACCCAAAGCTTTGAGTGTGCCGATCGTCATTTTGCTAGGGAAAAATCCTGGGCAAATCGCGTTCACACGAATGTTGTACTTGCCCCATTCAGCAGCCAGCGCGCGGGTGAAGTTGATCACCGCGCCTTTGGACGTGTTGTAGGCAATCGTGTTCATGCCGCTGGGGTTGCCGCCCAAGCCTGCAATCGAGGCAATGTTGATAATGCTGCCACTGTTGCGGGCAATCATGCTCTTTTTAGCAATGCGTTGGCTGAGCAAAAAGTAGCCTCGCACATTGAGACTCATCACTTTGTCCCACGCATCTGCGGGGTGGTCTTCAGCGGGCGCGCCCCAAGCTGCGCCTGCGTTGTTAACCAAAATATCGACATCGCCCATGCGCTGCAGTGCCTCGTCGGCCAAGCGGTTGATGTCTTCGTCTTTGGCGCAGTCTGCTGCGATCCAGCGGGCGTCAATGCCTGCGGCTTGCAGCTGGGCGGTGGCCTCTTCTAGGTCGCTGGCTTTGCGCGAGCTGAGCATGATCTTGGCACCGGCTTCGCCCAGTGCATGGGCCATTTGCAAGCCTAGGCCGCGTGAGCCGCCGGTGATTAACGCGGTTTTGCCGGTCAGGTCGAACAATTGTTGGATAGTACGCGGGGTCACAGTGAGGTCTCCTTCGGTGGGGCAGCAGATTTTTGCATCAAAGAACGAATGTAAATCAACACCGCACCCGCCGCTGTCGCCAAGCTGCCAATCAGTATCAAAGTTTCGCCATGATTCCAACCCGGTGCAGGGCTAGTTTGCGTCAGCGTGTAGCCTGTAATCATCGTCAGCAGCCCGCTATAAATTAACACCCACACGGCGGCTTGCACACGGCTTTGCGCCTTGGTGGCAGGCACTTTGATATCTTTGATCAGCGACATGGCTTGACCCTCCTTAGCTCGATTGTGACGCGATTGTGACGCGGCACGCAGTCAGCGCCCGCCTAGCTTGGGCTATGCGCTATAAGCTGGGCTTAAAACGCAGCCTCTGGCATGTCAGCGCAGGTCATATCGCGGGCTGACACGACGGCCAGCCAAGCATCTATCTTAGGCAGTTCATAGTGAAAAAAGTACTGGTTTCCCGACGTGATACCTTGATAGTTTGCTATTAAATCTATAGTATTTTGTTGCGCAACAGCCGCAGACATACCTGAGTACGCTTGATTTTCTTGCGCGCGCGCGATACTGCGCTGGCTGGCCAGTGCCACATCCAGCCAGATCCACGCTAACACGGTATGACCAAACGCTTGCATATAGGGCACGGCATTAGGCAGTGCTTCGACCGGGTTGCCTGTGGCCCACGCGGCTTGGGTAGCGCTGCCCACTTTTTTGAGCGCAGTTGCCAGTGCACTGGCGTGCGCAGCCAGCGCAGGAATGCTGCCCGCTTGCGCCGCCGTGGCGCTGATGCGGCCGGCCAACAGTTGCAAGCCTTTGCCGCCTTCCATCAGCACTTTGCGGCCCAGCAAATCCATCGCCTGAATGCCGTGGGTACCCTCGTGAATCATATTGAGCCGCTGGTCGCGCCAATACTGCTCTACCGGGAAGTCGCGCGTGTAGCCATAGCCACCGTGGATTTGAAT